>DFOV01000290.1:0-9689 GCA_002376965.1 Gammaproteobacteria bacterium UBA3532
CAGGGTAACTGGGGTTCGCCAGACGACCCGAAGTCGTTTGCCGCCATGCGCTATACCGAAGCGCGGTTGTCGCCCTATGCGCAGGTTCTGCTAAAAGAAATGGGAATGGGGACGGTGGACTGGGTTCCAAACTTTGATGGAACCATGAAAGAGCCGAAGCTCCTGCCAGCACGCTTGCCTAATATTGTACTCAATGGAACGACCGGTATTGCTGTGGGTATGGCAACCGATATTCCACCACACAATATCCGTGAAGTGGGTGCTGCGTGTATTCATTTGTTGAAGAACCCCAAAGCAACGCTCAGTGACGTAATGGAGTTCGTTCAAGGGCCTGACTATCCTACCGACGCCGAAATCGTTACGCCGAAGCAGGAAATCGAGAAAATATACGAGTCGGGGCGCGGGAGTATCAGGATGCGCGCGTCATATGAGATGGAGCAGGGGGAAGTAGTTATTCATGCGCTGCCTCATCAGGTTTCAGGTGCCAAGGTGTTGGAGCAGATTGCGGCGCAAATGCAGGCCAAGAAGTTGCCGATGGTGACGGATTTGCGGGATGAGTCTGACCATGAGCACCCCATTCGTTTGGTGGTTGTGCCGCGTTCCAATCGCGTTGATTGTGACGGGCTGATGGCCCACTTGTTTGCTACGACCGATCTTGAGAAAACCTATCGGGTCAATCTCAATATGATTGGCACCGATGGCCGTCCCCAGGTGAAAGGTTTAGCACGTATTTTAAGCGAATGGATAAGCCATCGAATTGAAATAGTGCGGCGGCGATTGCAGTATCGACTGGATAAGATCCTCGACAGACTGCACATTCTGGATGGTTTACTGATAGCTTTTCTTAACATTGATGAAGTTATTGCCATCATTCGCCAGGAAGATGAGCCTAAGCCAGCGTTGATGGAGCGCTTTGGCCTATCTGAGCGTCAGGCTGAGGCCATTCTTGAAATCAAGCTGCGTCAACTGGCGAAGCTCGAAGAAATTAAAATTCGAGCCGAGCAGAAAGAACTTCAAGCAGAACGTGATCGTATCGAAAGCATTCTATCGTCCGAGGGCAAATTGAAGAAGTTGGTTGGCGATGAGATTAAAGAAGACGTTGAAAAATATGGTGATGAACGCCGTTCGCCTATTGTTGAGCGGGAAGAGGCGAGGGCGCTGAGCGAAGCTGATTTGATGCAGTCAGAACCGGTGACTGTGGTACTGTCTGAAAAAGGCTGGATTCGCTGTGCTAAAGGACATGATGTGGATGCGGAGGGACTAAGCTACAAGTCGGGCGATCGCTTCTTGTGTGCAGCCCAAGGCAAGAGTAATCAGCAGGTCGCAGTAATTGATTCAACGGGACGCAGCTATGCGTTGTTGGCTCATACATTGCCATCGGCACGCGGCCAAGGTGAACCCTTGACCGGCCGGTTTAACCCTGTGGCAGGCGCATCGTTCGAGTGCTTGTTAATGGGGGAAAATCAGCAGCAGTATTTATTTGCCTCTGATGCAGGCTATGGATTTGTTGGTCCGTTTGAAGCGCTGTTGACTAAAGCGAAAAACGGCAAAGCCTTTGTCAGTTTACCCAAAGGCGCCAAGCTACTGCCTCCGTCACCGGTCACTTCTGTCAGCAACATGCTTTGTATTGCGGTAACTACCGAAGGGCGCATGTTAGCCTTTCCGTTGGCCGATCTACCGGTATTGAACAAAGGCAAGGGCAATAAGATCATTAGTATTCCAAGCGATCGCGTGATGAAGCGAGAAGAATATGTTCTCTTTATTCAGGCAATGCCTAAAGATGCCAAGCTGGTGCTTACTGCCGGTAAGCGCACCCTGACCATTAAACCTTCTGACTTGGAGCACTACATGGGCGAGCGGGGGCGTCGGGGTAGTAAGTTGCCCCGCGGTTTCCAGCGTATTAATGCATTGGGCTACACACTTCAGCCTGAATAGATTGATTTAGAATAACGCCCTCTATCTATCGTTGGCGGTGGTGCAAGCCGCCGACGCGTCTTTCGGTAAGCCTTTCTATTGCCGGATCAAAATACTCCAAAAGCCAGTAGCCTTCTGAGCGCACATAGTGCCATTTTCCATAGGGATCGCAGTCGTGGATCAATGTTTCATCCGTTACGAATATTCCCGTTAGCGGTAGTTTCAATGTTGGCGCTTTTGCTTGGGTGATATAGACAAAAAAGTTATGAACATGATGCTCAAAGCAGAGTTGATGAATCGTAGCACCCAGCATCGCCAGCTGACGAATATCTTTCTTATCTGTCAAAACGATATTGAGCTCTTGTGGGCTTAATGCACTAATATTGCGTCCATCAATCAAGGTGTTGGCAATCAATGGCAATATCCGCCGAATATTGTATTCAGTCGACCCGACAATGAGCCTGGGTTGGGTTACCGCTGGTGAAGTCATAAACGGTCTTAAATGGTGTTGACGTTCTCGCAACAGGCTTTCCGGCTTCTTTGTTTTGGGTAAAGAATTGGTTTTAAATAATGCGGTATAGTGTCCAAGATAAAAGAAAATGGCGCTGGCTATGACTGTCATCATAAAAGCCAAAAATAGTGACAGGCGGCGGTTTTGATCGTCGACCGACTCGGCCATGTTCCTGTCGATGATAGTACGGACAAAGCCGGAAGGTGTACCGTTAATCACGATTTCCTCAACAAAAGCAAAGTAACGCTCGCCAGGACGTGAAGCTGTTAACAGCCTGTTAAGCGGGCGTTCAGTGCCCGCATGAACAACAAGATCGCCATCGTGGCGGTATATGTCGGCAGAGATGATGCCATCTGTATGGGTTAAGCCATCAACCAATCGCTGTAAAGCATTTTTGTCTTCTTGCTCCAAAAGATGAATTGCTTGGTAGGCCGTTGACCGTGTTAATTTGTCGCCGAGCTGGTGCAGGTGGTTGAGCTGGGCTGCCATAAGATTTTGGTGAATAAGCCACCAAAATAAACAAACGGTCACCAAGGTAAACGCGATAAATACGCCAAAGGTTGTTATAATCGTCGCCCTTCCCGGACGCCCCACGGTTCGATGGTAAATAGTCATCTTCCTTAGTGAAAAATACAGTGGCTATAGTTTAGCGTTTTCTGATCAGATAGGTAATGGTATAGGTTAAAAATATGCATCAATACACAGCAGTAACTTTTGAGTGGTCTGATCTGACCCGGCCCGCCTTGATTCAATGGGTTGACGAGTGCTTATCAAATAACATCACTTTGACGGGCATAAATGCAGAACAGTCTCGCATGACCTGGTTTTGTGAAGGTGATGGCAATTTATCTTGTTCTTTTGCTGCTGTGCTTCAGTCCGAGTCTACAACGCGACCAGCAAAAGCAGCAAGTAGTGTTGTAACCGTGATGCATCCCGAGCTGTCGCTGGCTCCAATTGTTGCCGTCTGCCAGTGGCTAGCTGAGCGTCAACTATTAAGTGTAAAGATTGACTGGATGACCGCAAAGGCTGAAAACATTGAAGCGGTAAATATCTATCTAGAGCAGGACGCGTGTGGATTACGCCATGATATTCTTTCTCTTGCAGACGAGCTAGGTGTGGATGTGGTGGTTCAGCCAAATACCGCTCCGCACCAAGATATCAAGTTGTTGGTCATGGATATGGATTCGACCCTGATCCAAATCGAAGTTATTGATGAGCTAGCTAAAATTGCAGGTGTTGGTGATCAGGTTGTTGAAATCACTGAACAGGCAATGCAGGGGAAACTCGATTTCTCACAAAGTCTGCGTAAACGTGTTGGCCTACTAAAAGGGCTCTCTGAATCTGCCATTGACGAAGTCGCTGAGCGGCTTCCATTATCGCCTGGAGCAGAGCGGTTAATTACCACGCTGAAGCACAATGGGTGTAAGACGGCAATTTTAAGTGGTGGTTTCGCCTATTTCGCCAGCCGGTTACAGCAGAAGCTGGGTATAGACTATATTCATTCCAACTACCTTGCCATTGTTGATCAGCAGCTAACGGGGGAGGTAGAGGGAACCATTGTCGATGCCACAGAGAAGCGCCGCTTACTTGGCAAACTGACAGAAGATCTCCATATTCAGCCCGAACAAACTATGGCTGTGGGAGATGGAGCAAATGACTTGTTGATGATTGAAGCATCAGGTTTTGGAGTGGCTTATAAAGCCAAGCCGGTCGTTCAACAAAAAGCACCCGCCGCAATTAAACATATGGGGTTGGATGGATTATTGTATATTATGGGGTTGATTCCAGTGGAGGGATGTTAAATGAACCGGCATTACACCATTAAGCTATATTGTCCAGACAAGCCTGGTGTTGTTGCAGCTGTTAGTCAATTCTTAGCACAGCATGGTGGCTCCATCACCGAGTCGAGTCAGCATTCTGACTTGGTGTGTGGCGACTTCTTTATGCGAGTTGAGGTAGATGCAGATACATTACCTTATGCTTCGGTTAGCGAGCTGGAAAAGGCTTTTTCCCCGATTGCCGAGCAGTTTGACATGACATGGCAAGTCGCTGATTCGGCAGAGAAAAAGCGTATGGTTATACTGGTTAGTAAATATGACCATTGCTTAAGTGATATTTTGTATCGTTGGCGCAACCAGGATTTTGAATTTGATATTCCCTGTGTTATTTCCAATCACCCTGACCTACGTAGCTTTGTTGAGTGGCATGGAATCCCCTATTTTGATATCGATATGAAATCAAATAAGGCTGCAGCTTTTGACAAAATTGAAGCTTTGTACCATGAGCATCATGGGGATCTTATGGTATTGGCGAGGTTTATGCAGATTTTGCCTGAAGCTATGTGCGAACGTTTATTTGGGCAAGTGATTAATATTCATCATAGCTTCTTGCCTTCTTTTGTTGGTGCCAAGCCATATCATCAAGCCTATTCGCGAGGGGTAAAACTGATTGGTGCTACCTGCCACTACGTCACTCAAGAGCTGGATGCGGGACCGATTATCGATCAAGATGTAATAAGGGTCGACCACAGCCACTCCGTAGAAGACATGGTGCGTTTAGGTAAAGACGTCGAAAAAAACGTGCTGGCGCGTGGTTTACGTTATCACGTCGAGGATCGCGTGTTGATTCGTGAAAATAAAACCGTGGTTTTCGATCGTTAAAGTAAAGTGGAGGTAGAAACCCTCCCAAGGTAGCTAGTTAACCGCTTAGCTACCTTGCTCTTTTCCTAATGCTAATTTATCGCACGCCAATAAATTCACCAGCAACTTTATAGTCGCTACGTTCTTGCATCACGCGCTTGATAAGAATGGTAGCATTGAGTGGTGGCTCAGAAGGGGAGAGGGACTCTATTGTTATATCAAGTTTTTCACCGAGCTGGTGAGATTGCTGACTATAGAACATAATGCCCCTACCACTGAGATTGACGGTTAGTCCCTCGTTGATATGGTGATTAGGTGTTCGATAGCTGATGGGATTATTCGCTTCAATACGCACAAATGAGCGCCGCTCGATGTCTGAATATCGCCTCTTTGTCATTACCGACTCCTTTATTTTGCTAACGAAATGTCCATACTGCTGACAAATTTATTGTTCTGCTTTGCTTAAGGCTAGGGCCAAGCAAAGCTTAATATTCTTTTTATTTTGAACAGGCTAATGATCGGTGCCAAACTCATAGTCTAGTCTTGGTCCTGCTGGAGCAAGGTAGAAGCCTTGAATATAGTGGATACCATACTGGTAGAGCATGGCTACTGTGCTGGCATCTTCCACTAATGGCATGATCGATGTTTTTTGTGCTTCATGCACGATCTCTGACAGCGCTTGTAATTTTTCCTGATTCTCAGTTGAAGACATCAGCCCCGCTGAGAGCTGGCCATCGATTTTAATATAATCAGGCTCAATGTGCTTAAAGACGTTTTCTGAATTTTGGGTAGTGCCAAAATGGGTTAGCGCACACTTACCATGCAATTCATGTAAGGTCGCGCTGACATTTTTTGCTCGCTTCAGATGATTGACTGCGTCATGCTCAGTGAACTCGAGCACAATGGCGTCCGCTGGTAATCGCGCTTCTTTTAATAGGGTGCGATACCAAGGGCCAAAAGTTTCATCGATAATAGTGTCCGGTGAGAGCATAACAAATAAAACGATATTTCGCCCTTGCTGACGCTCTTTAGCCAACGCCTTGGCTACCTGAATTAATACCCAGCGATCCAGCTTGCCAGCAAGACCTACCTCTTTAGCTGATGGGTAGAATTCTTCAGCTGCGACCTCATCTCCAGCAGCGTTGGTCATGCGAATCAGCACTTCGTAGTAGAGCGCTGGTGTGCCATGTAGATTGACTATCGGTTGATAGAAGGTGTGCAGTCTGCCTTGCTCCCATGCTTCTTGCAGGGCTTCTATGACTTCGTTGTCGGCGGCGGCTGAACGAGAAACCAAAGCATTAGGATCAAAGGCATGCACCTTATTTCCGCCCTTACGTTTAACACTGACAGCGACCTCATGAGCCTGATCAACGGCTTGCTGGCCGCTACTTGAGCTTTCACCAATCAGGCTTAAGCCGATGCTCGCCGTGGTGGTAACCGTATTGCCATGGTTATCGAAAAGAGCATCAGCCAGCTTTTCGCGTATACCTTCAGCAAAGGCTTTGGCATCATCCATTTTTGTGTTGCTTAACAATAACGTGAAAGTGTCTTCAGCAAAGCGCGACAAGTGGTATTCGTTGTCACCGACGTATTCCTGAATCCACTTGGCTATATCCGTAAGGAACAAATCACTATTGGCAATACCCAAAGACTCCTGAAGCTTGTCAAAGTTATCAAGCTCCATGTACATGACAACACTTAATATCTTATTCTTCTGGGCTTGGCCGACCGCTTTTTCGGCTTCGTCCAAGAAATAGGAGCGGTTAAACAAGCCTGTTAACAAGTCCTGAGTACTTAACTGCGCCAGCTTTTTAGCCAGCTCAGGATCTTGTGAGCCAATTTGTATAACAACTTGAGTGCATTCTTCACCGTCGTATTCTGCCGGCGTCATTTTCATTGATGCATCAAACTCGGCCCCATCATCTTTGACTGCACGAAAATGAAACTCTTCTTCCGTCTGCTCATTCTTATATTTCTTAAGATAATCTTTGAATTCAGCTTGGCTATCTGACGCGACAACATCCAGTACAGGAATAGCCAGCAAGTCATCAGCATCTTCATAACCAAACAAGTGAAGGTATGACTGGTTGGCATGAACATGAATGCCATCAACTAAATAAGCTATGGCATCGCGAGAACTTGCCAAGAGGCTTTCACAGCGCTTATCCAGTTCTTTTTGTTTGGCCAAGCTGTTTTTGTACTCACGCCGCATGCGTATGTTAGCCAGCTCGCGCTGCACAACGACCTTGATATGGTCTTGCTTATCATCAAGGACAACATCGGTTATACCTTGTTGGAGAAATTCCGTTACTGTTTCGGCATTGAAGTTCTCAGTAAGGAGAATGACAGGTATATCTCGACTGTATTGATTAATCAGGCGGATAGTTGCTGGAGCATTAAAGTCGGGGGTGTTGCTATCTGCAAGCATAATATCGGCATCGACTTTTTCGATATGCTCTTCCAAGTCGTCCAGCGTATTCACGAAATTAGGTCGCACGGCGTAGCCGGCATTACGGAATATATTTACGAGCTGCTCAGCTTTATTATCTGAATAAGAATAAATAATCAGATGAATAGGCTCTCTACTTATTTTTGACACGGCATACTCTCAAGGTTGTGCTTGTCCAGCACCCCATCTCTAGCTTTTTATAGTTAGCGCGCTTATATGAGGCTCCACAATTTATCAATGTCATCTGATGAGTTACTTTGCAGATTGACGGCTTTTTTGGGAGACAAAGGGGCTTCTTTTTCAAGCTCTACACGTTCAAACTCAAATTGTTTGTAGGTCGTATTGCTAGCGACTTCTTTTACAAGCCTAACGCTTATTTGTTTCGATTCAAGCTTAATATATAATTTATCATCAGTTTTGTACACGGTCGGTGTAATTAATGTTGCTTCTTGGCCGATTCCCCTGATTGCGGGCAACAGTAGTCCGCGCAGATATTCACCTTCGATTTTCTTACTGATAATTTTGGATTTAATCGGAGAGGCATTTGGTGCCAATAATTGTACACCAATACTTAGATCCGACGCTGTTTGCTTTAACCAGCGGATAATTCCGATATTCCACGATGGGGGGCTGTTATCTTCCGCGCTTTCCCTCAAACTCACAATTTCTCCAACTTGCATGCCTTTGGGGAAGGGACGGTCAATAGCAATACGGTACCCACCAGGGCTGATATTAACCACATTTCCGTTGTACTTGGAGTATCTGGGTTTGCCACCGATATCATCAATAATGGTTTTGCCTTTTTGAAAACGATCAGCGCCAACGGAATAGTTTGTTCTGTCCCAGGCATCAAGGCTGCGCTGAGAAAGGCGGTTTTCGGTCAGATGGGGATCATCATCCTCAAAAGACAAGGTCGATAGGATGTCTGTTTTAGGGGCTTTATTTAACGGCGTTGCCGATTCTTCCTCCTGCGTTTCCAGCATGAAATGGCTGGCTCCAAGGCCAAAGCTCAGCTCAACCTGGGCACTATAGTTAACACGGGGAAAACTGCGTTTGCTAACCGCGCCCCAAACGCGAAGCAGATGACGAATCAACTTATTAGGTAGGTTCTCCTCTAATTCTATACTAGTATCGTTCTGCAAAGTTGCTAATAAGGGATCAACATCAATAAGTCGCCAGGTTGGTGTTGGGGTACTTGATGTAACACCGCGGTGACGAGGCCCTTCTCCACTATTTAAGTTAATCACAATTCCTGAATGTTCAGCATGGAAAGGCTTGATTTCACATAAGTCTGACCACTGATTGACATGCCTGAACAGAATATCTGTATGCTGTGACGGTAGCTGGAAAGGATCGGCCATTGCCATTAGGATCAGGCGCTTGAATATAGAGGCAATCGTTATTTTAACTGGCCCGCGTTTACGAAGATTGATATCGGCCAGCTGATTTTTTTCTATAAATAAATATATTTGGCAAACCTCGCGCCACAGTTGTTCGGGAGGAGCAGAGTAGAGCTGGAGGTGTGCTACTTGAATTTTACTGAGTGCTTCAATGGCCCGTGCCGCAGAGTAAAGGATGAGTTTGTTATCAAATCTGCTACCGGAGCCACTGAGCATATCTTCGATCACGGAGAAATAGCCAATGGACAACTCGTCTTGCAACATTGGCCCCAAGCTGGCCACTTTTCTTTCTGTTTCTGAAAGAAATTCAGAGCGGCTAAAATATTGCTGATGTAACGCGCCAAATACATAGTCGGTAGGTGGACGCAGCATGGATACCAGCTTGTATCGATCCCCCGGTGGTAGGTTGGCTTCGTTTATTTTACGTAACATTTGATAAACAAGTCGGCCGGTTTCGCCAACACTTGCCATAGGTAGGTCTTTCAGCCAGCTTTTTAGAGTGCGTTGACGCAGCTTGGCAGTTTCAGCACTAGGAAGCTCTTTGGAACGAACGCGAAGCTTCAACGGCCCATCCATAACGTACATATACTGGCCCCTTACTATCAAAGGTGGATTACATAATTATTATTGTCCAATCTTGAGATTGTAGCAAAATTGTTCAATAAGTCCAAAAAACTGTCTCTGATCAGCGACAATAAAGGCGTGACTTTACATTTCGTTGATTATCATTAAGTCTTACTGAACGAAAACAGGCATAATATACACGCAGATTGTGG
>DFOV01000290.1:10026-45581 GCA_002376965.1 Gammaproteobacteria bacterium UBA3532
TGGCGCAATTTGCGGTTCGATTGAGACAAGTAAAGAGGATTAGAATGACACCAAATGTCCATCTGGCAAATGTAGTTGAACTCAGCTTGTGGGTGGGGCAGTTATTGATGCAGTTTAGTGCCGAAAGTGAAGTGGTTGAATCCTCTGTTCATCGTTTGGGGACGGCACTCGGAGCTGACTGGATGGATGTAACCTTGACATCCAATGGTATTATAGTTAGTGCATCGGCACATGGTGAGTTTCGAACTCGCAGTCGACGTGTTATCGATAAAGGGGTCGATATGGCGAAAATCTTGACTATCGACTCCTTGATTACTGAAGTTCATGAAAAGCACTTAACCATCAGTGAAACTAAGCATCGAATTATCCAAATCAGCAAACAGGGATCGTGTTACCCGGAGTGGGTGAAACCGATTATGGTGGGAGCTGCGTGTGGCGCATTTTGCCGCATGTTTGGTGCAGATGTTTTTACGTCGCTACTCACTGTTTTGGCCACCACCGTGGCGATGTTTATTCGTCATTACTTTCTAAAAAGGCACTATAACTTGCTTTTAGTGGTTGTAATTACCGCATTTAGTGCTTCAGTGATTCTTTCTGTTGCTAGAAAGCTACCATTGGACTTCGATCTGGCGTTGGCTCAGTCTGCTGCCGTTCTGTGTCTGGTACCAGGAGTTCCTCTAATAAATGCAGTTACTGATTTAATCAAAGGTCATGTGACCATTGGTTTGGCAAAGGGCGTGAAGGCAACCATGATCACCATAGCTATTGCCGTAGGACTAATGATCTCATTCGCCTTTGCTGGGCTGGGAGGGTAAATGGCGTTGTTGCAAGACTTTATATTGGCGGCTGTCGCTGCTATTGGCTTCGGGATGCTTTTTAATATCCCTTGGCGCTTCGTTGTATTTTGTGGCTTGATTGGAGGCCTAGGGCATGGTCTGCGGTTTTGGCTACATGTGAATAATGGTTTTTCACTTGAGCTGGCTACACTGGTCGGTGCTACTCTCATTG
Organism: Gammaproteobacteria bacterium UBA3532; assembly: GCA_002376965.1. Taxonomy (GTDB): domain Bacteria; phylum Pseudomonadota; class Gammaproteobacteria; order Enterobacterales; family UBA3532; genus UBA3532. The sequence continues at coordinate 11,035 of DFOV01000290.1, forward strand.
GCTTCTCAAGCTATTTCCTGGGGCGGCGATTTCGTGTTCCGCAATTGATCTTCGCTATTGCTGCTGTTATCCCGATGATTCCAGGCACCTATGCCTATCAAACAATGATTGGTGCGGCTGAATTGGTCAGTGAGGGTGGTGGTACTCCGGAAATGCTGGTCAATACTTCAGTAACGGCATTGAAAACGGCATTTATCATAGCTGCTTTAGCGATTGGCGTTGCCGTTCCTCAGTTGGTCTTGAATAGAAAAAGCCCGATTGTTTAATCGGGTATATTGTTCAGTCAAGTAAGCTGTCTAATCAAGAATAAAGTTGTTTGGAACCTCGCCAGCCAGTCGAGCAAGCGACTGGTTGGCGGAATTTTAGTTAACCATGTGTTTAGCTAACTTAGAAAAGATCGCTGCAAGTCTCTTTTTCAGAAAGAAGCTCTGCTTCACTTTCTTTCATTTTTTGCTGAATGAAGTCGTCTACTTCCAGATCTGTGATAATGGTGTAGTCGCCATTTGCACAGGTGACAGGGTATGAGTAGATAAGCCCTTCTTCGATACCATAGCTTCCGTCACTCGGTACCGCCATGCTGACCCAGTCACCTTCTTCAGTACCCAGTACCCAGCTGTTCATATGGTCAACGATGCCATTTGCAGCAGAGGCGGCACTAGAAGCTCCGCGAGCAGCGATAACAGCAGCGCCTCGCTTAGCTACTGTTGGAATGAAGTCCCCTTGAGCCCAATCTTTTTCGACGCAGTCTAAAGCTGCTTTGCCATCAACGAGGGTATAAGTAACGTCTGGAACCTGTGTTGTTGAGTGGTTGCCCCAAATGGTCATCTTTTTAACTGAAGCAATGGGGGCCTCGGCTCGTGCAGCTAATTGGTATATTGCACGGTTGTGATCCAAGCGGGTAAGCGCAGTAATATTGCGCTGATTCAAATCAGGTGCATTTTTGGCTAAGATGTAAGCGTTGGTATTGGCTGGGTTACCAACCACACAAATCTTGATGTCTTTGTTAGCCACATCATTAATTACCTTGCCAAGACTACTAAAGATTCTTCCGTTGTCTTTCAGAAGATCACTACGTTCCATACCAGGGCCACGCGGCTTGGCTCCAACCAGCAAGCCTATATCTGCATCTTTAAATGCAACAGCAGGATCGTCGGTTGTAATAATGTCAGCAACTAAAGGGAATGCACAATCGTTTACTTCCATTGCTACTGCTTCCAACGTTTTTAATGCCGGAGTTATTTCAAGTAGTTGGAGAATGACAGGTTGATCCTTACCCAGCATATCGCCACTAGCAATGCGGAAGATAAGCGAGTAACAAATTTGACCTGCTGCGCCTGTAATGGCTATTCGTACCGGTTGTTTCATTCTGTCTCCTGTAAAAATTTCAGTTTGTTAAATTAACCAAGGTAGATGATGTGTTACTGTGGGTAGCCTTAACTCTTTAAACCAAGATAAACAGGCTCTAATATACATCCTGTGCTAAAAAATAGCTTCTGTCGACTGGGTATTTTCGCCTTTGTCTTGTATCTGTGACGCTCCGAGTTGTTCCGGGAGGTTTTCTTTATTGAAGTATTCAAAAATGGCATTTTCCTGCTCATCACTAGCGCGCAAGCCGGATTGAGGATCTATTTTTACACTGACCACATTTGATGGCTGCTTCATATGAACTTCAGGACCATCGCCGACCACTTGCTTCATGTAGTGCATCCAAATAGGTAAGGCTGCTTTACTACCGTATTCACGACGTCCGAGCGAGCGGCTGTGATCGTCGAAACCAACCCAGGCTGTGGCTACTATACCGCCAGTATATCCCGAAAACCAAGCATCTCTAGCGTTGTTGGTTGTTCCTGTTTTGCCCGCTAGATCACTACGTTTCAATGCTTTGGCACGTGTTGCGGTGCCTCGGCGAACGACGTCTTTTAACAGGTTGTCAATTAGAAAGGCGGTATCCTGAGCCATAACGCGTTTCGCTCGTTGTTGTTCTGGTACAAGTGACTGGCAAACAGGGGGAAGGTCATCTGCATCATCCGCAGATGCGCTTTTTGCTGTTTCACATAATGCTTGTTGAGATGCATACGGCAAGCAGTTAGTACAAACCTGAACGGGCGCGCTTTGATAAAGCACATTGCCATCTGTATCGGTGACTCTATCAATCAAAGTAGGCTCAACTTTATAGCCGCCATTGGCGAGAGTCGCATAGTGAGAAACCAGTTCTAAGGGGGTGATGGACATGGTGCCTAAAGCGAGTGTCGCATTACGAGGAAGCTCTGATCGCTCAAAGCCTAAACTTTCAAGGTAATTTATTGCGTGCTCTATCCCCATGGCCTCGAGTAGCCTGACTGACACAAGGTTCGTGGAGTTTCTCAGCGCAACACGCAGCCTTGTTGGGCCTCGGAATTTCCCGCCAGCATTTTCTGGTCTCCACTCTGCTTCCAGCTGCTGATCGTAAAAGCTAATCGGTGCGTCATTGATGAGGCTTGCCGGAGTAAACCCCTTGTCGAAGGCAGCAGCGTATACAAATGGCTTGATATTTGAACCTGGTTGGCGGAGAGCTTGGGTGGCTCGGTTAAACTTACTTTCGAAGTAGTCATAGCCACCAACCAAGGCCTTTACGTACCCAGTATAAGGGTCCATAGCAACGAAAGCGCCTTGTACCTCTGGTAGTTGCCCAAGCTGCCATGATTCGCCCTCTTGGTAGACGTAGACAATATCACCTTGTGATAACACATCGCTGGCTTGCTTCGGCGCGTTACCATATCTGTTATCACTAATATATTTCTTAGCCCAGCTGATTCCTGTCCATTCTAGGGATATTTGCAAAGAATCTCTGGTCAAGAGCGTTGCTGACTTATCCTTTACCTCGATGACAATGGCTGGTTGCAAGGAGCCAATCCGAGCAATAGTATTCAATTGAGCTATACGTTCATCGTTATCCTGGCTCGACACCTGACTGATTGGCCCTTTATAACCATGGCGCCGATCATATTCTTGAAGGCCTTTGTGCATTGCGTCAATGGCTGATCGTTGTGAGGCGCTATCCATTGATAGATAAAGTTCGTATCCATCGGTAAAGGCTATCTCGCCAAAAGTCTCTTTGGCGAAGCGGCGACCAATTTCTGCAATATAGGGAGCACTATAGGCAATTTCTGATCCGTGGTAGTAAGTTGCCACCGGGGCATCTAATGCGTTGCGGTATTCGTCCTCTGAAATGACTTCTTCTACGTACAATCTGCGCAACACGTGCCTTCTGCGCTCTTTAGCACGCTCTGGATGGCTGATAGGGTTATAGGTCGAAGGGGCTTTGGGTAATCCTGCAATGATAGCCATTTCTGGCAGGGTTAATTCATTAACATCTTTACCGTAATATACTTGAGCGGCAGCACCGATACCGTAGGCTCTATGGCCAAGGAATATTTTGTTGAGATAGAGTTCAAGAATTTCGTCTTTGGACAATACCTGCTCTATTCTTATCGCAAGAATAATTTCTCTAAGTTTGCGGGAGATGGTCCTTTCTCGAGTCAAAAAGAAATTACGTGCTACTTGCATGGTAATGGTACTTGCACCTTGGCGAGGGCTATTCGTTAAAATATCAGCAACAATTGCGCGCAAAATCCCTTTGAAGTCGACGCCAATATGGTAGTAAAAACGCTGGTCTTCAGTGACTAGAAATGCATCAATCAGTCTTGCTGGGGTGTTTTCGATCGGAACAGGTATACGCTTTTTTTCTCCATGCTCCGCAATCAAATCCCCGTCTCGCGAATATATTCTCAACGGTGTTTGTAATCGCGTATCTTTAAGCGTTTCTACGTCAGGTAAGTCCTTGGCGTAGTGGCGATAAACGAAATAACCTGCAATGGCGCCAGTAATCATTCCAACCAAGCAGAGGATAAGAAACCAGCGTAAAATAGTTAAAAAGCGTTGCATATGTTATGAAAAGTTGTCCTTTGGCTCTGAGATACGAAAAAAGGCCATTAATTTGCGAACGTAGTATACCTGTAAAAGTTCAACTTTGTTCAAAATTTGCTATATTTTCCTTGATACTGTGTGAAGACTTGCCATAATGTTCACTAGAGCAGAAATGCCAAAAGCTTTACAACAATAAATAACAACTAATAACCTAGCGAGCGGTGAGCTATGTTTTTTAGCAGGAAGTCTCAAAATTATCTTGGGATCGATATCAGTTCGACTGCGGTGAAGGTCCTGGAACTAGGACGCGTCGGGGGTCGATTTCGTGTCGAGAAATATGCAGTTGAACCCATTCCCGTTGGCGCTGTTGTCGAGCGCGATGTTAAGGATATTGATACAGTAGGAACAGCTTTGCAACGAGCCGTCGCTCGCTGCAAGCCGGGTACCAAGCTAGGCGCTGTCGCGGTTGCTGGTTCATCTGTTATTACTAAAACCATCCAAATGGATGCTGGCCTCAGTGAAGATGATATGGAAAAGCAAATTATGATCGAGGCCGATCAGTACATTCCATATGCCCTCGAAGAAGTGAGAATAGACTTCGACGTGATTGGCCCATCTCCAACCAGCCCTGATGAAGTGGATGTTCTTCTAGCCGCTTCACGCATAGAAAACGTTGATGCGCGAGTGGAAGTGTTAGAGCGTGCTGGTGTAACAGCCAAGATTATAGATATCGAAGCTTATGCCATAGAGCGGGCCTATAACGCGCTTTCTCCTTCTGGAGATATTGATGAAGAAACCAATATCGCTCTCGTCGATATTGGAGCAACGATGACATCCTTAAGCGTGGTTAGAGACAGACAAACCATATATACCCGCGAAACGGTATTCGGAGGTCGCCAGTTAACTGAAGACATTCAGCGCCGTTATGGCTTTTCCTATGAAGAAGCCGGATTAGCCAAGAAGCAGGGTGGACTACCCGATGACTATGAGGCCGAAGTCCTGCTGCCATTTAAAGAAAGCGTAGCCCAGCAGGTAAGCCGTTCCCTCCAATTCTATTACTCATCAAACCAGTCTGGGGATATTGGTCAGCTGGTTCTGGTTGGTGGCACTTCAGCCTTAGCTGGTATTGCTGAAGTGGTTGAAGAGCGTCTAGGTATTCCAACCAAAGTGTTCAATCCTTTTGGTGATATGGCGTTGGCTCCTGGAGTAAGTGCTCAGGCGCTGAGTGGAGATGCTCCTGCCTTAATGATTTGTTGTGGCTTAGCATTAAGGAGTTTCGTGTAATGGCAAATATAAACCTGCTACCTTGGCGTGAAGAGCGTCGGCGAGAGCTGCAAAATCAGTATCTGACTCAGCTCGGTGTAAGTGTCGTTGTAGCTGCGCTAATCGCGTTCGGCGGATTCAGCTTTGTGCAAGGTCAAATCAACAACCAGAACGCAAGAAATAAGTTCCTTGAGCAAGAAATTGCCGTATTAGATAAGCAGATTAAAGAAATACAGGAACTGGAGAAAAAGCGTGAAGAGCTTGAAACTCGAATGAATATCATCCAACAACTTGAAAAAAGCCGTCCTGAGATTGTACGTCTTTTCGATGAGATGGTTCGGGTCATGCCTAGCGAAGTATCAGTTTCTGAGATTTCCCGTAACCAGCAGACATTGGTGGTTAAGGGGCTGGCTGGAGCAAATACTCGTGTAGCCAAATTTATGCGAAACCTCGATGAATCAGAGGTCTACGGCAAACCGGATTTGAAGTTTATTTCTCAACAGAAAAATGATGAAGCGCTAAATAACTATGAGCTAACCGTGTCTCTTGCAAAATCTGAGACGGATAAAGATGAATAACAAAAGTGGGGTTTAGCATCTATGGATATAGGACAAGAGATTCAGAAGTTAAATGAGCTAGACTTCAATAATATGGGGTCTTGGCCATTTTTTGGTCGCTTATTTGTCATTCTAGTCGGAATGGCGGCAGTTATTGGGGCGGGGTATTGGTTTTTTGTTAAAGACAAGTTGGTAGAACTCGATAGCGTGCAGAAAAAAGAGAGTGAGCTTAGAGCCGTTTTCGAAACCAAACAAAAGAAAGCAGCTAACCTGGAAGCTTACAGAGCACAAATGAAAGATATGGAGGAAAGCTTCAGCGTCTTACTCCAACAGTTGCCAAAGAAAACAGAAGTTCCTGGATTGCTGGAAGACATATCCTATGTTGGTGCAACCAGCGGTTTAAGTTTTAATAAAATTCAACTGCAAGGTGAGCGTAGCGTTGATTTTTATAAGGAGCTTCCTATCGAAATTCAAGTTAGTGGCAACTATCATTCCATCGGGGACTTTGTTAGTGAGGTTGCGCAATTACCTCGGATTGTTACCCTGCATAATTTTAAATTATCAAAATCGAAGAATAGCGATGAATTAGACATGTCTATCACGGCAAAGACTTATCGTTATGACTCTGAAGGGTGATAATAATGAATGTAAAAATGATTAAAGTTGTTACTCTGCTGGGCTTGTCGGTGTTGTTTACTGGTTGCTTACAGGATGATATGTCTGATCTAAAGAGCTATGTATCAGACATTAAAAAGCGGCCAGGTGGTCCAATACCAAAGATTCCTGAAATCAAAACGTTTCCGGGGTTTGAATACGCAGCTTCTGACTTGAGAAGCCCCTTTGTTCACAACGAGCCTGAGGAGCAACCTCTGACCGAAGGTGGACCGACAGAATGCCCTCACCCTGACAAGGATAGACCTAAGGAAGAGTTGGAGCGGTTCGAAATCGACACCTTGGCTATGGCCGGAACTGTTAGTGTAGGGGACGGATATTATGGCTTGGTGAAAGACAAAGAGGGAATCGTCTATAAAGTCCAAGTAAGTAATCACCTAGGAAGGAATAACGGAATGATCTCTGAGATTACTGAAACTACTATCGATATTGTCGAAATTGTTCCGGATGGCAAAGGTTGTTGGAAAGAGCGATTAGTTACCCTAACGTTGGCAGAAGAGTAGCCAGGAGTATATTAGCAATGAGCAGCAAGGCTATGATTAATAAAAAATTCAGAAAAACAAAACACCAATGCTTGGCCCTCTTGACCAGTTTGGCTACATCAGTCGGTTTGGTGGACGCTGCAGTCCTAGAGTCTGTAGACTATAATGTACTGCCGGGAGATCAGGTCTCTTTTACCTTGTCTCTGGACGAGAGTACGCAGGAACCGAGAATATTCACGACGGAGAACCCCGCACGAATTGTCTTGGATTTTGAGGGCGTTTCTAGTGCGGTTCGCCTAAAAACTCAAAGCGTTAATGTTGGAGCAACCCAAAATATCACCGCCGTAGAGGCTGGTGGTAAAACAAGGGTTGTCGTCGGGTTATCGAATATGGTGCCTTACGCAACTCAAGCAGATGGCGCCAGTTATAAATTGGTTGTTGGGGGAAGTAACCCTGACAAAAATGTTTCTGGAGGCAGTGACGTCGCTCAACCTGTAAAAGTCTCTTCTGCTTCTAAGGTACTGCCAGCCAATAAGGCAATGCCAGCCAAAGCGGAGAATGAAACTTACTCGAATCATGATATACAGGCCTTTGATTTCAGGAGAGGTGAGGCCGGAAGTGGCCGTGTAATGGTTACATTGCGCAATACCACTGTGACCGCTGATATGCGCCAGGAAGGGGGCGCTGTAGTTGTTGATTTTCCTGATGCCAATGCAAACCCTGATTTGCTGAGAAGATTGGATGTTACTGATTTTGCTACTCCGGTTGGTACTATTCAGTTTAAGGGGCGCCAGAATGGTACTCGCTTAGTAATAGACCCAATTGAGGACTACACTCACATTGCTTACCAGTCGGGCAATACCTTCATTGTTGAAGTTAAGCCTCTGACTGAGGAAGAGGAAGACATAAGAGCCCAAGCTGAGTTTCAGTATACTGGCGAGAAAATGTCATTAAATTTCCAAGATATTGAGGTAAGGGCGGTTTTGCAGTTGATTGCTGATTTGACTGAGCTAAACCTTGTGGCGAGTGACTCTGTTAATGGTCGTATAACATTGCGTCTAAATAACGTTCCTTGGGACCAGGCACTGGATATTATTCTTAAAACTAAAGGGCTTGATAAGCGCCAGAATGGTAATGTGCTAATGGTCGCGCCAACAGATGAGTTAGCTGCTCAAGAGCGACAATTGGCTGAGGCTACTCAACAACAAGAGCAGATTGCTCAGTTATATACAGAGTATATAGAAATTAATTATGCGAATGCAGCGGAAATCAAGGCCTTGCTTGAGGATGAAGGTGGCTCTTCTGGAGGTGGAGGAGAAGAAAGTGACGGTGGTGGACTGCTTTCAGCTCGCGGTACCGTGAATGTTGATGCAAGAACCAACACCTTGATTGTGCGAGAAACTGCCGATAGATTAAGCGAAATACGTACACTTATTCGTCAAATCGACATTCCTGTTGAGCAAGTTTTGATCGAGTCACGCATTGTAGTAGCAACTGAAGAATTTACCGAAGAGTTTGGTGCGCGACTTGGTCTCAGTGGAACACAAATAGGTACCAATACCAACTACTCCAGTGCCGGTAACTTGACGTCTGCAAATGAGTTTATCAACGGATTCCGTCAACTTGACTTAACGGGAGAAGGCTTTGAATTCGATCCTAACGACTCTTTGAATGTCAACTTACCTGCTGCAAACCCGCAAGCGTCGAGTATAGGGTTTGAGTTGTGGCGTTTAGGTGATAACTTGTTATTGGACTTGGAATTGTCTGCTCTAGAAACTGAAGGTGCTGGTGAAGTTGTCGGGAGTCCTAAGCTGCTCACCGCCGACAAACAAGAAGCATACATCGAAGCCGGTGAAGAAATACCTTACCCTGTTGCAACGGCTAGCGGGGCTACTGCGATAGCGTTTAAGAAAGCAGTACTTAGTCTAAAAGTTACTCCCCAAATTACCTCTGATGAGCGAATCATTATGGATTTGGTAGTAAATCAGGATACTAGGGGAACAAATGTTGCTATCGGTAATGGTCAGTTTGTAACTATTAATACGCAAGAGATTGCGACGCAAGTACTGGTTGATAATGGCGAAACTATTGTGTTAGGCGGCGTATTCACTCAAACTAAGAACAATAGCTTGGATAAAACCCCTTTGCTTGGTGATCTACCTGCAGTAGGGTGGCTATTTAAACGTAAGTCTAAGATAGATGATAAACGTGAATTGCTGATCTTTATTACACCGAAGATTATTGATCAAGCGCTCAATTAGTAGCTCTCAAGCGATAGCGTTAAAAACGCTGACTATTTCATAGTCAGCGTTTTTAGTTTCTAGATACTTAACAATTTCAATTGACGAATAGGTAAATGCTAGGACGAAAAAATATATTTCTTATTGGCCCGATGGGCGCAGGTAAAAGTACCATAGGGAAACAGCTTGCTAAGCAACTTCGGTTAGATTTTGTCGATTCAGATAAAGAAATCGAAAAACGCACTGGAGCAGATATCTCTTGGATATTCGATGTCGAAGGGGAAGCCGGTTTTCGTAAGCGCGAGACCCAGATGATCGATGAGTTGACCTTGCGTCAAGGTGTCGTTCTGGCGACTGGAGGTGGCGCAATAATATCTGCTGATAACCGGCGTTTTTTGAGCGCCCGTGGCACAGTTGTGTATCTAAAGGCTACCATTGATCAGCAGGTTGAGCGTACTTGGCGTGATAAATCGCGTCCTTTGTTACAAACAGACGACCCCAAGCAGACGTTAATCGATCTAATGGATAAACGTGGCCCTCTTTATGAGGAAGTGGCAGATATTGTGATGGAAACTGATGAGCAAGGAATTCGCACTGTTTCATCTAAGATTATTAATCAATTGGAAAATCTCGCGTAATGCAAACTATCAATGTCGATTTGGGTGAGCGCTCTTACCCCATTTACATCGGCTCTAGTCTTTATAATGAGCTAGGGCTTTATGTTGAGCATGTTCGTGGCAATCAAATAGCAATCGTAACTAACGAAACTATCGCACCTCTTTATTTAGAAAGCCTTAATGCTACATTAACTGATAGTGGAAAGTTTAAGGTTGTTGATAGCATTATTTTGCCTGATGGTGAAGAGTACAAATCGTTGAGCACGCTCGATAATATCTTTTCCGAGCTTCTGAAGCAAAAACACAATCGCACTACAACGGTCGTTGCTTTAGGGGGAGGAGTGATCGGTGATATGGCAGGCTTTGCCGCAGCATGCTATCAGCGTGGCGTTGATTTTATCCAAGTGCCTACTACGCTACTATCTATGGTCGATTCATCCGTTGGCGGGAAAACTGCGGTTAATCACCCATTGGGCAAGAATATGATTGGAGCGTTTTATCAGCCAAGAGCAGTTATTGCGGATTTGCTAGTGCTAGAAACCCTTGAGCAACGAGAGCTGTCTGCAGGTCTTGCTGAAGTGATTAAATATGGAATTATTTACGACCAAAATTTCTTCGATTGGCTTGAAAAGAATATTGGTAAGCTAATCGCCCTTGACCCTGAAGCATTGATATTCGCAATTAAGCGCTCTTGTCAGATTAAGGCTGAGATAGTGGCTCAGGATGAAAAAGAGCACGGTTCCCGAGCCCTACTAAATTTAGGGCATACATTTGGCCACGCTATTGAGACTGCTCTTGGCTATGGTGTCATGCTTCATGGTGAAGCCGTGGCTGTGGGCACCCATATTGCTGCATTGACGTCTGAGTCGTTAGGGCTAATCACAAAGGAGATGGTCAAGCGGATCAAAGACCTATTAGTCGCTGCGCAGCTACCGATATATGTACCAGGAAATATATCTAATGAACGTTTTTTCGAGCTAATGGCTGTAGATAAAAAGGTTTTGGATGGCACGTTACGACTCATATTGCCGACGAGTATTGGTACGTCAAAAATAGCGGAGAATGTTGATCGGCTATTAATCGATAGGGCGATAGACGCGGCTAGATAATCTATGAATTCGAGCTCTTATGCTAGCACTCGCTCTAAGGCTGGGAGCTCCGGACCCCCTCCATTTATCTCTAAGGAAATGCTGAAACATCGCGATTTCCTAGCTCACATGTTGTCGTATAGCGACTTGTCATTGGTGGTTTCCGGTGTTGAAGGGATTGGCAAAACTTCTTTTGTGGATTGGCTAAAAGCAGAGAACTCAGGCCTGTCTTGGCATTTGTTGGAAGCGACTGATGTAAGTAGCCGAGAATTATTGATTCAACATTTATGTTTACAGCTGCACATCAAGCCCCCGACCAAGTTGGAAAATTACGATCAATGGTTTATTTCAATTCTTGATGGTTATCAAAGCGATAGCCCAGTTATTGTTGTTATTGATGACGCTGAAGCTCTTAGTCTTGAATGCCTGGCGTTGGTAGCAACATTTATTCTGCTACAGAAAAAAGCGAATAAGCTAACAACCCGTTTCGTATTAACAGGAAAGCCAACGCTTGAGGTCAATTTACGCAGGCTAACGGATTTTGAGCGGTTGAGCTCGCAGCTTCATTTCATACGATTAAAGGGTATAAACAAAGAAGAGCTAGTTAACTATATCAAATATCAGCTCAATCACTCTCATACAGGAGCAAGGATAGATGCTAATGAAACAACTCTGTCATTATTATATGCAAATACTAACGGAGCATTCTCTAAGCTAAATGAGGCGATAGGTAAGCTAGTTTCAGGCTATGAACTTGAGGTAAGACAAAAGGCTCGATGGTTAACTTATGTCTATTACAGTATCGGATTGATTATATCAATAAGCTTATATTTTATTATTGAAATACCCAATGATTCTATGGAGAAGAATATTGAGCTACGTAAACGATTGGCTGACAGAGAGCCAATAGAGTCTGTTGCTACTAATGTGGAGCGGAGCTCTCTTTATCCCCATTCCGTTGCTGATGAAAATAGAAAAGCTAGTCAGCAATCCCCCACCAAATCCACAAATAATAAAATTATTGATAAGCAAGAAGAAGCTGTTGATACGGCCAAAATTACAATAGATAAATCTGACTCTGAGGGCAGCGCAACGGGCAATTCATCAGTAGAGAAGCCGAAGGCGAATATTACGGCCACCGCACCAGAAGTTATTGTTGAGACTAGTTCCGATTTTTCTACACAGTCCGATTCTTCTGCACAGGTAGCTACTAGCATACCTGCTCCTGCTACGGCAACAGGAATACAAGCACCAGCTGAACAAAAAGAGGCGGCAGTACCGGCTGCAGAACTATCTAATCGCTATACTGTAGACGAGTTATTTCTTTTGGAGCAGGCCAAAGAGAGTTATACCAATCAGGTGATTGCTATGGCATCCTTAAGTGCTGCAAAAAAATATATAGAAAAACACAGTCTGCCCGAAACTGCATATGTCTATCGTCGGAAGGTCAAAGATAAAGTATACTTTGCAGTTGTTGTCGGAATATTTTCTACAAAAAAAGAAGCACTTAAGGCAGCGAAGGTCGAGTTGAGACCTAAACTGGGTAGTGATAGTTTGACCAAACGCCTTTCTGATATTCACGCTTCCCTAGACGGCAGTTAACAAATGATTATTGCTCTAAATCAATAATCAAGGTAAGATCCGCCGTTCCCTCGAATATATCTATAAATTCCCCTGGACAGGATCTGTCCGATAATATGGCGCGCCTGTCCAATTTGACACCAGGGAGATTTGCTAATGAGTTTGTATCAGCCAGAACAAACACGAGACAACTGTGGTTTTGGCCTTATCGCCCAAATGGATGGCCAAGCAAGCCACCACTTGGTCGAGACTGCTATTGAAGCGCTTGCTCGAATGACCCATCGAGGTGGTATTGCCTCTGACGGTAAGACGGGCGACGGTTGTGGATTGTTAATGAAGAAACCAGAAGCCTTTTTTCGTGAGGCAGCCCAAGATCTTGGCGCTGAGCTTTCGAAAAACTTTGGTGTTGGCATGGTTTTCCTTAGTAAGGACGCAGACAAAGCGCAGCATGCTAAAAATGTACTGTCTCAGGAGATAACAAAGCAAGACCTTGAAGTCGCCATTTGGCGTAGCGTTCCGGTTGATAGCTCTGTATGTGGTGAAATTGGTTTGGCAACCTTGCCTGATTTTGAGCAGGTACTCATTAACTGTCCTGACGACATGGATGCCTTTGAATTAGAGCGAAAGCTCTTTCTTGCGCGTCGGTCTGCAGAAAAACTCTTAGCAGATGATAAAGACTTTTATGTACCTAGTCTATCGGGGTTGGTCATTGTTTATAAGGGCCTTGTCATTCCAGAGGATCTGCCAAAATTCTATTTGGATCTTGCTGATCAACGCTTGGCATCGGCGGTTTGCGTTTTCCACCAACGGTTCTCCACAAACACGCTACCACAATGGCGTTTGGCTCAGCCATTTCGTTTCCTAGCACATAATGGTGAAATAAATACCATTGCTGGCAATAGAAACTGGTCATTGGCACGTCAAGCTAAATTTGAAACTGACCTTCTGCCCGGACTAAAAGATATTCGACCTTTGGTTAACCGTGATGGCTCCGACTCTTCATCGCTAGATAACATGCTGGAAGTTTTCTTGGCTGGTGGTATGAGCCTATATCGCGCAATGCGTCTGTTGCTTCCTCCTGCCTGGCAAAATCATCCCGATATTGATGACGAACTCAAGGCGTTTTATTCGTTCAACTCCATGCATATGGAGCCTTGGGACGGGCCTGCTGGTATCGTAATGACCAATGGCCGTTATGCTGCCTGTAATCTTGACCGTAATGGTTTGCGACCGGCACGCTATGTTATTACCAAGGATCGAATGATTACTCTAGCTTCAGAGATTGGGGTGTGGGAGTACAAGGCGGAAGATGTAGTTGATAAAGGGCGAGTAGGGCCTGGCCAAATGTTGGTTGTGGATACCGAAACAGGCAAATTGTATCGTAGCCGCGATATCGACCACGAATTAAAAACGCGCTTTCCTTATCGAGAATGGCTTGAAGAGCACTCTGAGCGCATCATCTCGAAAGAAGGCGATGAGACTGCATTTGCTGAAGCCTACGACCCTGAGCATGTCGCTGTTCAGCAAAAACTGTTTCAAGTCACTTTTGAAGAAAGAGATCAGGTTGTCGGAGTTCTTGGTGATAAAGGACAAGAGGCTGTAGGGAGTATGGGCGATGACACGCCGATGGCGGTGTTGTCAAAGCAAAAGCGTTCGGTTTATGACTATTTCCGTCAACAATTTGCCCAGGTGACTAACCCGCCTATCGATCCTCTGCGCGAAGCGATAGTTATGTCTTTGGAAACCTGTATTGGTCAAGAGCTCAATATATTTGAAGAGACCAAAGGCCATGCTTACCGGATGCTCCTGGATTCGCCTGTACTGACCAACAGCGAGTTTAAACAGCTGTTAGAGTTGAAGGATAGTCGATATAAAGAGGTTGTGATTTCGCTTAATGTTGATAAATCAACATCACTTCAGCAGGCGGTAGTCGATATTGCTGATGCTGCAGAAAAGGCCGCCCGTGATGGTGTTATTGTTATCGTGTTATCCGATAAGAATATCTCCAAAGATAGTTATGTAGTGCCAGCCGCTATGGCTACCGGGGCTGTTCATCATCGCTTGGTCGAGCAGGGACTTCGCTGCGATTCCAATATCGTGGTAGAAACTGGGTCCGCTCGAGACCCACATCAATTTGCAGTATTGCTCGGTTTTGGTGCGACGGCTGTATACCCTTACCTTGCATACAGCGTTCTATGCGACATGTATCGCGCAGGAGAAAGCACTACAGCACCGGAGAAAGCTTTTGCTAACTTCCGTAAAGGAATCAACAAAGGCTTACTCAAAATCATGTCCAAGATGGGTATATCTTGTATCAGTAGCTATCGCGGTGCGCAACTGTTTGAAGCTGTTGGGCTGCATGATGAAATAACTAGCATTTGTTTTAAAGGCGTAGCAAGTCGCGTTCAGGGCGCGCAGTTTAAGCATATTCAGGCTGATCAAGTCGCACTGAGTCGCCATGCTTGGCTTCCAAGAAAACGAATAGAGCAGGGTGGGCTACTGAAGTATATCCACGGCGGTGAGTACCATGCGTATAACCCTGATGTGGTAAGTACCATCCAAGAAGCCGTTAAAACAGGCTCGTACGCTAAATACAAAGAATACGCTGAAATCGTAAACTCTCGTCCTGTTGCTATGTTTCGTGACATGATGAAACTGCGAGAGGACGTAAGCAGCATTGCTCTTGACGAGGTCGAGCCTGTTGAGGCTATAGTGAAACGATTTGATTCTGCTGGAATGTCATTGGGGGCTTTATCGAAAGAAGCTCATGAGGCGCTGGCTGTAGCAATGAATCGCTTAGGCGGACGTTCAAATTCTGGTGAAGGTGGCGAGTCTGTTGATCGCTATGGCACAGAGCGAATGTCGAAAATCAAGCAGGTCGCATCTGGCCGGTTTGGTGTAACACCACATTACCTGCGTAATGCTGAGGTTATTCAAATTAAAGTCGCTCAAGGAGCTAAGCCAGGTGAAGGCGGACAGCTTCCTGGGCATAAAGTAAGCCAGATGATTGCTGAATTACGTTATTCGGTACCAGGTGTTACGCTCATTTCACCACCACCGCACCATGATATTTATTCGATTGAAGATTTGGCTCAGTTGATCTACGACCTGAAGCAGGTTAATCCTAGTGCATTAGTTTCGGTTAAACTGGTTGCCGAGCCAGGAGTTGGAACCATTGCTGCTGGTGTGGCCAAAGCATATGCTGATCTGGTGACTATTTCTGGTTACGATGGTGGAACAGGTGCGAGTCCTCTTACATCGGTCAAATATGCAGGAACTCCATGGGAGCTTGGGATTGCAGAAACTCAGCAGTCTCTGGTATCAAATCACTTGCGCGATAAAATTCGAGTACAAGTAGATGGTGGCCTGAAAACAGGGCTGGATGTTGTCAAAGGAGCAATCCTTGGGGCTGAAAGTTTTGGTTTTGGAACAGGGCCAATGGTCGCGTTAGGTTGTAAGTACCTGCGTATTTGCCATTTAAATAACTGTGCTACCGGTGTTGCAACCCAAAACGATAAGTTGCGACGTGATCACTTCATTGGTTTGCCAGAAATGGTCATGAACTATTTCAATTTTATTGCTGAAGAGACCCGAGAGTGGCTAGCTAAGTTGGGCGTGGCCAGTTTAGAGGCGCTGATTGGTCGGATTGACCTATTGGAAGTTATCGAAGGCACAACCGATAAGCAGCGAGCTCTGGATCTGTCTAATATCCTGGACACGTCATACTTTAACGATAAGACTCCGCTGTTTTGTCAGGTAGAGAAGAATGAGCCTTACGATAAGGGCGAGCTGGCAGAAGAGATGGTCGCGCAGACCCTCTCGGCTATCGAAGCTAAGTCAGGTGGCGAATTCTCATTTAACGTGAAAAACTTTAATCGCTCCATTGGTGCACGCGTGTCTGGTGAAATCGCCGTTCGTTACGGTAACCATGGAATGAATGATGCTCCGATCACAATTAAGCTGACGGGAACGGCAGGACAAAGCTTTGGTGTATGGAATGCCGGTGGCCTTCATATGTACCTGGAAGGCGATTCCAATGATTATGTTGGAAAGGGGATGGCCGGTGGTTTGCTGGCGATTTACCCACCAAAAGTAAGCGAGTTCAAGTCCAATGAAACCGCAATTATCGGCAACACCTGTCTATACGGCGCCACCGGTGGGCATTTATACGCTGCTGGTATAGCTGGGGAGCGTTTTGGTGTACGTAACTCCCGTGCTCATGCTGTAGTGGAGGGGGTTGGTGACCATTGCTGTGAGTATATGACTGGTGGCAGCATCGTCGTCCTTGGTGAAACGGGCGTCAACTTCGGCGCGGGAATGACAGGTGGCTTTGCCTATGTATATGATGCAGTAGACAAGCTTGAATCTCGCTATAACCCTGAATTCATTGAGTTGCTTTCATTCTCTGATGGCCGTTTGTCAGCTCATCACGAGCATTTGAAAGCGGTGATTGAGCAGCATGTAAAACATACGGGAAGCCAATGGGGTCAATACCTGCTAGATAACTTTGAGAGCGTTGCTGCGCAGTTTAAACTGGTCAAGCCGAAGGCAGCTGATTTGTATAGTCTACTTGACTCTCAGCGCGATATTTTGCGCGTTAGTGCAGTAAGTTAAACGGGAGTTCTGACATGGGTCAAAAACAAGACGTTTTTAAATTTCTGGATGTGGAGCGTGTCGATCCACCTAAAATTGCTGCCGACGTTAGGGTTAAGCAGTTCGCCGAGATCTACGAGCCATTTGATGAACCCCAAGCTGGTGAGCAAGCCGATCGTTGTTTGGAGTGCGGGAACCCGTATTGTGAGTGGAAATGTCCAGTGCATAACTACATCCCAAACTGGTTGAAGCTTGCTGCAGAAGGCAATATTAAAGAGGCGGTTGAGTTATCTCATAGTACCAATACATTGCCTGAGGTTTGTGGTCGTGTTTGTCCACAAGACCGGCTGTGTGAAGGTGCTTGTACTCTGAATGATGGATTCGGTGCCGTTACCATTGGTGCGGTGGAAAAATATATTACCGATACGGCGTTTGAAATGGGGTGGAAGCCTGATCTTTCGAATGTTGTTAAAACAGGAAAAAAAGTCGCGATTATTGGTGCTGGTCCCGCTGGCCTGGGCGCTGCTGATATCCTGGTTCGCAATGGCGTCACGCCTGTTGTCTTTGATAAATACCCGGAGATAGGTGGTTTATTGACCTTCGGTATTCCTGAATTCAAATTAGAGAAAGATGTTATTTCTCGTCGACGCGAAGTCTTTGAAGATATGGGCGTTGAGTTCGTTTTGAACACTGAAGTGGGTAAAGATGTTAGCTTCCAGAGCCTAATTGACGATTATGATGCTGTTTTCCTTGGCATGGGTACCTATAAGTACATGAAAGGTGGCTTTGATGGTGAGGACTTGGCAGGAGTTTACGAAGCGCTACCTTACTTGATCTCTAATGTAAATCGTAACTTGGGTTATGAGGGCGATGCCTCTGAGTTTATTGATTTGGCTGGCAAGCGGGTTGTTGTTCTAGGTGGTGGCGATACTGCGATGGATTGTAATAGAACCGCATTACGTCAAGGCGCAGAAAGTGTAAAATGCCTCTATCGCCGTGACGAAGAGAATATGCCTGGATCTAAGCGTGAAGTAGCTAACTCGAAAGAGGAAGGCGTAGAATTCATGTGGAACCGTCAGCCTATCGAAATAATAGGTGAAAATGGCCAGGTTAAAGCGGTAAAAGTTGTAAAAACTCAGCTGGGTGAGCCGGATGAGCGTGGTCGCCGTCGACCCGAAGCAATTCCTGGTTCTGAAGAAGTTATCGACTGTGATGCGGTGCTAGTCGCATTTGGTTTTCAGCCTAGCCCTCAACCCTGGTTTTCGGAGTTTGGGATTGACACGGATCAGTGGGGGCGTGTTGTTGCGCCGGAAGATAGTGAATTCAAGTTCCAGACCAGCAATCAAAAAGTATTTGCTGGTGGGGATATGGTTCGCGGCTCTGATCTGGTTGTTACCGCAATTTATGAAGGACGTCAGGCAGCAGAGGGAATACTGGACTTTCTTGAAGTTTAATTAACGTTACTCACGCTTAGTGAATACTATTAGCATGAAAGCCGGGGTTATCCCGGCTTTGTGCTGTATGAGGCAATAGCATGACCGATCTAAAAAACGACTTATACTTGCGAGCATTAGCCAAGCAACCCGTGCCCCGTACACCTGTCTGGATGATGAGACAAGCAGGGCGCTATTTGCCAGAATACAGGGCTACTCGAGCCAAAGCTGGCGATTTTATGAGCCTGTGTCGCAATGCAGAGTTGGCCTGTGAAGTCACACTGCAGCCACTGGAACGCTATCCCTTGGATGCTGCTATCTTGTTTTCGGATATTTTAACCATTCCTGATGCGATGGGATTGGGGCTTTATTTTGAAACGGGCGAGGGGCCAAAATTTGAACGACCACTCCGTAGTATGAGTGATATCGAAAAACTTCCAGTACCTGATCCTGAGGATGAGTTAGGTTATGTGATGAATGCGGTGAAAACTATCCGTGGTGCGCTTGATGGTCGAGTTCCATTGATTGGCTTTTCAGGAAGCCCTTGGACTCTGGCGACCTACATGTGTGAAGGTGGCAGTAGCAAGACGTTTCGCTACACGAAGGAGCTGATGTATCGTCATCCGGAGGCGCTTCACCTTCTACTGGATAAACTGGCAGATTCGGTTATTGACTATCTCAACGCTCAGGTCGCAAATGGCGCTCAGTCATTAATGATTTTTGATACCTGGGGCGGAGTATTAACGCCGAGAGACTATAAAGCGTTTTCTCTATTCTATATGACAAAAATCGTTGCTGGCTTAAATCGTGAGAACGAAGGACGCAAGGTTCCCGTAACGTTATTTACCAAGAACGGAGGCCAGTGGTTGGATCAAATGGCCAGAAGCGGTTGTGATGCCCTTGGTGTTGACTGGACAACCGATTTGGAAACGGCTCGCACCCTGGTTGATGGTCAGGTGGCACTGCAGGGTAATATGGACCCTTCAATGCTCTACGGAACCCCCGAGCGGATCAGGGAAGAAGTAAAGCGCATACTGAAAAGTTATGGTAAAGGCAGTGGGCACGTTTTTAATCTGGGTCATGGTATTCACCCAGATATCGATCCTGAAAATGTACGCGTGTTCATTGATTCTGTTGCCGAGTTTAGCGCTCAGTACCACCAAGGTTGTTAAGGTGCATAAAGCCATATATCCAGGTACTTTTGATCCCATAACTCTGGGTCATCAGGACATTATCCGTCGAGGTTTGCATTTGTTTGAGCATGTCGTGGTAGCTGTTGCTGATAGCAAAAGTAAAGCGCCATGTTTTTCTCTTGAAGAACGTGTTGGCTTGATCAAGCAGGCATTCAAAGATGAGCCACGTGTTGATGTGGTCAGCTTTCGAGGGCTGTTGGTCGACTTAGCTCAAAAGTACGAAGCGACCGTTTTATTGCGTGGGCTGCGTGGTGTAGCGGATTATGAATACGAACAGCAGATGGCGAATATGAATTATCATTTAAACGAGCAGTTGGAAACGGTATTTTTGTCTTCGCGCCACCATCGCTCTTTTGTTTCTTCCACCTTAGTGCGCGAAGTTGCGACCATGCGTGGTGATGTCTCTGCGCTTGTACCTACGTGTGTCGCGGAGGCGTTGGCACACAAGTTTCCTAAAGCTTGAGTATTGAGGTAGGTTTATGGCTTTATTTATTACTGATGAGTGCATTAATTGTGATGTTTGTGAGCCAGAATGCCCTAACGAGGCGATATATCAAGGGGAGGTTATTTACGAGATTGACCCTGATAAATGTACCGAGTGTGTTGGGCACTATAATGAGCCGCAATGCCAGCAGGTTTGTCCGGTCGACTGTATTCCACTTGATCCGAATCATAAAGAAAGCCGCGAACAGTTGGTGGAAAAATATGAGGCATTAACGGGAGAAACATTCTCAGATTAGGCTGGTTCTAATCGATTTCATTATTGCTGGCAATTAGGGCAATAGAAGCTCCGGCGCTGCCCTAAAACAATAGCCTCTATTGGCGTTTGGCAGACCATGCACGGGGCGTT
Organism: Gammaproteobacteria bacterium UBA3532; assembly: GCA_002376965.1. Classification (GTDB taxonomy): domain Bacteria; phylum Pseudomonadota; class Gammaproteobacteria; order Enterobacterales; family UBA3532; genus UBA3532. Next base: position 31,510 of record DFOV01000290.1, read on the forward strand.
TAGTCTGCCATAAACCATTAGCTCTTGGGCGAAGTAGCCCGGGCTTCCATCGGCAGAGTAAAAGTCCTTTAATGTTGTTCCACCGACGTCAACCGCTTTGCTAATGACTCGTATAATGGCTTGGTGGAGCTTGTGTACCTCGTCAGCACTAAGACTGCATGCGCTGCGTTTGGGGCTGATACCTGCGGCAAAAAGAGATTCGTTGGCGTAAATATTCCCCACCCCCACAACGACCTGGTTATCCATAATAACCTGTTTAATAGCAGCTTTTCGGCGTGCGAGTTGGGCCATGAATTCTTCCAGAAAAAAAGCTTCCGGTGTCGGTTCTGGGCCTAGGCGAGCAATATAGCCGAGTTGTTCCGGATCGCTCTCCCATTGCCAAAAGCCGAAGCGCCGTGGATCGTTATAGCGAATCAATGTCCCGTTGTTTAGTATGAGATCAATATGATCGTGCTTTTTTTGGGGGGAGGCATGAGAGGTTATGCTTAGCTTGCCTGACATCCCTAGATGAATGATCAACGACTTATTTGCTGTGGTAGGGATAATTAGATATTTGGCCCTGCGACGAACGGATAATATCCTTGCGCCAGTCAGCTCTTTAGCTAAGTGCGAAGGCACGGGATAACGCAATTTTGATTGACGAATGATTATCTCGTCGACGCTTGCTTGTGTCATTGCTGGAGAAATACCCCGGCGAATGGTTTCAACTTCTGGAAGCTCGGGCATGTTATCGATTCAGTTCGTTCATAAGTTGCTGTACTTGCTGATCAGGAGCTAACTGGTATACCACTGATTGACTGCTACGGTATAGCCATATAGCGTTTGGGGATAGCTGAATGAATAACGATTCGCTCATCCCATCGATATAATACACCGTTATCTCTGTTATCCCTTTAGGCAAGCTACGGTAGTTACTTTGGCTGATATAAGACAGGTTTTGCCATACTTCAATCGTATGATCTTCGGATAGGTGCTGCTCATCAATACCTAGCTTTTGGATAGGCTTTGTGAATATCCGCGAAGTCACATCGCTACTATTGTTGAGAGTATTATGATTTAATCGCTTACTGACCGCCAGCAGGGTAATTATCATCACCAAAGTGACGAATATCATTAGGTTCAGCCAGTGACGTCGAGTCATCGTTGATTGTGTCATAGCCAGTGAGATTAACCTAAACCAACTATTTTGACCAGCTATCCAAGGCTATTGAGTCACCTATAAGGAGTTGCGCATCATGACTAAATGTATAATTGGCATCGATACCGGCGGTACATTTACCGACTTTGTACTCTTGCGTGACGGTGAAGTAATCACACATAAAGTGCTATCAACGCCAGATAGTCCTGAACGTGCGATTTTAAAAGGCTTGGATGAATTGGGACTGGCCAATAGCCCTATCGACATGATACATGGCTCCACCGTCGCGACTAACGCGGCATTAGAAGGCAAAGGCGTGAAAACGCTCTATATTGCCAATGTTGGATTAGAAGATGTTTTAAGTATTGGTAGACAGCAGCGTCGGTCACTATATTCGCTAGCACCGACACCGCGAGCAAAGCCTGTTCCAAGCGAGTGTTGCGTTGGAGTAGCTGCTAGAACGGCCGCTGATGGTTGTGATATTCAAGTGTTACAGGCTAAAGGTTTGGAGTTGCTCAATCGCTATCTAAAACATGAGCGTCCCTCTGCAGTGGCGATTAATCTGGTTTTTTCCTTTGTAAACGACCAGCAAGAGCTAGCGTTGGAGGAGTGGTTGAATCAACATTGGCCACAACTATTTGTCAGTCGTTCGTCTAAAGTGTTGCCTGAATACCGAGAGTACGAGCGAGGGATTGCTACGTGGCTTAATGCTTGTTTGGGGCCGCTGATGCAAGGATATCTACTTCGCCTGGAGCAAGGTGTTAAACAGCTACACCCAAACTACACTATGGCGATGATGCAGTCGAGCGGAGAAACTCTGGATATAGCTCAAGCGGCTGAGCAAAGTGTCCGGCTACTACTATCGGGACCAGCGGGAGGTGTTGCTGCGGTGAACTATCTAGCCTGTGAACTGGGGGAAGAGCGCCTGCTTAGCTTTGATATGGGAGGAACATCTACGGATGTCGCCGTATACAACCAAGGAATAGGTCTGACCACAGAGGGTAGAATTGGCGAGTATCCGGTCGCTGTCCCTATGGTCGACATGCATACCATAGGTGCGGGTGGTGGTTCGATTGGCCATGTTGATGACGGCGGGTGTTTGCGCGTCGGGCCTGGATCTGCGGGGGCTATGCCTGGGCCAGCTTGCTATGGCAAAGGTGGAGAATTACCTACGGTGACTGATGCTAACCTTTACTTGGGCTACTTGCCGCACTTTACATTATTGGCCGGAGGTATGCCTGTAAATCTTGAGGGCGCGGAGAGAGCATTGACTGAGCTTGCTTCGCAGCTTGGGGTTAGCGTTGAAGAAGCTGCGAGCGGTATTCTTGAGCTGGCGAATGAAAATATGGCAGCGGCTTTACGAGTCATGTCTGTTGAGCGAGGTCTGCTTCCGAGTACCTTTACCTTGGTTTGTTTTGGTGGTGCTGGAGGTTTGCACCTTTGCGCATTGGCAGAAAAGCTGGGGATGAGTAAAGCCATTATTCCCCAGTTTGGTGGTGTGCTTTCGGCTTTTGGGATGCTGGTCGCGCCTAAAGGGGGGCAATGGTCACGAAGTTGGTGTTGAACATTATCTAGTTGTGATGCATTGGCAATCGATACGCTCTTTACCGACATCGAGCAGCAAATCATCCGAGAACGTGGAAAGCAAGCTCTGGATGGTGCAGAGATGATACGCAGTGTTGATTGCCGGTACAGTGGGCAAACCAGTACGATTACCCTGCCGTTTGAGTCGTTTGAAAAACTATCAATAGCATTTCACGCACGACATAAGTATCAATTTGGTCACCAGCTTGCGGTGGATATCGAGATAGTGACTTTGCGAGTGCAGTTGAATCAGCCTGCGTCTCCAGTATCTTTGCCTTGCGCAGAAAAACAAAGTGATATCATTATATTGGGAAGGCAAAAGCTGGTTGGCGAAGGCGCTGAGGTTGACGTGATCAAGCGCAGCTCTATGTTCAGTGGTTACACCGCAAGGGGGCCGTTAATTATTGCTGAAGATACAACGACCCACTTTGTTAAGCCGGGCTGGTGTGTGAAGGTGTTGAATAGTGGGCACTTGAGTTTGGATAGAGTAGAACCTAGCCCAGCGACTTAGCCAGCTCCTCAGCTTTGGTTACGCTGTCAATATAGGCTTGGCTAAATAGCTCGCACTTGGATTGAACATTTTTGCTGTCGCCAATGACTATGTTATCCCAGCGTTCCCAATGCCCGGTTTCATAGGCAAGTACACAATCAAGAATATTACCAATATCGCCAGACTTATTCAGGATGCCATCTCGCACCATGTCGGCAAGAGGGATAGAGGAGAGTGCTTCTTCGAGAGGCATATCCAGCACGGCGTCTAAACCTGAGAATAACCCAGCAGTGAAAAATACATGGCCGTTAGGGTACCTTAGCTTTTCGGCGACACTTTGACACATATGGCCACGGATAAACAGGGTCTGGAACAGCGATGATGGTTTATCCGAAACACTGCTCAACGCTAACAGGGTAAGCCAACTACGAAGCTGCATTAGCCCAATAAATACAATTGCTTCCTTAACACTTTCAATGGTTCTGGGCAGTCCGAATGCTGCGGAATTGATTATTTTTAACAATTTGTAGGTTAGAGCGGTATCCTGAGTCATCAGCCGCTCTATGTTTTCGGGCGTTACATTCGGGTCTTGAAGCTCTTGAAGAATACGTAGCGCAATCGTGCCACTGGTTTTGATTTTTTTGCCCGTCATAATTTTGGGGCGGCTTAAAAAATAGCCCTGGAAAAGTTCAAACCCAATGTCTAGACAATGCTGGAACTCTTCGTGGGTCTCGACTTTTTCCGCCAGCAACTTTGCAGGAAGGGGTTTTAATAGCTTCATGTGTTGCTGCAGTCGAGCGCGATCCATTGCCATCAGGTCAATTTTTATATAGTCGACCAGCGGCAGCAATGGATCATATTGACGACTATAGTTGAAATCATCAAGTGCGATTTTATAGCCCTGCGCTGAGGTTTTTTTCACCCAGCTAACCAGGCTTGGGGTCACTGGAACGGTTTCCAGAATTTCGAAAACGATGTGATCTTTAGGGAAGGGAAGGTTGTCAGGCAGGGCAATGAGCTGTTCCGACATGTTTACAAATGCAGGGTTTCCGGCAGTGATCAACTCAATATTGGAAGCGTAAGCGTTTATAAGGACTTCAGAGCTGGCCTTGGCATCGTCTAGTATTTCTGCACGGTTCAGGCTATCTCCGCGAAATAGAAGCTCGTAGGCAACCACATTGAGTTTTCTGTCGTAGATTGGCTGGCGAGCGAGCAGTATATCGCTATCCTCAACAACTACCGTCATAGAGTCTACCCTTTATTGTGTAAAAATTACGATGATGAACGCCGTATTGGGAGCCGAATTGCATTCTCGATGGCGCGCCTTAACAATAAGGATAGAAATCAATCAGTGGAAAGTAAATGTGTTGAGAATAAAAAAAGCCCCGCGTGATGCGGGGCTTTTTTGCGTTCGGAGGCGAGCAAAAATTTACTTGATTTTTGCCTCTTTAAACACCACGTGTTTACGAACGACTGGATCGTACTTTTTGAATTCCAGCTTATCTGGAGTAGTACGTTTGTTTTTGGTTGTGGTGTAGAAAAAACCTGTATCGGCAGTAGATACCAGCTTGATTTTATCTCTCATGATAATACCCTCTTAAACCTTTTCGCCACGCGCGCGAAGGTCAGCCAAAACCGTATCGATGCCTTTCTTATCGATAATACGCAAACCTTTAGATGAAACACGAAGTTTCACAAAACGGTTCTCGCTAGCCACCCAAAAACGGTGAGAATGAAGATTAGGTAAAAAACGACGACGAGTCGTATTGTGTGCGTGTGAAACATTGTTTCCTGTAACAGGACGTTTTCCTGTTACTTGACATACTTTAGACATTAATTTGGCCTCCAAAAACGTTGAAAAAGCGTCTGCCCCTAATTCAAAGGCCGCACATGTTATATGATCAAAGGCGATTGATCAAGCCTATTTTGCCTGCAAAAGCGCTATTAGCTTTGGCTTTACTTTCACCATGCTAAATATGGCGCAAATGCATATATCTGGTGTGCTATAACAGTCCATGTTCCGCGAATGAAAATGGTGCTTCGTCGCCAATGATTAAATGGTCCAGTACCTTTACATCGAGTAACGCCAGCGTTTGTTGCAATGTTTTGGTGATTCGGATGTCGCTGTCGCTGGCTTGCACGTGGCCGGATGGGTGATTATGGGCGAATATAATGGCTGAGGCATTCAGTTTGAGTGCATGTTGAGCCACAATTCGAGGATAGACTTGAGCGCCATCGACGGTGCCATAAAAAAGCTCCTTAAAGCTAATAACCCGGTGTTGTGTATCCAGAAATAAACCACAAAAGACTTCGCTAGGTAGATGGCGCAGCTGCAGGGTAAGAAAGTCTTTGGCGCTGTCGGGATCGGTAATGGCTGAGCCTTTATCTCGCGAGCACAATAAATAACGGCGTGACATTTCAAGGCAAGCCTGAAGTTGCACATATTTTGCTTGGCCCAAGCCTCGATGACTGCAAAAAGCATCATATTCTGCTTCGATTAGTGAACGTAAACTTCCGAACTCACCCAATAAGCGTCGAGCCAGGTCGACGGCAGACTCCCCCTGAACACCAACGCGTAAGAAAATGGCAAGAAGTTCAGCATCAGAGAGAGAGTTGGCACCTTGTGCTAGCAGTTTTTCTCGTGGCCGCTCCTGAGCTGGCCAGTCCTGTATCGACATCTTGCATCCTTGTATATACCTATCCTTGATATGCGTATAATAATCGGATACGTCATTGGGTAAAATCTCTTTTTTATTATCAAGTGGTGATTTTTTGGAATTACAAGGTGATCTGGAGTTACAGGGTAAAAAGGTATTGCTGGGAGTGGCTGGAGGAATTGCCGCTTATAAGTCGCATGAGTTGGTAAGACTTTTAATTAAAGTGGGGGCTGATGTTCGGGTGGTATTGACGCAAAATGCGCGTCACTTTGTGTCTGAAACCAGCCTGCAGGCATTATGTGGTCACAGTGTTCGTTGTGACATCTTTGATGAGCACGCAGAGGCAGCCATGGGGCATATTGAATTGGCCAGGTGGGCTGATCTCATTTGTATTGCGCCAGCTACAGCTAACTTGATGGCGCGTCTAGCGACAGGAATGGCAGATGAGTTGCTGACCACGTTATGCTTGGCTTCAAGTTGCCCAATTGTTGTTGCACCGGCTATGAATATGCATATGTGGGCACATCCTGCTACTCAGGCGAACGTGTCGACATTAACCAGCTTTGGGTATCACCTCGTTGGGCCTGCAAGTGGTGAGCAGGCGTGCGGGGATATTGGCCCTGGAAGAATGATTGAGCCATCACAGATTTTTTCTTATTTATTGTCTATAGTTAACTCAAAAGCGTTGGGAGGTGCATTAAGGGGGCGTACGGTGATGATTACCGCCGGGCCGACCAGGGAAGCAATTGATCCCGTGCGCTATATTACCAATCATAGCTCTGGAAAAATGGGCTATGCGTTGGCTCAGGCCGCCTTAAATAGCGGAGCGTCAGTCATTTTAGTCTCTGGTCCCGTCGCTTTGGAACCGCCGGTTGGAGCAACGCTAATATCTGTAGAAAGTGCATTGGACATGCAAAGGGCCTGCCTGAGCCAAGTTGAAGGCTGTGATATTTTTATTGGTTGTGCGGCTGTGGCTGACTATCGAGCCAAAACATTACAGCCGCAAAAAATGAAAAAGTCGGGTGATAATAATGAGGTTATCGCGCTGGAGCTAGTTGCTAATCCCGATATCTTAGCGACGGTTGCTGCTATGGAGCATCCTCCTTTTTGTGTCGGTTTTGCCGCTGAAACCCAAAATGTCGAGGAATATGCCAGGCAAAAGCTGGTAGCCAAAAAATTGAAGGTGATTGCCGCCAATCATGTTGGCATAGAAGGGCAGGGTTTCAATAGTGATGATAACGCTTTGATAGTATTAAGTGGTTCGCGACGATACGAAATAGCGAAAGCCAGTAAATCCAAGGTGGCAAATGATTTGATGCGCCTTATTGCCGATGAGTATCTGGCTGGATCAGCAGAAATAAAGAACAAGATGTAATGGAACAAGCATGAAACAATCGATTGAACTGAAAATTCTGGACAAAAGAATAGGTGATATTTGGCCTCTACCTTCCTACGGTACAGAAGGTGCGGCAGGGTTGGATTTGCGAGTGGTCGCGGATGAAACAATAACATTGGGAGCGGGCGAAACAACGTTACTAAAAACAGGTATCGCTATCCATATAGGTGAGCCAAACCTGGCAGCGGTTATTTTGCCTCGCTCGGGTCTGGGTCATAAAAAAGGGATTGTATTGGGCAATCTTGTTGGGTTGATTGACTCCGATTACCAAGGTGAGTTAATGGTCTCTTGCTGGAATCGTTCACCGGATAGCTATCAAATTCAGCCGGGAGAACGCATTGCTCAACTGGTTTTTGTGCCTGTGGTTCAAGCGGAATTTAGTATCGTCGATGATTTTGAACAAAGCCACCGCGGGGCGGGTGGTTTTGGGCATACCGGTAAGCACTGAGCGATACCCAAGGCTTCCGAGAGCACTTAGCTGATTTTTACCATTTGGGGGTTCGACAAGAATATGTTGGGAAAAAATAAAGCGGTTAAGAAAAAAGAAATAAAAGATAAGCAGCCCGATCAGGACGGGACACCAGCCAAGACTAAAGCCAAGAAGCCGCAGGCCAAGTCTAAAGAGGCGTCTTCCTTAATTAAGGTTCTTACCATTCTCAGCATCAGTTTTCTGGTGTTGGCCGGATTTTGTTTTTACATGATCCAATTAAAGACGCCAGCTGAAGTCAACTTACGATTAGGTGAAAGTCAGGCCAGTGCATTACGTGACAGCGTATCGTTATTTTTATTGCAAGAAACGGAGAAGCTTGAAAGTGCTGGTAAGGCTGTCTATGCCTCAACCTCGGATGTGGAAAAATCTGCTGCAGTATTGCAGCAGATTTTTGCAGCAGCTGAAGGAGTTCGCATTATTGCGCGCGATCATAAAGAGACAATGACTGACGTTGTTCCTCCCATTACAAATATTATCCTGGCTAAATCTCGCCGAGTCATTGAGTCCAAAAGAGTGTTGCCCGAGGTGATTTCCCATCAAGGGAAAAAACTGTTTATTGTTGTGGCCAAAATATCTGAACAACATGCGGCTATAGCTGCTTTTCCCCTTAACTATGTTAAATCTGAGCTGGATAAGGTACTCCAAGTATCTGGAGCACTGGATGTCTATCAGGATTTTTCAGGCGTAGAAACGATTGCAGCGAGCCTCGGTAAAGGCAAAGGTTCTGCTGAACAGGGGGTTGTGGTAGCCATTAAAGATTCGCCATGGAAAGTGCGGTACTGGTTGGAAAGCCGATTTAGCTTATTGCTAAGTGCCCTTTTTATTATCGGAGCGTTGGCTGGAACGGCGTTCATGCTCATTCTTACTATTGCGGTTGCCGATAAACTTCAGCGCAAAACCGTTCGCGATGATGTTGAGGGTGTATTGAAGTTTATTGAAAAAGTCCTTGAAAATCCGACCGCTGAAGTGCGCACCACAACAAAGTCACAGTTGTTTGAAGATCTTGCTCTGGGGTTGAGGCACATTATTCGAGATGCTTTTGTTAAAATGCGTGCAGAAATGCAGCCTAAAGAAAAAATGAGCGATATGCCAATGCGGCGGCGTCGAGATTTAGAAGATGACATGGATGAAGATGAGGATGGCACCTCGGAGAAGACCAAGGATATTGTCGAAGATGTTTTTGCTTTTGATGAAGATGAGCCATCCGAACAGGAGAGTGAACCAACTCAGGCGCAGGGACCAGGTTTCTCGGTTCACCAACAAATATTCCGTGCATATGATATTCGTGGAGTAGTCGATCAGGAAATTACAGAAGAAGACGCATACCAGATTGGCCGTGCCATCGGTACCGAGGCGCAAAACAGGGGACAACAGGGCGTTATAGTTGGTCGTGATGGGCGTCTATCTGGGCCTAAGTTGATGAACGCCGTCTCAGAAGGCATATTGGACAGTGGGGCGAACGTCATAGATATTGGCGAAGTGCCGTCGCCAGTGTTGTATTTCGCGACGGAAAAACTTGCCTATCAGTCTGGAGTCATTGTTACCGGCAGTCATAACCCGCCAGAATATAACGGTTTCAAAGTGGTCATTGGGAATCAGGCGTTGTTTGGGCCGGAGATTGCCGACCTGCACCGTCGAATCGTTAATAACGAGATGTTGTCAGGGCGTGGAAGTAAGGAAGTTGTCGATAATATTGTTGAGCTTTATCTTGAGGAGATCACCAATGATGTGGCATTGGCTCAGGAGTTAAAGGTCGTTGTAGACTGTGGCAATGGTGTGGCAGGGCGTGTTGCACCAGATCTGCTAAAGGCTCTCGGCTGCGAAGTTGTGGAGTTGCATTGTGAGGTGGATGGTTCATTCCCGAATCACCATCCAGACCCTAGCAAGCCTGACAATTTAGATGATCTAATTCAAGCTGTTGCTCAGCACAAAGCGAGCATTGGTTTGGCCTTTGATGGCGATGGCGATCGCCTTGGGGTAGTGGACTCTTCGGGTAAAATCATTTGGCCTGATCGGCAAATGATGCTGTATGCCATGGACATGCTCTCTCGCAATCCTGGAGCTGATGTGGTTTTTGATGTTAAGTGTTCGCGGCATTTAAGTCAGGTAATTTCTGGTTGTGGTGGTCGTCCCGTAATGTGGAAGACCGGGCATTCATTAATCAAAGCCAAGATGCGTGAAACCGAGGCTTTATTGGGCGGAGAGTGCAGTGGCCATTTTTTCTTTAAAGAACGCTGGTTTGGTTTCGACGATGGAATATACAGCGCAGCGCGCTTGCTAGAAATCTTGGCGGCAGACTTCCGTGATTCTGAGGATATATTTCAAGCGCTGCCAGAAGGTGTAGTAACGCCAGAAATGACCATCGAAATCCCAGATGAGCGCAAATTCGACTACATGGAAAAGTTGGCGGTTGTGGCAGAGTTTGAAGGCGGTGAAGTTTCTACTGTCGATGGCATACGGGTTGATTTTGAAGAAGGTTGGGGATTGGTCAGGGCCTCGAATACTACGCCTGCACTGGTAGTCAGATTTGAGGGCGAGGATGAAGGACAGCTCGAACGCATTAAGGCTATTTTCCGTGAAAAAATGCTTGAGGTGGATAGCTCGCTTGTTTTGCCCTTTTAGGTTCCATGCGGGGTTGTTTGAGTGACAGTTTAGTGAAAGAGCACGATGATATTGATTATTTGATTGACTCATTACAGGGGCTATGTATACTGAAGGAGCCTGAATAGTGGCTATGTTTATGTGTACAGATTTTGAAATACCTCCCGTTAGTGTTAGTTCATCGTCCTGCCTTTCATTAATATATCCCGAGTTCAGACACGTTATTTGTTTATTTTTATTAAGGAAATGATTTATGTCTACGATCACCGGACAAGTCAAATTTTTCAACGAGTCTAAAGGTTTTGGCTTTATTCAACGTGAAAACGGGCCTGACGTATTTGTTCATTTTAGCGCTATTCAAAGTAGCGGCTTCAAAACTTTGTCAGAAGGTCAAAAAGTTGAGTTCACTGTTACTGAAGGTCAAAAAGGCCCTCAAGCTGAGAACGTTGTTCCGTTATAATTAGCGGTTACACGACTTTTGAGAACCCGTCAGCAGCCGCTAGCGGGTTTTTTTATGCTTCAGTGTTTTTGATTATGGCTAGGAAAAGAATACTGAAGCATAAAGTTAACAGACATAAAAAAAGAGAGGTTAACCTCTCTTTTTTTATGTCTGTATTAAATGCTATATCTGCACTAGAGCTTCTCAGTGAAACGTACTCAGTACAGATGCTTGGATCATTTCATCATAAGCCTCTTGGCTACAGTCCTGAATATCTAACTGGTTATCCAGTTTTTCTGTCCAGTTGAGCAGCTCTTGCAATCCCGAAGGTGTAAATGGGATATGCGGGGCGCAGGTACGAAGCAGTTCCAGTTTAGCTAGCAGAGTGGAGCGAGTCAGCTCGTTAATTTGTGGCTGCTCAGCCACGCGCAGCGATAGCGCACGACAAATATCAACGAATTCTAGCTTGAACACACCCATTGCAGATTCAATTTTTGAGAAAGAAAGGACTTCAGACATCATTATCACCTTTTGACCATTTTATAATTAAACACGACTCCTGATACACCGCGTAGAGTGTGCTGCTCCCTTTTCCATTGTGCGCGGGTCTCGCGCAAACTATGGTTATCGATTGACATGTTAACTTATTTGCTGGCAGCAGGGAGAGGGAATATGGCATTGTACGAAAATTACCCCACCATTACCCCATAGCTCCTTTCAGGTTAAAATTTATACCAAGCATAACCATTTTTGATTGTCTTGGTAAAGAAATACGTATAAAAAACAACCATCCTTATTGCAGCACGGTTCTTGATTCTGTTTGCTGATAGCCGTCTGTTTGTTGATAACCGTCTGTTTGTTGATAACAAAGGTGGATTTGTCGCTTTGACTTTAAGGTATTGCACTGATTGCAAAAGTAACTGACAGCGCCACAAGCCGCAAGCTTTTCCAGTGTTGCGCCACATTGATCGCAGCATGCCTTTTGTTCGATATAGCTATCGCAATGCTCGCAAAACAAACCATCGGATTTATGCTGATGGCCACCGCGATGATTGCAAGGAGCTACAGTGTGAGATGGATTAAGCATATTTGACCTCCTCGATGAGTGACTAGGGTTAGTTTACTGGGAGAAGGTCAAGGTAAATATGATTTATGTCAAAAAACTGCGGCGAGCAGGGCATGTTTTGCTTATTTTTTGGACTTTAATAAGCGGTAAGCAATATAGACGGCTAAAGGCGCTGCTGCCACTATGCCTAAATCTTCGGCATGCCAATGAAGCCAAAGCTCGTCGTGCGCCAGTGCGGGAAATGAAGCGGTTGCTAAAAGTAAAGTAGCGTATTTTTTCATTGTGGTTTACCTGTTAAGCACTACGAGGTCGGCGGTGGCGACTAAACCACCGCGAAACTTCGTGCTTGATTGCATTTAAAAGTTGAGATCGGTTGTAATACGGAATGCTGTCTTCAGTCTTCTCATTAATATCAATACCAAACAGCACCAGGTTGTCAGGCTTCATACTTAACGTCGCTGCAAGGCGAATACCATCGCATACGCCAACGCCATGGGAAGACATGCGTGAGACGACTTCCGGAAGCTCCTCTTCGTTAAGACGAAGCACCGTTCCATAGGGAAAGTCGCCCTGTATCGCATCCACTAGAATAGCAAATGCGCAGTCGCTAATATGATTAGGAATATTGGCTGGCGTATCACACTTTTCCAGTGCGATACGTCCCGGCCATCGCTGAGCCAAGTTTCGAAGTTCATCAATACAGTCCCAGCCGAGGCGATCCGCACCGTGCGGAGACCCTATTCCTAAAATCAATATTTCACTCACGATGCACCTTTAAGTCTAAAAAGTGGGTTGAGCAAGAAATGCACGGATCATAATTACGAATAATCATCTCGCAGTGCTTTCGTAGCTCATCATCTTCGTGGTCCAGCCCCAGCCGTTCTACCGAGGTTTTTAGATTGTCCTCAATGCGCTGCTGGTTCTGACTAGTGGGAGGGATCATTGTCGCAGCTGCAACGCGGCCATCATCATTTATTTCGAAGCGATGATAGATCATTCCGCGAGGCGCTTCGGTACAGTGATGGCCAATGCCTGCCCTAGGTGTGTACTCAACGAAAGGGCTTTTCGGCAACTGGTATTGTTTAAGAATACGTAACGATTCCCAGACTGAGTAGTAACACTCAATAGCCCGTGCTAGAACATTGTCGAACATATTTTTGCTTGGAAACTTCTTGTTGCAGTCGGCGACAAGCTCGCGAATTTCTTCAGGCAACTGGTGGAAGTTCAGGTTTACCCGTGCCAACGGACCAAGGAAATAGGACTTGCCATCAAGCAATGAGTAGTAAGCCGTAGAATGAGGAACCTGGTGTTCCCTGAAGTGAGCAGGATAGTCCTCAAAGGTCAGGTTCAATCCATGATCACTGATCAAACGGCCTTCGTTGATTCCGTATTCTTTTGGATGGTAAATAGCGACGCTGGCAAAGTCTTGTTCGTCTTCTGGCAGAGCGAGCTGAGCTGTCCATTCGACAAGACCTTTACAATCCTCCAGTGCAGCTTCTAGCTTATCAACCATTTCATTGATTTCGCTAATTGCGGGCGCACGATGGAAACCTCCTATTCGTAAGCCAATAGGGTGGACGGAGCGTCCGCCAAGCAGCTTGAGGAGATCGTTGCCTAGCCCTTGTAAGCGCATACCGCGTTTTACCGTTTCTGGATGGTGTTCTGCCATATTAATGGCATTGTCGAACCCTAAAAAGTCGGGCGTGGCAAGAAGGTGAATATGTAGCGCATGGCTCTGAAGCCATTCACCTGCATACATGACTCGGCGCATATCATGCACCCAAGGGCCAGGATCAACTTGAAAAACTTTCTCAATCGCAATGGTTGAGGTCATCTGGTAGGCGATAGGGCAGATTCCACATACGCGAGCAGCAATTGCCGAAACTTCGCTGTATTCTTGGCCTTCGAGAAACTTCTCGAATAATCGCGGTGGCTCGAATATTTTGAGGTGCAGTTGCTCGACTTTACCGTCTCGAGCTGTGAATTCTAATGCGCCTTCACCTTCCACCCTCACCATAACAGGGACATTGATATCGATGTCGCGATTTGGATCTGTGTTAGTCGTGGTCATGACTCGATTTCTCCTAGTTTAATGCGACGCTCATGTTTTTCATTCCAGATCTTGGTCGCATCACTAAAGACTGGGGCGGCATTGTTAATAGATGCAAAGCGTCGGGCCACAGCGTCTGCGGCTAAACCAAAGCCTTCAAA
>DFOV01000162.1:0-381 GCA_002376965.1 Gammaproteobacteria bacterium UBA3532
GGAAATGGAGATACATTGGACATATCCGTCGGCCCCGATAGCCAGGTGACAACCATCTATGAAGGAAATATCGCTCTTGGTGAGCTATTTGATAGTCGAGACATTGATTATGACATGAGTGTTGGAAATGGTGGGCATGACTGGCGGTATTGGCACGGCGTGACGCCGGAAGTTCTTATCCAAATTTCGGGCTTTTTCGCAACGAAATAATGGCAGTGCACAAGGCCTGAAAGGCCCGTAAATACTGAAGCGTAGCCTCCAGCTGGTACGGGCCAATAATCTATACTAATCTTTCTATCGCAAATTCATCCTTTTGGTTGATGCAGTGCTGCGCAATCGCTAGGGAGTCCAGTTCAATCGCTAGAGAGTCTAGTGCAGTCG
>DFOV01000162.1:688-2951 GCA_002376965.1 Gammaproteobacteria bacterium UBA3532
TAGAGAGTCTAGTGCAGTCGCTAGGGAGTGCCGTAATGTCTGAATACCTTGCTACAGTTGAGTGGTCGCGTGGCGACCAACATTTCCTTGATAATCAATATAGCAGAGCCCACCGGTGGCATTTTGATGGCGGGCTTAGCATTGCTGCGTCGTCATCGCCTCATGTTGTTCCCTGTCCATATTCCGATGCTTCGAACGTCGATCCCGAGGAGGCCTTCATTGCTTCCTTATCCAGCTGTCATATGCTGTTCTTCCTCTCTCTTGCAGCCAAAGCGGGATTTATCATCGATCAATATTGCGACAATGCGGTTGGCTATATGGAGCAAGATGGCGATGGCAAAATATGGATGACACGCGTGGTGTTGCATCCCGATATCCGTTTTGGTGGGGATAACCAACCAACAAGGGAGCAGCTTGCCCATTTGCACCATCAATCTCATCAGCGCTGTTTTATCGCCAACTCAGTTAAAACGGAGGTAACAATCGAAGCAGTTTGATGGATGAGGGATGGATGCTATGGGGGATTCCATTCTACGTTAGATTTCAAAAAAATTAATGAAACAACAAACAAGGATAGCTTTTTATGAAAAACATGTATCGGGCGTTAGCTAGCACCCTTATTCCGTGCCTTTTTTCTCTGCAAGCCAATGGGGCAACTCGTATTGTTGGTGGAGAAGAAGCATTTCATGTTGATTGGCCATATCTGGTGTCGCTCAAATTATCCTATATGCCGCCGGATGAAGGGCATTGGTGCGGTGGCTCTTTGATTCGGCCAGATATTGTGGTTACAGCGGCTCACTGTGTGGAAGATTTTCACTCTTCCGATCTTGATGTCTGGTTTGGTCTAACCAAAAATTCAAACTATTGGATCGAAGGCGAGAAGCGTAGCATTGCCGAAATCATCGTTCACGAGCGCTACAATCGGGATACCATCGATAACGATGTTGCACTCATCCGGCTATCCCAGCCAGTTGATTTCCCGCTAATTGATTTGCCGTCTCCAGATCTGAATATCGCTCCCGGTACAGCTCTTGATATGGCTGGCTGGGGGGCACTAAAGCCCAATAATCCCAACCCACCGGATCATCTACAACAATTAACGTTGAATAGCATCGACAACCAGAATTGTAATCCTGGCAGTGACTTGTCTGTAACGGGAGGAATGCTTTGCGCACAAGCACAAGAAGGGATTCAAAGTGGTTGCTATGGTGATAGTGGTGGGCCACTGATTCTGCGTGGTGAAGAGCATCCAACATTGGTTGGTATCAGCAGTTGGGTCATGGACTGCAGCTCAAAAGGGGACGCCACTGTTTTTGCTCGGGTAAGTTATTTCTTGCCCTGGATCGAGCACAAACTCAATGGTTTACAGCATCAAAATTTCACCAACATTGATTTTGAAAGCGGTATTGATACGGGGTTATGGTCTGCCTCTGAGCAGCCAGATTGGTTGCTAGATAGCGATGTTGCTCACGATGGCTCTAAAAGCATGGTCAGTCCGTCGAATATTGCGCAACTCTCTGGGGCAACCATGGCATTGGATGTCAGTGTTGATCAAAAATCGACACTGGTTTTCTGGGCCAGATCCGAAAGTAGCAAAGGCGTTGATTGGTTATCGTTTCAAGTCGGTGACGAACTGCTTTTTTGGCAATCCGGCCAAATGGACTGGCAGCCAGCATTCATTACTCTCGAACCCGGACAACACCATCTCAGTTGGCGTTTTTACAAGGGCGAGGATGAAAAGGTCAGAGACGCTGAGCGCCGAGCGTGGATCGATAATATTCAGCTGATTCCGTATCAGGATAGCGACGCAGATGGGCTGGTTGATTTCTCCGAAACCAAATGGTATCAAACCAATCCGCAACTTGCTGACTCGGATAGTGATGGCTGGAGCGATGAGGACGAATTACTTCGATTGGATAGCGATCCGTTAGATTCAATGTCACCCGCATCACAGCTACCTCCTGGAATAGCGCTTTCTCCAACCCTGCATCTGGTTGGGGACTTTAGCTCTTGGGAATTTCTAGATCAAAACAGGCTAATCTATAATCCGTCGCTACAGAAATATTATGGTGTGCTTTCGGTGCTTGAATCGACAGAGTGGTACATTGTTGATTCAAATCCCGCGACCAACGTAGCCTGCTATCCCAGCAATGTTCAAGATGGGGAAAATGTTGAACCTGTTATTGGCATTCCTGCCGCGATAAGCTGCTCTACCGGAACCAGTATTTTTACAAGCCTACCGGGTTCCTATCTCGTTGAGCTA
>DFOV01000162.1:3358-7937 GCA_002376965.1 Gammaproteobacteria bacterium UBA3532
TGAAAAAGAGTATATGTCAACCGATCCATTCAACTGGGATAGCGATGGCGATGGCATCAATGACTTTGAAGAAGTGGTTTTTTATGGCTCGAATCCCGTTGAGTTAGACACGGATGGCGATGGCCTGGATGATGGGACAGAGATTACGTTAGGATTGGGGGCTGCCATATATTCCGACAGCGACTTTGATGGTATCAACGATGCGATTGAGCAGGCGGCGGGGACTGATCCCTGGTCTTTTGACTCGGATCAGGATGGATTTTGGGATCTGCTTGAAATTGAGCTAGCCAATTCGTCGCCAATTGATGCCAACGATACGCCAAACTATCAGATGCTCCAGTTCGAAAGCGCTGATGACTTAGCTTCGCTCACCTTTGATGGTATGCCTTGGGTTCAAGTTGATTCTAACTACTCCTCTGATGGGCTCATTGGCGGAAAAGTTATGGCATCTCAAAATCATGATGATAATTCAACTTCAGCTATGCGCCTGCGGCAGCGAGTCGGCGCAGGGTATATTTTGTTTAGTGCCGAAGTTAGCTCTGAGGCAGGTTTTGACGCACTAATTTTTTCAATCGACGGGGTCGAACAAGACCGAATCACATCCCTGGATGCTGAAGGTTTTTACTTCCCTGTAACAGCAGGAATCCATGAATTTGAATGGCGCTATGTAAAAGACGGGGATACCTCCGATTGGGGTGATCGCGTATTTATCGATAATATTCAATGGCCCAACCCGACAACACGCTTTGATCAGAATGGTGATGGGATGGCTGATCTGGTGTGGCGAAACACCACAACAGGCGAGCACTGGTGGTATGGCATGGATGGCGCAAGCATTGTTCAAAGTAAACCGCTTAACCGTGTAGCAGCGCCATGGCAGCTGGCTGGGCGAGGTGATTTTGATGGCGATGGCAAAAGCGATCTGCTGTGGCGCAATCAGGATACCGGTTTAAACTACATCTACTTTATGGATGCAAACACACTGCGACAAGGTCAGCAGGTCAATGTTGTCCCGGCAAATGCTGGCTGGAAGGTTCAATCCATCGCGGACTTTAATGGCGATGGTTTTGACGATATGTTGTGGCGCAATGACCAAACCGGTGCGGTATGGCTCTATCAAATGCAAGGAGCAACGATTCAGGCCGCTCTTCCGGTAACAACGCTGGCTGACTTGAACTGGGCAGTTGTAGGCACACCTGACCTGAATGGTGACGGCAAAGCCGATATATTGTTACGCCATGTTCAAAGCGGAGTTGTGTGGAAATATGTAATGAATGGCCACCAAATAACGCAAAGCGCGAAGGTCATGCAAGCTAACCAAGACTGGCAACTGGTGATCAGCGGAGACTTCGATGGTGACGGCGATGCCGATCTATTATGGCGTAATGTGCAAGATGGCAGAAACTATGTCTACCTTATGGATAAGGGAGTCGTTAATTGGCAAAACCGCGGTCTAATTAGCCAGTTCAGTGACCAAGACTGGCAAGCTGTTTTTGCCGCAGACTTAAATGGCGATGGCAAAGACGATATCGTTTGGCGTCATGCCACGAGTGGTCAAAACTACCTATATTCGATGGATGGCATCGCTTATCAAGGCAGTGCCATCAACACCATAGCTGATGGTGATTGGGTGGTTGTGCGGTAAATTGATGCAATGCTTTGGCAGCGAGTATGACGACCCGCTGCCAAGGTAATCGCTCTGATTACATCAGCCCCGCAGCCCACTTGCCAACTTTCTTCTTGAGTCTGCGGTTTTCAGCGCCTTCTGCGACGGTATTTAGTGTTTCGTAGAAACGTGTTTCTCCAGTTTCCGCCAGTACTTTGGCCATCCAGATCACGGCATCCAGTTCTGTTTTGTCTTTAAGCGGCTTCTGGTAATTCGCCATTAGCTGCTTTTTGACCAGCTCTAGCATTGGCTCTGAGTATTTGTTCTCATGTACGGTCCGCTTTAAACCCAGGCGGGCCAGCTCTAAATCGCCAGAGTCGATCATATTGTAATAGCGCGCTGCGGCAGTTTTTGTCGGGTCGCCCAGTACATTTTTTTTGCCAGTGATAATGGGATTCCATTTTTGGTATTTAGCGAAATCTTCCAAGCTGCTCGCACAATGTTTGGCAATTTTCTTATGTGCTTTGTCGGCAACCTCTTGTACCGTAGCTTTATATTTGTCTTGGCCTGAGTAGGAGAGCGCTCGACAATAAGAAATGGTGAGCTTTTTGAGAACTTTCTCTTTGGCTGCTTTAGGGTAATACTCCTTTAGTTCTTTGGCTATGGGGTCATAAACAGCCGGATCGCTAATGCCAAGCCACATCAGAGGTTGAACGGCATGTATTTTTCCGCTTGCCCCCTGTGTTTCCATCACGTTCAATATACTATCAATTTCAGCTTGGCGGGCGTTGGCTGACCAAGCTGAGGTGCTGATGCCAAGGGCGATTGCCAGTAGTATGGATTGTTTAAACATAGTAGTTTCCTTTTTGTGGTTATAGTCCGTTCCAGCCGACCAGTTCGACTGTGACATTGTTGAATAAGTGAACTTCGCGATAACTAATTAGCCCACGAAGTGGTACGGTTGGTGACTCTTCTGATGGGAAGACCATTTCACGCACGAAAAAGTCTCCGCCGGTTTCTTCTGATAAATAGGTGCAGGATTCGGCGGTGAAGGTCGCAATTTCCAGGTCGATGCCTTTATCTTCGCAGCCTGCTAATTCGTAGCCCGCAGGTGTATTGCTAGGTGGGATACCGAATGGGCTATCGGCGTAGTTAAACGCGAAGTCGAATTCACCGCGATCGAGTAGCAGTGCGCCGCCGGTTAGTAGAAATGCGGCTTCTCGGGTGAATCGAGCGCCAGTGTTGGCCTGGCCTTCTATTGGATAGCACGCCTGGCTGAGTGAGTAGACGGCTTCACCGCCGGTATCGGTGGTGTATAAAATATCGCCAGCGGGATCGCCATCTTCCAGTTTGGTGATGGTGTGGCGAACTTCGCTGCCGTCATCTTCGCGAAACACATAGGTTACTTCTTCGCCATCGTTCATCATGGGAAGGGTGGCGCATTCTGCGACGTCGTCATCGTCGCCACCACCGCCACCACCACAGCCGGAGAGGGCGAGTGCGGTGGTGAGGCTGAAAAGTAGGGGATATATTGGCTTCATATCGATCTTCCTGTGATGCTAGTAAGCGGAGTTTTGATAACTATACCCATGCCGACCTCAGATGCAATAGCTTATCGCAGCCACAGGCCGACATCTTCAATGATGCGATTGCCGTTGAACTCCGGGTGGGGTGCATCGTGGGTTTCGAGGGCAAAATAGTCGCGTTCTTGTTCAGGCAATGCCTGATATCCGCCGATGACTTGATATAGCCATACTTCGGGGTCGAAGGATAATTGATGGTGTTGATAATATTCGAGAGCACTTTGTTGTTCGCCGCTATCAATGACGTGGCAGAAGTAGGACTCAACCGCTGCTTTGAGCTGGTTTTCTTCAATGGCAATGGTTTCAGGGTTTTCAAGCGTGATCTCACTGCTACCGCGTAAAGGCGACGAAAGCGCGGGCTGAAAGTGGCGGGCTTTGATGCGCGAAACCATCTCTTGTAGCGTGGCTTCATGTTCTGCATTGTCGATGACAATGGCCGCTGGTTTTATAACACTGGGAGCCTGATTGAACAGCTTGGGAACGAGGCTATGCTGCGGATAGGCGGCTGGTCGATAGTCTGGCTTGTGCTCCATGTGCAACAGAAAACCTTTTAGCAGGCGGGTACGGCCCTGAAATTCACGAAAACGCCCGAGCAGTGCAATCAAACGCCCTTGCACCAGGCTTAATTCTTTGGCCACTTCGGTGAAAGTGCTTTGAAGGGTGATAACCAGCAGCTGGCGCAGCTCGCGTTGGCTACCTGCCAGCTCACCAAGCTTGTCAAAGTCAAACAGCTCCAGTTGTTCAAGCATGTCGGAGACTTGGGTTTGCGCCAGTTCGTTTTCGCGAATTTTTGCTTCAATGGAGCGCACATAGCCAAACTCTTTGTGGATGCGCTCCCAAAGTACACGCACGCTGTATTTGAGCGTTTCTTTGAGGCTGTAGACCTGTTCCGCTAGATCGTCGAGCCAGGCTTCTGCTTCGGTATGGCGCTGTTTGGCGAGGGCTTCTTTGACGTGAGCTGTGGTGGTGGTGAGGCTGGCGAGGGCGGAGCCTACGTTGGCGTCGATGCGGCGGGTGCGCTCGTCACATAGGCCTTCTTCGAGCAGTGCTCGTACCACGCGCCGCAAGCGTAAATCGGCATTGACTTCGGGTCGCCATAATATGCCTGAGCCAATCAGGGTTTCGATGATTTTGCTGTTGTCATTGGTTTCGCTGATACTGCCACGGAGATAGGCTTCCATGATCAAGTCGGCATGTTTGCTCATGGCCCTTAGCAGCTTTTTTCCAGCATCGTGGAGGTGATGATTAATGGTCATGCAGCCTCCTTCACGGTACTTAAGCTAGAATTCTTGATGGGCGAGTCTGGCTTGTATTGTGTGGGGAGCCAAGGTCTATGTGGCATGGATGCCACATTGAAGCCTACAGGGAAGTATTCACGGCGTCCTTGGAT
>DFOV01000324.1:0-3578 GCA_002376965.1 Gammaproteobacteria bacterium UBA3532
ATCTGTTTGAACTCAAGCTGTAACTGCTTTTGGAAACTAGAGTTATCAGGGATGAAGGAATTACCGAAGTTGTGCGTATGCTCCTATAGTAATCCCAAATATATCTGCATAAGCGACTCGAATAAAAGCGCCAAGATCATAGCCCAGATTTAAATCAGTTTTGAGATAATAAAGTCAGCTTTCAACCGTGCTTTTGGTTCTGAAACGTTTGCTAAGCCATACCCTCAAACTTCTTTAAGAGAGAAGCAAAGAGTGCTCTATTGTTCGCTTTTTAGTATCTAAAAAGACAATAATTTGCGAAACATTGTTTCATTAAAAACTAGTCCTGACGGGTGAGGTTTACATCTTCTCAGGTTACAGTTTTTACATTACATATGCTTGAACACTTTCGATGCTGAACAGCTTATTAGTAGAAACCCTGTAGCCGATTCAACTCCTGCTATCATTCGTAGATGTCCGTCCGGCTCGATACTTCCAAGACCCAATGTAGTAATCGTAGTTAGTGAAAAGTAAAAAATATCCATGGAAGTGGCAGGTTGCTTAAAATCGCCGAGCTCGAAATAAAGTCCAATTTCATACGCCAGAGTAAAAATGACTGCTAGTAAAAGTTGGCTCGAAATGGCAATAACGACTACCGACAGTGTTTTTATCCAAGCTCCCTTCAATCTCTCGCTGATATTGTCCGCGACTACTGAAATATTAAAAAGATGCAGCCCTACGCAGATCAACAGTGCAGCTAAAACTATTAATATAGACAAAAACATAATATTTCCTTGTTGGTACAAAACTTGACTAGTTAAGATTGATTGGTTTGTAACCTCTCTCAAGCTTTCTTTTGTTAGAAAGATTTACAAATATTAACTATTTCTTAAGTAAGGATTACATATGAAATACTCTAAGTTCGCTGCAATGATAATAACTTCAACTGTAGCGATGTTTTTAATGATGTACTTAAATACCTACGCTATCTCGCATGTCTGGTTCAGTGAGACAAGGACTTATATGGCACTCTATATGGGGGCAGGCATGGCGATTATAATGTTAGCTTTCATGTTAGGTATGTATAGCAACAAGAAACTCAATACAGCCATTTTTATAATAGCGGCACTTACTTTCGCCTTGTGTATCTATCTTGTTCGTTCACAAAGTACCATTTCAGATACCGCTTACACGAAAGCAATGATTCCTCATCACTCTATAGCTATTTTGACTAGTGAGCGTTCTAACCTTGAAGACGTTCGCGTACGAGAATTAGCAAACGGCATTATTAAAGCTCAGCGAAAGGAAATAAAGGAGATGGAGTGGTTGATAGAGGATATAAATAAGAATGGCAAGGTAACAACTCAGGAACAGGCCGAACAGCGTCCAATTCCTCAATTTGAAGGTAAATTGAATAAAGGAAAGGAAAATGAGTAAGAAAGCTATCCTATATAGAATGGTTACTAAAGAGCACATTTGCCCTTACGGTTTAAGGTCAAAAGACTTACTAGAGCGAGAAGGCTATTCAGTAGAAGACAATCATCTTACTTCACGTAATGACACCGATGATTTCAAGCAAAAGCATGGTGTAGAAACGACGCCTCAAACCTTCATCGAAGAAAAGCGAGTTGGTGGATATGATGAGCTTCGTAAATACTTCGGGAAAGGAGAAGCGGGGCAGAACGGAACTACTTATGCACCTGTTATTGCGATTTTTTCTGTGGCAGCTCTGCTATCGTTAGCATTCCAGTTTTTTGTTTCTGAAGACTTCATCTCTATAAGAACACTGGTTCTCTTTATTGCTTTCTCAATGACACTACTTGCAGTTCAAAAATTGAAGGATTTGTATAGTTTTACAAATTCGTTCATAACCTACGATTTGTTGGCAATGAGGTGGCTTCGATATGGTTACATCTACCCATTTCTTGAAGCCTACGCGGGGATAGGAATGGTAGCTCAACTGCCTGCCATAGCTGTTGCGCCATTTTCACTATTTATAGGAACCGTTGGGGCAATTTCTGTCTTTAAAGCAGTATATGTGGATAAACGGGAGCTCAAATGTGCTTGTGTCGGTGGGGACAGTAACGTGCCGTTAGGTTTTGTTTCACTATCAGAAAACATTTTTATGATAGCAGGCGCATTACTCATGTTATCTTTTTAGTTACAAGAGTTGCTTATCGACTAAACTTAATAAAAGTAACTCTATCAGCTTTTAAGATTGAAAAGACTGCTTGTTTAACTACATAGGAAGTTGTTTATCTTAGTTACAAGCAAATGTCATTGATTAAAGTGTCCTTAAGACTTATCTTTTCTAAGGGAATAACGTCGCGTAAAGGTTGAGAGCAAATACAAAGTTATGAGATCTATTATTTTCACACTATGCATTGGATATTTATTGGTACTGTTTACCGTGCCAGTTGATGCGTGTGAAATGAAAATGGATGAACATAGCTCATTAACTAAGGTTTCTCACAAATTCGCAGACGCTCATGAGGAGAAACGTAGCAGTTCACCTAGTTCTAAGCATCAAAGCGCTCACACTGATGGACACCCCTCGCATTCGGGTAAATCAGGTTGCTGCAATGATGGATGTATGTGTATAGCTACCAATTGCTACCACTTTGCAAGTCTTTTTTACGTTCCCATTCGTCAATTTGAAACAACTTTTGCTGAGCAGTATGACATTATCGCTCTAGCTGTTCCCCCCAAAATTTTCACTCCACCTTTTCGTCCCCCGATAGCCTAAGGTACTGACTTAGTTAGTAATACTTTTTAAATGGATGAAATTCCTTCGTCCAGTTAGTATCAATTCAAAGGCTAAAAACTATGAAAAATTCTATCGACAACGGTCGCAGAAGATTTGTGCTCGCTGCCCTGACCTCAAGCGCTGCGGCTGCGTTAACCAACGTTAGTCCTCTATGGGCAGCACCTGTTGGTCGCCATTTTAAAGATCAAGTTTTGACAGGTGATATTAAAAATCTCAATGTGTCAAAAGCGCAATTGCCAATAGGCTCAAATATGGGCTCACCTATAACGATCAATGGTCAAATGCCGGGCCCGTTGATTAGATTGAAAGAAGGACAGAGAGCGCACCTCAATGTAACTAACCACCTAAACCAAGATACTTCAATACACTGGCACGGGATTATTTTACCACCAGATATGGATGGCGTTCCGGGAGTTTCCTTTGCCGGAATAAAACCTGGCGAAACATTTAAATATGCATTCGATGTCGAGCAAAACGGCACCTACTGGTACCACAGTCATTCAGGCCTCCAGGAACAGTTGGGCCATTTAGGACCTCTTGTGATCGACCCCGCAGATGGGGACATTGGGGCTGATAGGGAACATACAATTATTTTAAGCGATTGGACGTTTTCAGACCCCCATGACGTTATGCGAAAACTGAAGGTAGCGGAAGGTTATTACAATTATCAAAAGCGAACTATTTTCGACACGTTAGAAGACGTAAAGAAAAAAGGGCTTGCCGATACATGGGAAGAGCGTGCTATGTGGGGTGCAATGCGTATGAGCCCTCGCGATATAGCTGACGTTACAGGCAGTACATATACATACTTAATGAATGGCCGGACACCACA
>DFOV01000324.1:3944-9362 GCA_002376965.1 Gammaproteobacteria bacterium UBA3532
ATAAATGGTTCTGCGATGACTTATTTCGACTTTCGCATCCCAGGGCTTGAAATGACAGTTGTAGCTGCAGATGGTCAGCCTGTTAAACCAGTAAATGTGGATGAGTTTCGAATTGCAGTAGCGGAAACTTATGACGTAATCGTTCAGCCAAAAGAGCGAAAAGCTTATACCTTTTTTGCGGAAAGTTTTGATAGAAGTGGATATGCGCGTGGCACCCTAACCCCGTCAATTGGCCTTACTGCAGAGGTTCCCCCACAGCGAGTTATCACAGAGCGTGGTATGGCGGCGATGGGGATGGACATGTCTGGTATGAAAGGCATGAATATGGATAAGTCCAAGGTCGACAGCTCGGGCATGGCTGCTCCAAAAGGTGAAATGAAAGGAATGGGGCAGCATAGCGCCCATACAATGCATGGCACCCAAATGGAAGGAGAAATGACCCCCTCCAAAAAGCTCCCAGTAGAAAGCATAGACATTGTCCACAGCGAAGACGGGCACGGCGCTGGTGCAGCGATGATTGCTAAAAATCCAAGTTCTAGGTTGGATGAACCTGGGATCGGTTTGGAAGACAGCCCACATCGTGTCCTTGTTTATACAGATTTAGTCGGTGAAAGTCCTTGGCCTGACGAAAGAGAGCCGGAACGTCAAATTGAGCTTCACTTAACGGGCAATATGGAAAGGTACATGTGGTCGTTCGATGGCAAAAAGTTTAGTGAAGTAGACGGATATGTACGTTTCAATTATGGCGAGAGACTACGTCTGATCTTGGTTAATGACACTATGATGGATCACCCTATTCATTTACATGGTATGTGGATGGAACTTGAAAACGGCCAATATCCAAGACCTCGTAAACACACGATCAGCCTCAAGCCTGGAGAGAAGGTCTCGTTACAAATCAGCGCAGATGCCCCCGGTGAGTGGGCGTTTCATTGTCACCTGCTATACCACATGGAAGCAGGTATGTTTCGTGTTGTACAGGTCGCATAGGAGATTAAAATGAAACAGATATTAATAGCAGGCCTAATAACATTAACTTTGAGCGTTGACAATGCTTTGGCTCAATCAAGAGATGACTGGCCATCTCCTATTCCTAATGAATATTTTGGCCAAGTTCTATTTGACCGACTTGAATATACTCGCACTGATGAGCAGCAAAATATAGGGGTCTGGGACATGCAAGCGTGGTATGGCGGAGATTACCATCGTCTTGTTTTTAAAAGCGAAGGCGAAAATACACAAAACGATGGAATGCCTACTGATCTGGAACGAGCAGAACTGTTGTACGGTTATCTAGTTTCTTCTTTTTGGTCTATACAATTTGGTGTGGGCACAACGGGAGAGCTGTCATCAGATGCGGATATGGAGAACTATGCGGTGGTCAGTTATCAAGGTCTAGCTCCTTACTGGTTTGAAATGGAAAATTCACTGCGTATTAACGAAGACGGTGACATGCAGTTCATCAATGAAACCGAATATGACTGGCAACTAAGTCAAGTTTCCTATCTGCAACCGCGACTGGAAGTTGTTGCCAACCTCACCGATTCTGAAAAGTATGACCGTCAAAGCGGGTTGAGTAATATTCGTATTGGTTTGCGATATCGGCATGAAATAGTGAGGGAGGTAGCACCTTATGTCGGTGTTTATTACAGCAAAGCTTTGGGAAATACAGCTGATGCATTAAAGGCTGAAGGCAAGTCAACCAGTGAAACTGGTGTAGTGTTAGGTGCAAGGATTTGGTTTTAAACGCCCTACGCTAAAAATGAAATAACTGGTATGCCATTGCCAGTTATTTCTTTCTACACGTCTTCGAATTTGTTTTGTAATGGGCCTGTGTCCTTATATTTGCTGCAGGTTGCTTTTGTTGTTACTCAGGCTCACATGACATAAAGGAGTAACCAATATGAATGAACACGAGCATTCAAACAGGAAAGATTCGTTAAGCCTCTGGGGCGCGGTATCGATGGGAACTGGTGTAATGATAGGTGCTGGTATATTTGCTTTAACCGGGCAAATAGCAGAGCTGGCAGGCACATGGTTTCCTTTTGCGTTTTTAGTTGCAGCGATAATTGCAGGGTTTAGCTCATACAGTTACATCAAAATGGCACAGAAATACCCCTCTGCAGGTGGTATCGCCATGTTTCTGAAAAAAGCCTATGGTAGAGGTCTGCTGACTGGTGCCTGTGCATTGCTAATGTTTTTTTCCATGGTTATCAATGAAAGTTTGGTAGCCCGCACTTTTGGCACTTATGTCCTACAATTGTTTGACTCTCAGGGCGCTGAGTGGCTTATACCAGCGCTTGGCGTGAGTCTTCTTATTGTGGCATTCATTGTTAATATTTTGAGTAATCAATTCATACAGACCCTCTCATTTATTATGGCTTTTATCAAAATAGCAGGACTTGCAGTTTTGGCAATTGGTGGGCTGTGGGCAACCGGTTTGTCGTTTGAGAGCGTTTCAGCTCAACCGCAAGATACCAGCGCAACCGGTTTTCTCGGAGCCGTGGCACTTGGTATTTTGGGATACAAAGGATTCACTACAATCACAAACAGCGGAGGCGAGCTCAAACAACCAGAAAAAAATGTAGGAAGGGCCATAGTCATTTCTATATCCATTTGTGTGGTACTTTATGTTTTTGTCGCAGTTGCAGTAGGAGCAAATTTATCAATTGGCGAAATAATACAGGCAAAAGATTATTCGCTTGCTGAAGCATCTCGACCCGCATTCGGCCAGTATGGTGCTTGGTTTACTATAGCTTTCGCGATTATTGCCACGTCTTCCGGTGTCGTTGCCAGCATCTTCGCTGTTTCAAGAATGCTATCGATGCTTACATCAATGCAACTTGTGCCTCACCGTCATTTTTCATTACCGGGAGATATAAGAAGACATTCCTTAATTTATACGTTAGTCATCGCAATATTTCTTACCATATTCTTCGATTTGAGCCGCATAGCCTCCATCGGTGTAGTTTTTTATATCGTAATGGATATCTTCATCCACTGGGGAGTGTTCAAGCATTTACGAGATGATGTGCAAGCTAAAGCTTGGGTACTAGTCAGTGCAATTATTCTCGATATCATTGTTCTTCTATCTTTTATGTGGGTGAAAGCAAAATCAGATATCTTCATTGTTGGGATTTCTGTGGCTGGACTTCTTATCGTATTCGCGGCTGAGAAATGGTTTCTAAAGCTCCATGCGTATGATGATGATGATAAAAATTATAACTGATGCAAATCATTGAAGCTGTTCATGAACTACATCGACGGAGTAAGACAATATTCAGCGTAGGCAGAGTAGCAGCCTAAAAGGTAAGCGCAGTTGTTATGAATAGGAAAGGAATTAACCGGCATTAGCGTGCCGGTTATTTTTACTCGTGGCACACTTTAACCGCTTTTTTGCTGCTTCAGTGTATTCATTATTTCAGCAAACTCCTGTCCTTTTGACTCAGGTGGCTGGCTACAACCCTGCTTCTCTGTATTGGTTTGACTGG
Organism: Gammaproteobacteria bacterium UBA3532; assembly: GCA_002376965.1. GTDB lineage: Bacteria > Pseudomonadota > Gammaproteobacteria > Enterobacterales > UBA3532 > UBA3532. The sequence continues at coordinate 7,436 of DFOV01000324.1, forward strand.
GTAGTTGCATGGCTTGCTGTAAGGCTAATTCTGAATTATTGGTTATCATAATATCTCACCGTTAGTTTAAATTTATGTGGCAGTAGATATCAGCAAATATCGTACCTGTGCTAAAAGGACAAATACTGACTATTTATTTAGCCCTCACTACTACAGCTGCCTATTGTAAATACTGGCAATAAGCCAACCCAGTACACCTGCGAACAAAGCCCATAAAGCTCCGCCTATCACTACACCCAATAAAGGCACGTTCCATATCATCCCTTGCCAGTCTGAAAACATTATATTACCAGCCATGGGTGACATCATGTCGGGCATTGTAATAATGAACAAAGAACTAACAACTAACAACACTCTCGAAGCTGAACGATGCGGCGCACGCGAACGCAAATACATTTTCTCGAATTTTCATCTTACGCCTCCTTAAAGCCAGCATCATAATGTAACGACATCGCTCAGCATTGTTGTTGAGTGAGAACGTAGAGCACATTAAGGTTATGTACGCTTCCTGTGAGCGCCCTGCGGCAAGTGGTGGCAACTCCACGGTTTGTGCGTCGCATTGTCTTTTATATTTTGATCTACAAACTGGTAATAACCTTCTTTTGTGTGTGTCCACCAGTCATTGTGAAGATCTGCGCCGTGTTTTCGAATGATCGCTTCAATACCGTCTAAATCGATATGTGTCGCATCATATGCCAGGTGAATAGCCCCTTCTTTGATGTTGTAGCTCACCTCATCAATGCCAAAGAGCTTGTCAATCTCTTCAATTAGGGGCTCGCAATTTGCCTCATAGACATTGCTGAGCCGTAAATTCCGAACGACTAAATTTGCTTCTCTGACACCGACTCTGTGGTCTAAATCACTCATATCTTTCTCCTCGGGTGTTAATTTGAATGTTTCTGAGATTCGGGTGAATGGCTTCCATCCATTTTCGACATCATTACTTCCATCATCTTAAGATGCCTTTCTGCCATATCAACTTGGTTTTGCATGGGTTGCCCTTCCATTTTTTCGTGCATTATATGCATCATTCCCATCATGGATTGCATGTGTTTTTTCATCATTTCACGCTGCTTGCTGGGATTCTTTTCTTCTTTGATAGCGTTAACTTCTTCCTTCATCGACTTTATTTTTGCATTCATCATATGCATATCTTGGCCACGCATAGGCATTCCCGTTTGAATCTCTGGCTTGTCTGAGCCCTTATGCTCATGCTCTTCCATTTGTTGAGCTTGCGATGTTGCAGCCATTACTAATGTGGTTGAAAAAATGATTGATTTAGTGAATTTTTTCATGGTTTTCACCTTTTAATTTAAAGTTGAGGTTTGGGATCCAGCCAGGTGTCGTGTTGATATAGCTCACATACTCATCGCCAAATTCAGCAATAGCCAGAGCTTCTTCACGCTTTGCCAGTTTCACATACACAACAACTAAAACTGGAAACATGACCAGTGTGGGAATGGTCGGCCATTGCAACAAAAAACCGAACATGATCAGTATGAAGGCTAAATATTGAGGGTGGCGACACCGCGCATACCATCCAGTCTTAGCTAAGTGATGGTTCTTCTGAGCGTGGTGCAGCACATTCCATGCTGAGGACAAGATAAAGAATCCTGCAACAATAAATACCATACTGGCGATATGAAATGGGTCCCAGTGGGCGTCGCCTTTAAAACCAAAGAAAGTATGCAACAGATGTCCGTTTTCGTGCGCAAAAAAGTTTACTTCCGGATAGGTTTCAGCAAGCCATCCTGACAAGAAATAAATAGTCAGTGGGAAGCCATACATTTCGGTAAACAGGGCTACAATAAACGCAGAAAATACCCCCAAACTTCGCCAGTCGGTGGAAGATTTTGGCTTTACAAAACTGAATGCAAAAAAGATAAAAATAGCTGAGTTCAGTATCACCATTGACCATAAGCCATAA
>DFOV01000301.1 GCA_002376965.1 Gammaproteobacteria bacterium UBA3532
TTCGAATATGGCTTAGGCGCAGAAATAGGCATATCAACCGACAAGCTTCATGCACGTGGTCCCGTTGGGCTTGAGGGACTGACTACTCAGAAGTTCATCGTATTAGGTAATGGCCATATCCGACAATAGCGCAAATGGCGTCGTGATCCTTGGGGGAACATTTGACCCTATTCATTATGGCCATTTAAGACTCGCTGAGGAGCTTCGCCAGGCACTTCCTGTTAGGGAAGTGCGCCTGCTCCCCTGCTTCCAACCTGTTCACCGCGGCCAGCCCGGCGCGACTACTCAACAACGCTTAGACATGTTAAAACTCGCTGTAGAAGACAGCGAACTTAACATAGATGAAAAGGAAATAGTTCGTTCTGGCCCTTCCTATATGGTTGACACTCTAGATGCTCTGCGGCATGAGCTTGGTGCATCAACGCCCATTATACTTGCTATGGGTACTGATGCTTTCCAAAGTTTGCCTTGTTGGCATGAGTGGGAGCGACTTCTTAGCCAATGCCATATTACCGTTGCGCAGCGACCTGATTACCATACAGGCTCATTACCACCAGCTTTGGAAAGCAAACTTAATACAAGCAAGGTTGAGCAAGCCAAACAACTAGCCGATTTGCCCTTTGGACGCATATATTTTTACCCCATGACCCCGCTGGCGATATCAGCTACACAGATACGAACCCTGGTCAGCCAACAAAAAAGTTTACGTTTTTTATTGCCGAATAAAGTAGAAAGTTATATTAAGCAACACCAGATATATCATCAGGAGAAATACTAAGTTGACATCACCAGATATAAAAGCCTTTGTCATCGACAAACTTGAAGGAATGAAAGCCAACCATATCGAATCACTGGATGTAAGTAAGCTTACCAGCATTACAGACACCATGATTATTGCTAGCGGAACCTCTACCCGACATGTGAAGTCTATAGCCAACTACTTGGTTGAAGAGGCAAAAGCAGCTGGTATGAGTGTACTCGGGGTAGAAGGTCAGGACGGCAGCGAATGGGTACTGGTCGATATGACCGATGTTATTGTTCACGTTATGCTACCTCAATCTCGAGAGTTTTATCAGCTGGAAAAGCTGTGGGATGCCAAGCTCGTAAATCAGGCTCATGAAAATTAAGCTACTCGCTGTTGGTAAAAAGATGCCCGCATGGGTTAGCGAAGGCTTTGATGAATACGCCAAGCGCTTTCCCAGAGATTGTAAGTTAGAGCTAGTTGAAATTAACGCTGGTAAACGTGGAAAAAATGCGCCCCTTGCGCGCATAAAAGAAGCGGAAGGCGAAAGCATCTTGCAACAGATAAAACCAACAGATTGGGTCGTCGTGTTAGACGTACAAGGTAAAAACTGGTCTACGGAGCGGCTGTCCGAATATATGAAAGAATGGATGCATAAGGGCGTTGACATATGCTTGCTGGTAGGCGGCCCTGAAGGGTTGTCGGATGCGTGCTACGAAAGAGCCAATCAGCGCTGGTCGCTATCCAACCTAACGCTTCCCCACCCAATGGTTCGGGTGATTCTGGCCGAAGCCCTATACCGTGGCTGGTCATTAATGGCCAACCACCCTTACCACCGCGCATGATTCCTGATCCACGCAACCCGATTAAAGATCATATTAGTGAAACCTCGCTGTTTGTCACTCGAACGGTGGTGGCTTTTTTGCTGGTTGTTCTTATGTTGGGTGGTTTGGTGGTTCGGCTCGTTTATCTTCAGATAGTAAAACACGAAAACTATGAAACACTATCTGAAAAAAACCGCATTAGTATTATTCCAGAAGCACCAACACGCGGGCTAATTTACGATAGAAATGGTGTATTACTGGCCGATAACTTACCAAGCTTTAGCCTGGAACTAATACCAGAGCAAATCAAAAGCTTTGATCAAACATTAGCTCTAATTAAGGAGCTTATCAACGTTAGTGACGACGATGTTGAAAACTATCACAAGCTACGTAAACGGGAACGGCGGTTTAAAAAAATCCCTCTGAAGCGAAAACTTACCGAACAGGAAGTGGCGGTAATATCTGTCAACCAGCATGCCTTAGATGGTGTGTATATTGAAGCGCGGTTGCAGCGCCATTATCCATTCGGATTGGCTATGGCTCATGTGCTCGGCTATGTCGGACGAATCAATGTCGAAGAACTAGCCCGATTGCCTGAAGCCCAATATCGAGCAAGTCGCTATATTGGAAAAATCGGTTTGGAAAAACACTACGAATCGATACTTCACGGCGATGTGGGCTATAACAAAGTAGAAACCGACGCACTCGGCCGCGTAATTCGCATCCTCGAAAAAACACCACCAGTTCCTGGAAACAACCTCTACTTGCACCTTGATAGCGACTTACAGCTCGCAACAGAAGGGGCTTTAGCTGGCAGGCGCGGTGCTGTGGTCGCCATCGACCCTGAAAATGGTGCGGTGCTGGCACTGGTCAGTAACCCTAGTTTCGATCCCAACCTTTTTGTTAATGGTATTGATACCAAAACCTACAGTCAGCTAAGAGATGATCCAGACATGCCACTGTTTAATAGGGCATTACGTGGGCGCTATGCGCCGGGCTCCACAATCAAACCCGCGCTGGCATTCTTGGGATTACAACATGGAGTAATCACGCCAAGCTGGGAAATCATGGACCCAGGCTGGTATAGCTTACCCAATGACGATCATCGTTACCGTGACTGGAAAAAGTGGGGACACGGCAAAGTCGACCTGGAAACGGCCATTGTTCAGTCCTGCGATACCTACTACTATGAGCTGGCGTATCGTCTTGGCATCGATAGAATGCATAAAGGGATGTCTATGTTTGGCTTTGGCACCAAAACCGGCCTTGATATTGGCGAAGAAGCCAGCGGTATCATGCCTTCACGAGACTGGAAGCGTGGCGCTAAACAAGAACCGTGGTATCCAGGCGAAACACTGATTACAGGCATTGGCCAGGGGTTCTGGACAGCCACCCCACTCCAAATTGCGTTGCATACCGCGATTCTCAGTCATCATGGCGTTGGTTACAAACCACAGCTTTTAGCATCATACGAAACCAGCGAGCAATTCTTTCACCGAGAAAAGGTTCCCCTCGATCCCATATCAACACAAGACGATCCGAATTGGACTATCGTCCTTGAAGGCATGCGTAAAGTTGTTCATGGATTGCGTGGAACCGCTCGTACGGCATTTCAGGGTTCTAAGTATGTAGCAGGGGGAAAAACGGGAACAGCACAAGTCATAAGCATTGCCCAAGACGAAGAGTATGACGAAGAAAAGATTGCCCTGCGCCACCGAGATAATGCCCTGTTTGTTGGCTTCGCACCCTACGATAATCCAAAGATAGCTGTGTCGGTTATTATCGAAAATGCTGGACATGGCGGCTCTGAAGCTGCACCTGTCGCGAAACAGGTAATCGATCACTATTTACTTAGACCTTAGCCTATATGTTTGATCTACCTCGTGCCAATACCCACAAAGAGCGCAATAACATTCTATGGCGTCTGCATATTGATTTACCGCTGCTATTTGGCCTTATTGTCCTGCTAAGTATCGGTTTGGCTGTGCTGTTCAGTGCCGTCGGAGGAGAAACCGATCAAGTCGTTAAACAAGCTATACGTATCGCGTTAGCACTACTCGCAATGTTTGTCGTTGCTCAAGTCCCCCCAAGAGTTATGCAGCTATGGGCAATATGGCTATTTCTATTCGGCCTCATTTTATTAGTGCTAGTTATAGTGATGGGCGATGTAGGCAAAGGTGCTCAGCGTTGGCTTAAGTTTGGAGGCTTTAGATTTCAGCCATCAGAACTTATGAAGCTTGCTGTTCCCCTCGCTGCAGCCTGGTATTTTAGTGATAAGGCCCTGCCTCCGAGGATACTACCGCTCATTCTTGGCTTTATTCTTATTATCACCCCAACCCTCCTCATTGCAGCGCAGCCCGATCTTGGAACCTCACTACTTATCTGCAGTTCAGGTATCTTTGTCATATTTTTAGCGGGCATTAGCTGGCGTATCATTGGCTTTTTGGCTGGCTCTTTAGCGGCCTTTCTACCCATTCTATGGTTTTTCCTGATGCACGAATACCAGAAGCAGCGGGTTAGAACTCTATTTAACCCTGAAGCTGATCCATTGGGTAGTGGCTACCATATTATCCAATCAAAAATAGCGATCGGCTCTGGCGGCCTAATGGGGAAAGGTTGGTTAAATGGCACTCAATCACGCCTGGATTTTCTACCCGAGCGAACCACTGACTTTATTTTTTCAGTATTTTGTGAAGAGTTTGGCCTGATAGGTGTGCTGGTGCTTTTAACCATCTACATATTCGTTATTGCACGCGGACTATACATCGCAACCCAAGCGCAAGATACCTTCACTCGCTTGCTCGCAGGCAGCATTACTCTGACGTTTTTTGTTTATCTTTTTGTAAATATTGGTATGGTTATAGGCATTCTACCGGTAGTCGGTCTGCCATTGCCGCTAATTAGCTGGGGTGGAACATCCTTGATAACGATGCTGGTAAGTTTCGGTATTCTCATGTCAATTCATACACACCGTCAATTACTCTCAAAATAGCAAATATGGATAAAAGGACAATATTCATGCGTACACTTTTATGTATTCTCATGCTTCTAACTTGTACAAGTCATGCCAACGAGTATAGCCACCAATTTGCTGTTGAGTATCAGAAAAAATATGGCGGTGATATCGAAAAAATTGCCGCCATCATCGATAAAGCCGAATACAAACAAACTATTATTGACGCTATCACCCGCCCTGCCGAAGGCAAACCATGGCACGAATATCAGCATATTTTTATCTCCAATAAACGAGTAAAGGCTGGTCTCAAATTTTGGAAAAAACATCAAGCCACGCTGGAACGAGCGGAAAAGCAATTTAATGTGCCTCAAGAAATCATTGTCGCCATTATTGGAGTTGAGACCTATTACGGGCAGCTGGCGGGTTCGTGGAGCCCACTCGACGCACTATACACATTAGGTTTTTTCTACGAACGGCGAAAAGACTTTTTCCGCTCAGAACTGGAACACTTGCTCAAACTGGTCGAGGAAGAATCTCTTGATCTTAAAAACATGAAGAGCTCCTATGCTGGGGCTATGGGGTATGGCCAGTTTATACCGAGTAGCTATCGCCACTATGCCATCGATTTTGATGGTGATGGTAAACGCGATCTTATTAATAACCCGGTTGATGCGATAGGAAGCGTGGCAAACTACTTTGCGGAGCATGGCTGGAAGGTGGGACAACCAGTAATGTCACCAACCATTTATACTCACAAGAACCCAGAAACAATTGCCGAAAAAGGCATCAAACCGCATACCGCTGTCAAAGAGCTTAACCAGCAGGGCATTCATAACATCATCCCTATAGCGCCAGATAATGAAGCATCATTAATTAAATATGAATACCCTGATCACAACGAGTATTGGATGGGTTTTAATAACTTCTATGTGATAACACGTTACAACCGCAGTCCTCTTTATGCTCGCTCTGTTTACTCATTAAGTATTGCGTTAAAACAGGCCTATGTCGCTCAATAAAGCCCTTTATTTATCTTTCGTTCATGTGACTATCTTTTGGTTGCTGGTCTTCACCCAAGGGTGCAGCACATCCAAACACCAGGTTGAA
>DFOV01000250.1 GCA_002376965.1 Gammaproteobacteria bacterium UBA3532
GCGATAAGCATTATGTACGCCATTACATAGAGTACCTGAAGAAGAATGCGACAGTTAGACATTGGCACTTCATAGCGCTGGTTAACGAGTTGGTTCATCAATCCACTCCTCTCGTGTATTCGTAATAGCAGCTGCGTTAGGGATAGGTGATACTGGTTCTATGGATTTAGCATATGCCTTTAAATCCTGACGCAATTTGCCAACCACACCGGCAATAACAACCACCCCAAACCCAACAAACAGCAATCCGACAAGGGTTAAGGCTGTCCATTTTTTGCGCGGAGGGTAGGACTCGAACAGCGGCTCGGTTGCGGGTTGAATCATTTCTAATGGATAGTTTTCCCGAGCATAAATGAGAGACTCAACTGCTAGCTGAGCCTCCAGAAGTCTATATATAGAGCGATGCATCTGTGTATTTCGAACCTCGCTTAACCGGTGTTCTAGATAATCTCGTCGCGTCTTTAACTCTTCTGCGTCGATAGCTCTTATGTAGTTGTTAAATGAAAGTACAAATTTATTGGCAAGTCTCGCAGCGAACTCTGGTTGGTCTACCGTCATCCGGATGTTCAGCAGCTCGGTTTTTTTCTCAATATCGAAATAGAGAACCTTCGCTTTAAACTTCTTAACGGCCTCTCGCATATCTGGTTCGCTACCTTCGTTCCATGTTTGTTGTTCGGCGTTCCAATCTTTGGCATAAAGCCAAGGCAGCAGATCTTGTTCTTTAAGGAACATGCTGATAAACCCAAAGGAGCCCATTCGAGCAAGGTGGCGCTCCCGCTCGTTTGTCTGAGCACCATCAATAATAAAATCATATTCCAGCACCCCGATAGTATTCCCCCCTCGATAATCTGTAGGCTTGATGCCTCCGGGTCTTTCGCTGGTATTGATCGCAACGGTGACCTGAGCAGAGAAGCGCTCTTCCAACAGCCAGGAAAGGCCAAATACAATACCCGCGCCAAGAATGGCAATGACTGAAACGCGAAACTTGTAACGCAAAAGACGATGTATGTATTTCAGCAACAACTGATACTCAGGAAGCTGAGATGGTGTGGTTTGTGACTGTGCTTTATTTACCGGATCATCATTCATACTATTTAAACAGGAAGTCTATGCTTGCTGCACCTAGGGCTAGTTTGTAAAAAAGGTCTACCCATGACGAAGCAAGTTCTCTGCCATTTATTCTATCGATACTTATAGGTACGTATATTGTCGCTCCAGGGGTGACTACCACATTGGATGGCGTAAACAGCCCCCCCCAGGTACTGGCTTTCGAACGTATTGACAATACCTCCCCGTTAGCCTGCACTATGTAAGCATGCTCGCGTTGAGCCAGTTCTTTTAGCCCACCACTCAGATTGATGTAGTCCAGCGCTCCTCGCTCTTGGTCAAAACGGTGCGATGCCGGAAAGTAAACCTGTCCGACAACGGTGACGTCTTCCTGGTGTGTCGGAATGATAATGCGATCGCCATCTTCAAGAACAATATCCAATTGGCTATCGCAGTGGCTAACTATGTTAGCAATATCAACCACCATCCGGCCCTGAGCCTTAGGGCTTTCAAGCCTTCTTATAACCTCATAAATATCTCTAGTATTGTGATCACGTGGCATTTTCTTATCTTTTTCATAGCCCGGAGACAAATGCACTTCAGCGAGTAATTGGTCTAGCTCGCCAATCATCCGATCAAGGGCCTTTTGTTCCTTTTTACGAACACTTTCGCGCAAAAATACCGTTCCAAAAAGATAAGCATTATCCGTGAATCCTCCGGCTTGCTGGATTAGAGAACAGAGAGTGTCGCGCTTATCCATACGATATTTTCCGGGATAAACGATTTCGCCTTCCACTGTCACCATAACGGGCTTTTCAATCCACTCAGGCTTGGTTCTGAGTACCAGGTGATCATTGGGATGCAGTATGGAGTCCCTGTTTGCAGCCAGCGGCCCGTCGTTGATAAGGTTAACCGGCAGCGTATCTGTCTGGCTATATTCCCCATCAAGTATCGTTTGGCGCGATAGTGTGGCCGCTATACCGTAGGCTTCTTCTTTCATTCCGCCAGCGGCAAGCAGTAGGTCTTTAACTCTCATCCCAGCGACCATGGGGTATGCTCCGGGGTGAAACACAGCCCCCGTCACATGAACAACAGGTGCTCTTTCACCAAACTGCGTTTCTCGCTTCAGTCGCTCCACCGGTTGCTTAAGCAGGGCTGCACGGTTGCTCTGTTTGTCAAAAAGATAGATTTTATCTTTCGGTTGAAGTAACGGATTGTGGTCACCGTTCGCAAATTGCAAAGCATCATGCAAGTTGATTTGCACAAACTCCAATCGCTCCGTTGCCAGATCGGTTCTTGCCAAAAGCGCGTATTTGAGGTCAACACCACCTTGTAATCCACCAGCATAGGCGATCATGTCCATCAATCTTGCTCCCTGCTCTAGAGGGTAGGTGCCAGGATGACGAAGAAATCCTTTCATTTCTATTAAATTGGCGGGCTCCCTTGAGGTTGCCTGGCGCTTCAGCTTGAGAGAAACGGTAGATAATTGCTCCGCACGCGGGGAATGTGTATCAAATACAATGACCTGATCTCTCTGCTCCAAACGAATGTTTCCAATCGATGCATAGTTAGTGAAAACATCTGCCAAACGAAAATACACTACTTCCGTGCGTTTAGTGCGGCGGTTTTCCCGCTGCACCATCGCCACATCCAATTCGGCTCCTTGCCTGAGTATATCGGGGGAAGCAATGAGATCGGAGATTCGCATTCCTGATCGCCATTGGCGTCCTCCCGGCTTTAAAACATGGCCGGATAGCAACACCACATCTTCCATTTTTTTCAAAACTGGAAGTATGCGAATAAGATCACCATTTTGAATATTGATTTGCTGCCCCTGTTTAAAGAGGTCTACTTGTAGCAATGTGTACAGTCCCGTATCGGCAATGCGCTCGATTTGCGCCTGCGTCTTGTCTGCGGTAGGTAATAGGCCGCCAGCCAAACGAAGCGCCTCACCAACATTGTTCTCGCTGTTAATCTCATAAATAGCTGGGCGCAACACTTCACCAGCGATCCCTACGGTAGAGCCAATCGGTGGAACAAAGACAAGGTCGCCATGTCGCATGTGAATATTGTCACCATCATCGCCTTTAAGCAGCAGATCATAGAGATCCAATGACGCTACTTGGACACCATTGCGTTTGACCTGGATATTGCGTAACGAGCCTGTTCGCTTGATCCCACCACTTGATACCAGTGTGTTGATTAGGGTTGAAAAGCCGCTAACAGTGTAGGTTCCTGGCTGCACCACTTCGCCCACCATCATTATTTGTATGGAACGAAGCTCAGAAAGAGTTACGACCGTTTTAATGCCAATGCGTTGCTGCTCGATAGATTCTGCGATCAGCTTTTTAGCTTCTTCGAAGGTCAACCCATTAACAGACAGAGCCCCCACTTCGGGCACCAGAATTTTGCCCTCTCGTGTTACGGTCAATGTGTACTGCACATCGGTGGCGCTGAAAGCCTGTACTGTAAAAGTGTCGCCTGGCCCTATAATATAATCTTCAGGTACAGGAGCGCCGGTCATTGGCGCAAATGTTGTGGCTACCCCAGAAAACATATCATAACCGAATAGCTCTAATCGACTTTGCACTGTCTGAAGCTGGATCTCTTCTTCGAGACTGACAGGGTCCAGAGCATCGGATAGCTTCTTTTCTATCTCTGACGGCTCGGGGTCTAGCGGTTGGGTAAGCTCTTTTACAACCACCATCGGTTCATCAGGCAGTGATCGGTCCTGTCCATCAGGCGCAGCAGCAATCGCTTGGCGGCGTTGCTTAGCTTCTAGTGATGGCACCCCCATGCGTTCATCCGCAGAGAAAGCCTGTTCAACGCAAGAAATGAACAACAATAAAATGAGTGTGCTACGGATAAGTGTTTGCTTCATACTCAACGCCTACCTCCCGCTTTCAAATCGATAACAGCCATCATAGTTGACGACGCGACCAACGGATGTGTCTGGACACCTGTCTCGATAATCGTAAATGCCATCCCCATCCGAGTCTGCAGGGCCTTTGAATAGAACCCGCCCAACAAAATGTGACATTTCCCTGGGGTGTGAAAGGCTTTTCGATGATAAAGAAAAACCACAGTTACCAAACTCCAGAGGAAAGGACGCTATATTTCTCATGCTCATCAGAATGTTATAGAAGCAAGCATTACGCTGCTGACCAACAACGTATTGAAGCTGAAAAGTAATGTCGCTCTTACGAGCAGGTTGCGCCATATTCTCTGTAACTAATATCACTGCCGTTGGTACATCTGACTCACTCAAAAATTGCTCTACCAGCTGATTGACACCAACCGCCCTATTGTCGATTGGTGATGTTGTAACAACCACTTCATCAAACTCATTTTCATTATAATTTTTATTGCTTTGCGCTAGATTACGCGAGGTTATTAGCACCGTCTTAATTTTCGGCCTTGGCATGGAATGACTAAACCGGCGAACAATATCGTACCCATTATTATCTGATACCTGAGAATCATGCGACTGGCGCGGAAACGCTCCATCAACCAAAAAAATCACCTGCTCCACCTTCGGTACAAGATGAAGTTCCGATGCCATTTTTTGTAAACGATAAGGGGTGAAGCGCTCGATGGGTTGGCGATAAAGGCGCGTGTCGTAGTTATCGAGTTGAGCCATTGTAAGTCTTGCCGGAACATCGGGAATGGGTTCCATTAAGCCGCAGCCGGTTAAAAGAAAAAAGAGAGTGAGCACTATTGAACGATTTAAACGCTTTAGCGCTGGTGTTTCCCGTTTCATGCGTCACTCCACCAAGCGGAACGGTTTAACATCGCTAAAAGAACCTAGCGGAAGAAACTCGTTTAAATGAAAGTTAGGAAATATATCAATGCCGAGCAGGGATTTTATTTTGTACGCAAGGTAAAACAAGAACCCAACAACGACTGCTAACAACAGAAAAGAACTGACCACATATCCCAAACGTCGAATAGGTAATGGAACTTTTGAAAATCGTACCTGTTCTCTCTGATGTGTCGATGCCCTTCGATCGCGTCCAGCGAAAATAACGAGATAATAACTCCAGAAAAAAAAGGGAAGCCGCATGCGAACATCAACCTGATGTCGAGAATTTTCGTCTTGGGCAATGAGGGCCTGACGTATGGCGTCATATTGCTCATCGCTTAAAGAGTCTCGAATGTGTCGCTCAACCCGACTAAGAGTAAAGTCAGCGAAAATCTCACTACTCTTCCGGCTTTTCTTTGTCATATCTCCCCGCTTTATCAAACTGAAACCTTTTACGTAAAGGGCTTAAACGTCGTTTTAGAAACCTTGTCCTAGAAACCTTACCTTAGAAACCTTGCTATAGAGCAGTTACCCGAAGCCAGGTTACTTTTCATTTTTACACAGGGTTTGACTATCAAATCTAATGCCAACTCATTGAGTATTGTTAGCCAGATTGTATTTTGCAAATTCGATTGAAGATGCTTTGCAAAATGCGAATGGCATAGCTCTATCATAGCTAACGCTCGATAGTTCGGCCGAAAACCCAGTGACTTAGCCGAAAAGCAAGCTCTTCGTTGTTTGGCATAGAAGCTGCTATTCCATTATTAATTTTCCATCCGAACTGAAAAGTAAATAGCTCAACTAAGGAGAAGTGTTATGCCAGACGTGTTTATTCTCGGGTTTACCAAATGCGCAACAACCAGTTTGTACGACCAACTGCTTGCACACGAAGATGTATCAAACACCAAGAGAAAAGAACCGCACTTCCACTTTGCCCAAGTACTAGGGGACCGGTTTGAAGGCCCTGCTGATAACGATGCAGTCAGTCAAATGTTTGTGACGAATGAGGCTGAATACGAAAAACTTTATGAACCTGGCAAGCTCAGCATTGATGGATCTGCGATGTCAATAGAACACCCTCAGATCTTGGAAATTATCAACCAGCAATACCCCAACGCCAAACATATAATTATGCTTCGAAATCCAGTAGAACGCGCCTTTTCTGCCTACAGCCACCTAATACGGGATGCTAGAGAGACCGCCAGCTTCCGCGAAGCGCTAGAACAAGATATTTCAGGTAACAGGTCCAACTTTATGCCCATTTGGCATCTGACTCATTCCAGTCGTTATGTGATTGCGGTTCAAAACGCCAGACGACTTTTTGGTGAGCGGCTAAAGGTCGTAAGTTATCACGACTATGTGCGAAACAATAAAGAGACGATGGATGAGGTCGCTCGCTTTCTTGGCTTAACTCCCATCCAATGGCATCAGGAACATGCCAACCGCTCAGGGCAACCTAAGTCGAAATTGTTTCAAAAAGTATTGATGAGGAAATCATTTCTCAAATCAATTTTCGTTAGTGTGTTTCCACAAAAGATGGTCAAAACATTGAAACGACAATTAATGGAACGCAACACTGGTGAAAAACCACGTTTGGATGAGAAAGATCGAGCCTATTTCCTTTCAGCAATAGCGGATGAAATAGATTTTATCGAAGCAGGTGCTCTTGACAGTGACATGTTACGGTCGTTCTATCAGTAGTTGCGTATTTATTAGCTATGGCCTCCTATCAAAGCCCATCCGTCGTTCCACATATATTGTTCGGTATGTTTGTTCTGGAAATACTGTTTCTTTTCATTAAAAAGATAGACGGTACACTTTATGGGGTTTTTGATACCTTCGAGAAGCTATACCCAATTATTGCGATTGTTCTTCTCACCTCGTTCATGCGGCCAAAACTCAATCGATACTGGTGGGCCGCACTGCTTTTCTATTCTGCATATCTTGTCTATGGCGTGCTGATATCCCTTGCTAACCAAAAAAGCATGCACATTATTCTGGTGCAAACCTATCATGAGATGAAGTTTTTTCCCATGTTGTTTCTTTACTCCACCGTTCGTTGTGACAACCGCTGGTCGAAGACCACTTTAAAGCTAATCAAGCCTCTAATTATCATCACGGTGCTATTGATCATATTTCAACTGGGCGCTCCCGGCCCCTATGACGCTATCTTTAAAAACGGCGGCCACTTTGAAAAAGGCCATATCGGCGGCATGCTGTTACCAAGGGCTGTAGGATGGTTTTGGCACCCAGGTCAGATAGCATTATTTTTTCTTATCACTGCGGTTTTTACGATAGTCGAATATAAGAAGCGCACCATTCGATTCGGTGTCTCTATGTTACTGCTGTGCATTCTATTTGTTGTCTTGCCCATTCAGCGCTTCGAGCTATTCATCTTATTCAATGTGCTGTTACTTCTGTGGATGCGGCGTTACCTCGGCTTTAATTATAAGCCGCTTCTGGCTTGTATTGTGCTATGTTCATTTGGAGGCGGCTTCCTGTATATCATATCTGACGAGGCGCTTTTCTGGGTGCTATTAGAAGACTTCCAATCACCACGCAATGTATTTCTCGTCGAATCCCTATTCACACTCGTCGAAAGTAATTACTGGGGAGCCGGCTGGGGAACCATCGGCAGCCATGCGGCAGCGGATGTCGCCAAAGTATACGAATACAATGCAATGAAAGATATCTGGTGGGTAAAGCTCGGCCAGTATTTCTATGATACCTACTGGCCCCATGTCATTGGAGAAACCGGCATACCTGGTTTTTTTCTGCTGCTGTTGTCGATGGTGTTTATGATAATGGCGCTTGAACAGCCTCAATCCAGCATCTTGCTCTTTGTCTTAATTCTCACCAGTGCGCTGTCATCTAATGCACAGTCACTTTACCACCTGTGTGTTTTTGGCTGGTTTATTTTACTACTCGAAAATGCGCACAATCAGCCCGTTGCCATTTCCAGGCGAAATAGCAGCGCCATACCTTCGACAAACTTAGTAGGAGTAAGGGCATGACGTTATCTAAAAGTATTCCAGGTATTGCGATTATTGGCACCCAAGCAAAAGGCGGCATTCGTGCCGTCATCGAAAACCACAAAAAAGCCGGGGTATACGGTGGGTATGAAACGTTCTTTATCGCCTCTCATGATGACGGAAATGCGTTATTTCGTGTGAAACTAGCTGCTTTCGCGCTCTTTCGTTTGATCAGCCTGATATTTAGACGCAAGATTTCCATATGCCACCTGCATGGATCGATGAAAGGCAGTATTTACAGAAAGGCCGTCTATATATCAGTATGCCGCTGGCTTGGCTGCAAAACGGTTTTTCACCTACACGGCTCTGAATTTGCCAAAAGCTATAATCGGGCAGGATGGCTCTACAGGGCCTTGGTTCGCTATGTATTAAACACGTCACATAAAGTGTTTGTCTTATCGGATTACTGGAAAGAGTATGTTGAGTCGATCTCGATAAATCAATGCGTATGTGTCATTAATAACTTTCCTTCACCTGAGTTCGAGGCGTTAAACGAAGAGCGGGAATTTGGCAAAAAGCCGCAGGTTGATTTGCTTTTCCTTGGAAAAATAGGACAGCGTAAAGGCATATACGATTTGGTAGAAGCCGTTGAGTATCTACACATACAAGGGGTAACAGGCTTTAAAGTACATGTTGGTGGAAATGGTGAGATCAACAAGCTGAAGCAGCTTATTGACGAAAAGCAACTAGAAAAATACTTCAATGTCGTGGGCTGGGTAGGAGGCAACCTCAAACGGGAACTGCTCCAACAGAGCGACGTGCTGCTGTTACCATCACACAACGAAGGCCTACCGATTTCGATCCTAGAAGCATTTTCGGCTGGGCTCGCCGTATTAAGTACGCGGGTCGGAGGCATTCCTGATGCGATAACAGACGAGCGCTATGGCATATTGGTTGAGCCTGGTACTCCCTCCTCCCTAGCTGAAGCCATGTTGAAATACATAAACAACAAAAGACTAATTGAAACCGTCGCCCAAAATGCGCGACAGCGCTATGACAGTCTGTATTCGTCTAGAGCTAACGTTGAAAAAATTCGGCTAGAGCTAGCCAACCTTCTTCCAACATATTAAAGCCTGCTTAACTTCCATCTATCGCTGAGTAGCAGGAGTGAAGTTACTCAGCTCACCCTGGCTGCTTATCAACCTGGTAAGTGCTCTACTCTAATCAGCCACCGGTGTATGTCACTTGCCGCTTACCACTTGCAGTTTGTAATTTGCAAATTGCACTTCT
The DNA here is from genome assembly GCA_002376965.1 of Gammaproteobacteria bacterium UBA3532. Classification (GTDB taxonomy): domain Bacteria; phylum Pseudomonadota; class Gammaproteobacteria; order Enterobacterales; family UBA3532; genus UBA3532. The sequence goes on from DFOV01000250.1 coordinate 9,112, forward strand.
AAACGACGGCATTTTTATTTTGCTTGGCTTTATGCAAAGTCACCTCACTAGGCATATTGCAGCGTTGCTCTTCACATTTCAGCCCGAAAATTACCATTTGAGAAAAAGAACCCGAAACCGCACCTATCATTATGATACATATGGAAAAAACACCGAAGAAGAAACCCAGTGGCACGAGTCAAAAAATCTGGCCCACCTCTAGCAACTGGCACACCTCTAGCAATATAAGCAGAGCAGTTTGCATTTAGCCAATAGCCACCAGAACAAGGTTGATGATTATGAAAAAGAAGAAAGTACTGGCTGTAGCCTCCAAAGGAGGTCATTTCATTCAGTTGATGCGATTAAAACCGGTTTTTGATCGGTGTGATACCAGTTATGTTACCAACCAAAAACGCTGTGACATAAAAGACCTAACCTGTGTTGTCGACGCCAATCGCAATTCAAAGCTGCTATTGATTTTGCTTTTTCTTCAAGTGTTTTGGGTTGTTCTCATCAAAAGGCCTGATGTAGTTATTTCTACCGGCGCAGCCCCCGGATATTTTGCTGTCCTATGCGGGAAATTAGTCGGAGCAAAAACCATTTGGTTAGACAGTATTGCGAACGCAGAAGAACTATCACTTTCTGGCCAGCAGGCCGGCAAGTTTGCCGATCTTTGGTTAACACAATGGCCCACTCTCGCCAAAGAAAATGGGCCTCGTTTTGGGGGGCGTGTATTATGATTTTACTGACTGTTGGAACTCAACTGCCCTTTGACCGTTTGGTTAGGGCAATGGATGAATGGGCGAAAGCCAATCCACATATCGAGGTATTCGCTCAGATTGCAAATGGTGAATACATTCCAAAGCACATGGAATATGTTGGCTTTTTAGGCCAAAAACATTTTGAAAGCTTATTTGCTCAATCCGAACTGGTGATTGCCCATGCAGGCATGGGCTCAGTGATCAGCTCACTAATCTCAGCGAAGCCTGTTGTGATCTTTCCTCGTCGAGCAAGCCTGGGAGAGCATCGTAACGAACATCAACTAGCCACCTGTCAGAAGCTGTCATCACTCAAGGGTTGCTACGTTGCGCATGAACCGGACGATCTCTACTCAATATTAGACGAGCAACACCAATTAGAAGGCGGTGCCATCGGGCCATTTGCTAATCCGCAGCTACTCCAAACCATTGAAAATTTCATTCTACAGTGAAGACCATGATTGCAAGCAACGTTCTAGAGTTGAATCAAAAAATACGCCGCCGAATAAGCGAGCCAAATCTCAGAGAAATGCTGGTTGGTAGCATTGTTGGATTCGTTGTCAAAATTCTATCCGCACTATGCCTTTTCCTAATGAATATTGTTGTCGCTCGAACGCTTGGACCGTCTGAAGCCGGTTTGTTTTTTCTTGGGCTTACCTTAATAACTATCGTAGCAAGCATTGGACGAATAGGATTAGAGCAGGTGACGGTCCGTTTCATAGCAGCCTGCCATGCAATTCATGACAGCGATGGCGTGCAAGCCATCTATAGAAAAGCCGTCGCCTGGGTTGCTGTGATCAGCACCCTCTTGGCTTTTACGGTTTGGGGCAGCGCTGAGTGGATAACGAAGACGCTATTTAATCAGCCCGGATTTGAAGTGGTATTGGGCTCATTCGCACTGGCTATACCACTGGTTGCCCTCTACACGATTCAAGCCCATGCCCTGCAGGGTTTGAAACGCATAGCCAAGTCGATGCTAACACTCAGCGTTTTAGCCCCTGGCGCGATGTTATTTTTTCTAATGGTAAACCCCGTTTATTCTGCACGAGAGGCCTCGCTTTATTTCAATATTTCCTGTGCGGCAACGCTGATTGCTGGTGTCTATTTTTGGATGAAATCATCACCAATTGCCGAACGCAGCGTATCATTTAGTTCTCAAAAGCTAAAACAAGCCTGCATTCCTCTATGGTTTGTGATTATTCTCGCCCAAGTCAGTCAGTGGTCATCTCAGATGATGTTAGGCGCATGGAGCACCGCTGACAATGTTGCATTTTTTGCCACAGCCCAGCGAACAGCGATGTTAACCAGCTTCGTATTATTCGCAGTTAACTCAATAGCAGCCCCAAAATTTTCTGCGTTATATGCCAAAGGTGACATGGCCGGTTTGGAGAAAACGGCTATCTGGTCGGTAAGACTGATGTGGACCATTGCTGTTCCTGTGCTGCTCTTTATTACCCTCACCTCTGAGTGGCTGATGGGCTTTTTTGGCAAGGATTTTAAAGAGGCTTCATTGGCGTTGATCATTTTAGCCGTTGGTCAATTCGTGAATATCGCAACCGGCTCTGTTGGTTATTTGCTTAGCATGACTGGGCACGAACGAGCACTTCGTAATAATTCGATTATTAGTGCGTTGCTTGGGGTCGCTCTTGGAGCCCTACTGATACCAGATTATGGACTCATTGGCGCATCCATTTCTACAGCAGCGGCAATTGCCTGCCAAAATCTGCTTGGCGTTTATCAGGTAAGAAAACATTTAGGGTTTAATGTGTTGATGATTCGAGGTTAAGGGCTGGCGATTTCGTCTTTGCCTACCCGCCATTATTAAGCGCCACCGTTGGCTTCTACTACTTATTCACTTGTAAGGTATATACCGCACCAAACCACAAAAAAAAGGGGCAACCGCTGTTTGCCCCTTTTTCGTAGAGAGTATATTAAGCCTTTTCCATTAGCTAAACGATCATCCTGTCTCGCTCCTTCGTTCTCTTCCTTTTGCGCGTGCGAAATTCCGTTTTCTATCCGTTACTGTTTACTCCATACTCCCGTCTTCCGTGTTTGTCCTTAAAACTCCTATTTAGCTCCTTGCTGACTTCCGTGTTTATCCCTGTTTTCCGTTGCTTGGCATCTTGCCCGCATTTGCTCGCTGGTCCTCAGCGTATCCTTTTCCTTGTATCCAACATCCGGTTGGATTGTTCCGTCCTTGTGTTTATAACTTTACTGCTAGATGCCAAAGAAAAATAGCACCTAAATCTAGGGCAAGGCATAGTCCAGATCAATCAGCATCATATAATATTCATTAATATCAACAAATTACAAACATCTCTCAAGTTATGCATATGTCTGTGCTGATAGAAAATACGCGAACCAGCCTACAGCAATGTAAGATGTCGCTGACAACCCGCTGGATAATCTATACTTAGTGACAAGCCCTAGTGATATCAACGGATTTAGCCTAAAATAACGCCGAACCTTTGCTATTCATTAAAATGATTAAAACCCATGATCGATAATCAAGGACAGCCAGCTACCATGCCAGATTTACACGACCTCTCGCTGCTGATCGACTCACGTGTTGCTATTATCACCATATCCAGCCACGAAGAGCAGCGCACCCTCGACCTTCTTAAACGGGTTGCCTCCCACATTCGTAAACCGGCTTATAGCTGGAGCATTACCAAAGGACTGGTTCGTTATGATGTTGCGCATGCCATTGCCAGCAGTGACTTCACCAAAGATCCGGTTGCCGTTCTTAAATCCATAGAAAAGACGGCCGATCCGTCGCTGTTTGTGCTGTGTGACTACCACCCGTATTTCGAGAACGCACCGGAAACCTGTCGCCAGTTGCGAGAAATAGCGATGGCCCACAGCTTGAATGGCCATACCGTGGTGTTGTTAAGCCATGAAGTGACTGTGCCTAAAGAGTTGTCGAGCTATTGTGCCTCTTATCAACTGTCATTGCCTACGGCTGAAGAAATCGAGCAAATTGTGCGCGATGTCGCAAAAGAGTGGATGCAGACGAAACGCAAACGCGTTGCTACTGAGCCTGAGTGTTTAAAATTGCTGGTTAAAAACCTGGCCGGACTTTCCACCAAGGATGTAGAAAGACTGGCTCGTCAGGCGATCTTTAATGACGGCGCTATCACCCGTGATGATATTACCGAGGTGAACAAGGCCAAGTATGAATTGCTGGATATGGGCAGCGTGGTTAGCTTCGAGCATGAAACCTCCGATTTTGCCAATATCGGCGGCCTTGGTCGATTGAAAAGCTGGATCAGCCAGCGTAAACCGGCCGTGCTCGGCGATATCAATATTCCGGGCTTGTCCGCTCCTAAAGGCGTTTTACTGCTAGGTGTGCAAGGGGCCGGTAAAAGCCTTGCGGCAAAGGCGATTGCAGGAGTTTTAAGTGTGCCATTGTTGCGTTTGGATTTCGCAACCCTTTACAACAAGTATATTGGCGAGAGCGAAAAGAACCTGATTAAAGCGTTGGAAATGTCGCAAACCATGTCGCCTTGTGTTTTGTGGATGGATGAGATTGAAAAAGGTGTTGGGACGACAGGCTCTGACAACGACACCTCCCGCCGTTTACTCGGCACCCTCTTAACTTGGATGTCAGAAAAACATGAGGGCGTATTTATTGTCGCCACGGCCAATGATATTCAAATCCTCCCGCCTGAACTGATTCGAAAAGGCCGATTCGACGAAATTTTCTTTGTCGATTTGCCCAACAAACAAGGTCGCGAAGAGATTCTGCGTATTCATCTCAAAATGCGCGAGCAAAACCCTGATAACTTTGCTATTTCTGAATTGGCTGATGCCTGCGATGGATTTTCGGGGGCGGAAATTGAGCAAGCGGTGGTTGCTTCGCTTTATTCGGCCTATGGCGTGGGCCAACCTCTGGCGACGCGCCATGTGAAAGCCAGCTTCGAAGAAACCAG
>DFOV01000325.1:0-8587 GCA_002376965.1 Gammaproteobacteria bacterium UBA3532
TGAGGAGCAGCCAATGAGTGCCGCTGAACCTTGAGCATCGAGCCAGGCATCACTTTGTAGATCTGCTGATATATTGTTTTTGGCTCAATCACATAACCCAAAGAGAAGTAATCTTCCAAAGCCTGTGGACAGATCGTCCATTGCATGTCCGCCAAGGGAAAAAAGGCCTTTAGCTCCGATGCTACCACCAAAGTATCATCAACCTGAGCGTAATAAAGCGGCTTAATTCCTAGCCGGTCACGCACGCAATACAAAACATCTTGCGCTTTATCCCAGATAACAAAAGCAAACATGCCACGTAATTTTGCTGGCGTATCCTCACCCCAGGTTTGCCAGGCCTTAAGCAAAACCTCACTATCACACTGAGAATGAAACTGACATCCCAGCTCAATCAACCTTTGGCGTATTTCGCGGTAATTATAGATTTCACCGTTGTAAACGATATATAGGGACTGATCGTCGCTAACAATCGGCTGCTGCCCTAGCTCTGGATCAATGATAGACAAACGACGATGCCCCATTGCCATACCTGGAACCAGTGCATAACCTGCCGCATCGGGACCACGATGGCTCAATGCTGACGTCATTGCCTCCAGCGTCTGGCGCTGTATTTGACGCTGCTGATCAGCACTAAATATCGCAGTCAAACCACACATAGAGTTATTGGCTCATGGTGTGCGCCCAATGCGCTGATAGAGGCCGCTTAAACCAAAGAAATAGCGGTGTTTTAACATAAGGTAGAGCAAGCCTTTTAGGTGTGAAAAGTGAAACAGGCTCAACTTAAACCCTCGAGATAGTTCTTGTGCATCATGAATCATCACCGCTTGCGGCAGGTAGGTTATCTTATATCCAGCTTCCCAAACGCGAATGCAATAATCGACATCTTCAGGTGAGTAAAATATCTTTTCATCAAAGTAACCGGCATGATCAACGACATCTCGCCGTATTAACCAACATGCAGAAATAGCATAATCTACATCCGTTGGCTCAGTAGCTTCGGCCAGTGGATGACGCTTTTGCTCCATTTTTTTCAGAAATAAAAAGCGTTCGAACTTCTTCTTTAAGGTAGGAAACTGGTCACAAGACAGTTGAAAATTGCCGCTGGCATAGGTCAACCTAGGTACCGCCATTCCACACTCAGGGTTGTCGTCTAGATATTGAGATAGGACATCCAGTGTATCCTTATGAACATAAGCATCTGAGTCCAATACCAGAACATATTTGCCTAGGCAGGATTTAAGCGCCGCATTGCGTGAATAGGTTGTACCGGTATTGTGATTAAAGTAGATAGGCTTGATAACATCTGGCGCTTTCTCAACCCATGACTTCAAAATAGCCTTGGTGCCATCTGATGAGCCATTCTCCACCACGAAGACTTCACTGGGCTCAGCATAGCCTTTTAAGGCAGTGATAGCATGCTCCAAGCATTTGTTAAGGTGTCGCTCGGCATTGAATGCCAGAATCACCACAGAAAACATCATGGGTTATGACTCCCTAAAGACGCGATATCCCGCTGAATTTGCTCCACTAGAGTTTGTTTGGCTTGTTCCAACTCGCCTGACCTAAAAGGCAGGGCATAAACGACCAAGCGACCACCATAATCTCGCCCAGTCATCTTGCCCAACAGTTGGGCCAACTTGGTATGCATACGCGATATATAAATATTTCCAGCCACCTGATAATAATAGCCTAATAAACGTGGCTCAGCCCGATTAGCCGAGGCGATAACCATCCAACCGAGCGTCGCTCCGTCTAAGCCAGACCGCCCGCTATCGGCCAGAGTCCAAAGTTCAGGTTGATACAGCTGATTCTGCCAGGTAATCAACTCCTTACCCTCTGTTTCACTCAGGTAGTCAATCTGGTAGCGCTCAATTTGACCTATGGTTTGATAGTTAATACGGTCTGCATTTTTTATCAGTGGTGACCAAGGCTTATCGGCCCCATCTAACTGCAGGGGCAGACCCAGTTGAGCCAGCCTCTGAGAGCGCTGTTGATACTGCCAGGTTGCAGCCGTTGCAATGACAATCAAGGCAACTAAGGGTAATCCCACTCGACAAAGTGCATTTAACGAAGGGCCATCAGCCACATCAGCGGCTTGATATTCACTTTCCAATGGGCGCATTCTTCCCAGCTTTGCCGCAACAACAAACATAAAGACCGTCACCAAGGCAAAAAAGACCCAGCCATAAACCAGATGATCAAAGCCAGAAGCATGTTCCATACTGATGCCGTGACCAATAATGATAATCATGAAAGCTCTTAAACCATTAGCCAGTATCGGCACTGCAATCGAGAACAGTAAAAAGGCTAGCCGACTTCTCCAGCGTCGAAAATAAAAGTAGCCCAATAATGCCCCCATCATCACGGATGAAATCAAGAAGCGAACACCGCTGCAGGCCTCAGCAACATGAAAACGCCCAGATGGAATATCTATATATAGTCCATCCCGAAACACCGGAATATCCACCAAACGTAATATGGCAACAGATATATCGGCGGTCACTTGTTGCAATTGGGGTATAAGCTCTTCACCTACAGGTAAAGCAAAAAGAGAAAACGCTAGCGGAAAACAATAACACTTGCTCATGCGCCATCCAAAAATAGTCACAAATGCCAGCGCAGGAAACAGAACCAAGCTCAAATCACTAAAAAAGTTAACCAGCGCAATGCTACCAACGTAGCCAATAGACAGGGCTCCCGCAACCAGCACCAGCCCCGGCCACCAAGGGGTAACAGGAATGATAAATAGATGTTTACGCCGCTCAAAGATGAGCCAAGCGACAATCGGATAAATAAAGAAACAGTGAGTATAGGTAGTTGAGACAGACCAAGCGTGCACCAATCGCTCCAGCCCAGACCAGGAAAGTAGCGCCCACAGTACTAGAATTGCTCCGTAACTTAGCAGAGCAACATTATTTGATCGCATAAACCCGGCTCATGCTTGACCATGAGAAATCTCGAAGCAAATTTTCCAGCTTGTGTTCCATGCTACTGATATTGGTATAGTGGCGAAATCGCGACTTGAAGCTCGCGCCCTCAACACGAGGCTGAGCCTTATCGATCTCCCAAGGGTGAAAATAGAAGGAGTACGGCTGCTGTTCGGCGCTTAAGAATGAAGAGATTGCCCATTTAGAAAACCAGTAAGGAAACAGACGAAAATAACCGCCGCCGCCAATGGGTATCTGACGCCCCCAGTGATAAAAAGTCGGGATAGGTATCTCCCAAATGCCTTCCGGACGCTGGTATTTAAAGCGCGGCCAATCCGGCACGCCATATAAGTCGTGTTTGACTGGGTAGGTACTGGAACTGTACTTGAAACCAAGCTCTTGCAAAACATCAAATGCCCACACATTAGAATCATCGATAGAAAAGCTTGGAGCGCGATAACCTATAACCGGATCGCCAGTCAAATCCTGAAGCAGCTTTAGACACTGCTCTGTATCCTGACGAAACTCATCAGGCGTTTGAGTAGTAGCACGGCGATGATTCATACTGTGACAACCGATCTCATGCCCGTGAGCGGCAATCTCTTTGACAAGCTGTGGGCAAGCTTCGGCGACCCAGCCTAATATGAAAAACGTGGCTGAAATATCGAATTTATCGAATATCTCCAGTACCCGCCGAGTGCTTTTATCGACGCGAAGTCGTTGCCCAGACCATGAAGAAGGGCAAATTTGCTTTTCAAAGGCAGAGACGTGAAAGTAATCTTCGACGTCGATAGTCATCGCTTGGCGTTTTGGAATATTAGATTCAGCCACGGTTATCGCCCCTTACCAAACAGCACAATTTCGAAGGTACGCACCAGTATTAAGAAGTCGAGCAAGATGCTGCGATGTTTGATGTAGTACAAGTCAAACTTAAGCTTTTCAAATGCGTCTTCTTCGCTGGAACCGTAAGGATATTTTAACTGCGCCCAGCCAGTTAAACCGGGCTTAACGTTATGCCGTTGTTCAAAATAAGGGATAGATTGGCTCAATTGCTCGACAAACTCCGGGCGCTCAGGACGCGGCCCAACAAACCCCATCTCACCTTTCAGCACATTGATGATTTGCGGCAGCTCATCAATACGATATTTGCGCAAAAAGCCGCCTATTCTGGTCACACGAGAATCATTCTTTTTAGCCCACTTTGCCCCAGATTTTTCTGCATCTGGCCGCATGCTCCGAAACTTCAGAATATAAAATGGCTCGCCATCCAAACCGACGCGCTTTTGCTTATAAAAAACCGAGGCCCCAGTTTCTCGTCCATCTTCAAGATAAATGATAAGCGCGGTAATCAACATAATAGGCCAGGTAACCAGAAAAACACACAAACCAAGCACGGCGTTGAACACATAATCCAGCGATACACGGAGATAATTGGATGAGAGAAAACCTTCAGAAAAGATAATCCAGCTCGGGTTAATTAAGTTGACTGCAATTTGCCCGGTCTCTCGCTCGATGAAGGACAGCAGATCAACAACAGTAATGCCATAGAGCTTACACTCAAAAAGATCATCCACCGGCAATCGTCCCCGCCGTTCATCGTTGGCGATAACAATTTCATCAATCTGGTGTTGTTTGGCAAATGACAGCAAGCTTTGCTCTCCAAGATCGACCATTTTCTCATCCAAAATGCCTTTGCTTTCGCAGTCCCCATCAACGCGAACAAAACCAAACAGCTCGAAGCCAATGCGATCGACGCGTCGACGCATTTTTTTTTCAACAAAGGCGGCGCGGTTACCGGCACCAAAGATAAGCACCCGACGGCGAGCAACACCAAAAACATCAAAAAATGTCGCCCAATATCGAAAAACGATAATACTGACACTTGAAAGCAAGAAAAAGAGCGCTAAAAACCAGTCTGCATCGAAGCGTAAAAAATCGAAGATAGGATAAACGACGATCTCAAGTGCAAAAAAGCTTAGTGCGGCAGCCACGACTACTCGGCGAATAATGCCACGAATACTCACTCGAAGTTTATGATCATACAGGCCAACCGCCAGTTGAGCTGTCAGCATGCCAACCACAATTAACAGCATAGCAGCCAACTCCGTTGCTGTTGGTAGTTTCAGGGCGTTCCATCCCCCTAAATGCACAGCAAAGCAACCACTCACCACCAAACTAAGAATGAGTGCTTCTACTGCGACTAATATATTTGTACCACGCCGCGCCGAGCGGCCATATGCGCCATTAACCATTCAGTTTTCACCTGCTCAAACACAGTGACTACGACCAGAAACTGCAGTAGTTATGTTGTTAGCAATCTCTGCATTTTCCGTATCGCAGTATCATCCTTGTTACCAGTTGCAGCTTAGCCCACACGAACTTCGAGCATCGAAGCACTCAATACTGCACCACGGGAAAATACCAGTTAACTTCTGATACCAAAGGCTGCTCCAAATATGAGCGAGAAAAATAACCAAAAAAAGCAGCCAGCTAAAGCGGCGATTTTACTACGTAAACTGATATATTGATAGGTAATTAGATTTTTCGTCACTAAAGCTTCAATTATCTAAGCTAGCATGGCCTGACTCATAGCAATGGCAGCCCCGAGTAGCCTCAATCAACTAAGCTATCGCATTGTGTCGAGATCGTTTATCATTGTCGGGTTTTAACTGAGTGCCGCACATCCTAAAGGAGATTATTATGCGTCCATCGGCTTTAGTGGTTTTCATTTCATGGTTAGTGGCTACGCTGGCCGGTTGCGCCGGCCAACAATTACCCAGCGCCAAGGTATATCAGTCGCAAACGCAGCAGGCAGATCAATACCAATACTTGATTGGCCCGGGCGATCGGCTGAATATTTTTGTATGGCGTAATCCTGAGGTTTCTGGCACTTACATAGTCCGACCCGACGGCCGCATAACAGCCTCCCTTGTTGAAGACCTTGATGTAGCCGGAAAAACACCGGCAACTTTAGCCAGAGATATAGAAAAGCAGCTCGGTAAATATTTACGCGATCCTATCGTGACTGTTAGTGTCGATAATTTCGTCGGCCCATATCGTGAACAAGTAAGAATTATTGGGGAAGCAGTAGCGCCAAAGGCCATTAACTATCGACGCAATATGACGCTGCTTGATTTAGTTATTGCAGCAGGCGGCCTATCGGAATTTGCTGCCGGTAACCGAGCCAAACTGATCCGTATCGAAAACGGCGGTCAGCAAACCTATCAGCTACGCATTGACGATTTAATTAATGGTGGAGATATGGCAGCCAATGTCGATATCCTTCCAGGAGATGTCGTTGTTATTCCTGAAGCCTGGTTCTAGTCTCCACGTCACATATACAAAAATAAACCCCGATAAGGAAACTGAATGCGCGAACTTCAATTGATGCTGGACCAGGTCAAAGAACTCATTTTGGGTGTTTGGCTAAAGCGCCGTTATATCCTGCTATTTAGCTGGCTTATCTGCCCTGTGGGCTGGATTGTGGTAGCCAAAATGCCAGACATTTACACATCCAATGCCCGAATCCATGTTGATACTCAATCACTATTACGCCCTTTACTGCAAGGATTAACAGTACAAACCAATCCCAATGAGCAGATTTCGCTCATGGTGAAAACGCTAATGAGTCGTCCCAACCTGGAAAAGATTATTCGCATGTCGGATTTGGACATCAGCGTCACTTCCCGCCCTGAATATGAGCAGCTGCTGATAAAACTCAATAAACAGCTGCAGCTTAAATCTGCTGGCAAAAATAACTTGTATACCATCGCCTATTCCCACCCCGATGCCGCAAAAGCCAAAGAAGTTGTGCAGGCAGCGATCGATGTATTTATCGAGAACACCTTGGGAGAAAAGCGCGAACAGTCAGACAGCGCTGGCCGCTTTCTTGATGAACAAATTTTAGATTATGAGAAACGTCTTTCCGCAGCCGAACAACGTCTGGCAGAGTTTAAGCGCGAATATGCCGGTGTGCTTCCAGGTAGTGGCAACAATTATTACCAGGAAATGGAAGAAGCCAAGGCCAATTTAGATAGTGTTAACTTAAAGCTGCGAGAAACGCGGACCCAGCTGCAGAATGCGAAAGCCCAGATTTTGTCGGCACCCTCGTCAGACTCCAAGATTGTAGAGAGCCGCTTGGCCGAAGTGCGAGCCCGGTTTGAAGCGCGAATCAGCACTCAACGACAAGCGTTGGATGAGCTTAAACTGCGCTTTACCGAGAACCACCCCGACGTTATGGAACTTCAACGCCGAATTAGCAGCTTGGAAATAGAACGTGACAAAGAACTGGAAAGAGTTGAAACCGAATCACGGCAGGAGTTGACTCGTCCGGGTATGTTAGACGACAACCCCGTTTATCAGGAATTGCAAATCAGCGTTAACCGCCTGGAAAATGAAGTCGCATCTTTAGAGGTGAGAGCCAACAACTACCGCCGCAAAGTCTACACCTTGGAGTCCAAAGTCGATCAGGTGCCTAAAGTCGAAGCAGAGCTTACCGCCTTGAATCGAGACTACAGCATCACCAAGTCTCGCTACGAAACGCTATTGCAGCGCCGCGAATCAGCCAAACTATCTCAAAAAGCCGAAGCCTCGTCAGACGATATTCAGTTTAAGGTTATTGAGCCGCCACTGATTCCTGTTACACCATCAGGACCAAACCGCTTACTCTACCTATTTGCGGTCACCATACTGGGGTTTGGTGCGGGCATTGGCGTGTCGTTTTTGCTCGGCCAACTAGCCAACCCAGTGCTATCCGCTGAGCAGTTGGCGCGCATTACCCAAACCCCCATATTAGGCACCCTGCCACGACTTCAATCGCGAAAAGAAGTCGTCAAGCAGCGTATAAAAGCGTTTATTTTCTTTTGTGGGATCGCACTTCTTCTAGCCATTTTCGTAGTACTGGCGATCATCGAAGTTAAGATGGGTCGTATTCCACTGCCCTTTTAGAGGTTGCTTATGAAGACCATAGAAAAAGCCATAGAGCACCAAAAAAAAGCTGAGCAAGAATTGCAAGCCAAGGATAGCGTGCCTGAAAAAATCGAGGCTTCAACCGAAAAGCCAGAGACCGACGAAGCAGCGAGTGATTATCAAACAGCGGCCCAAGTGCATGAGCAACCCACTAGCGAGCCAGAGCCAGAGCCAGAAAAAAGTATCAGCTATCAGATAAACCTGAAACAACCCGACTTAGAACAACGCGGCTTTCTTGGCATATCTCAATCGAGAACCCAATTAAGCGAACATGCACGAGCCATCAAACATAAGCTGATTCAAAATGCATTTGGACCACTGGCGAATACCCTGCGGCACGCTAATGTAATTATGGTGACCAGCAGCCACCCCGGCGAAGGTAAGACATTCACTTCCATCAATCTAGCACTGAGTATCGCTCAAGAACAGGATAAGAAAGTACTGCTGGTTGACGCCGATGTGGTGCGACCAAGCATCCACCAGGAGTTAAATTTTTCTTTTGAAAACGGTCTAGTAGAATATCTGTCCGAAGACAGGCTGGATGTAGCTGATATCATTTACCAAACTAATATTAAAAATCTAAAGGTGATGCCTGCTGGACAACCCCACCACCTTTCAGCGGAGTACTTATCCAGTACTAAAATGCGAAAACTGGCTGAAGACTTTGCCAAGCGCTATGCCGATCGCATAGT
>DFOV01000325.1:8992-11658 GCA_002376965.1 Gammaproteobacteria bacterium UBA3532
TATTTGTCGTAGAAGAAAAGCGCTCAAAAGTTACTGATATCGAGGCGGCCAAAGCATTACTTCCTGAAGATATTGCCTGTGGCTTTGTCGTTAATAAGTCGAGCGCTAAAAGTATGCCAGGATATGGGTATGGCTATGGTGCGTATTAGCATGACACCCATTTCAGTTGTTGGTGCATTGCTCACCTTTTTGGGGAGTACTGCAGCATGGGCCGCGGATCTTAGCATAGTTCCCCAAGTATCCAGTGGCGTGGGCTACAGTGACAATATAACCCTAACGCACGACGCTGAAAGCAGCAGCATCACCCGCATCGATCCCAGTATTACACTCAAGCGCAGCACGGCTTTTTGGGATCTGGGTCTGACTTGGTCAAAAACGCTGGTCAACTATGCTAATCAAGAAATGGATGATATCCGCAACCACAGCCTGAATTTCCATAATGCTTTTCGCTTTTATGATGACCGCATCGCTTATAGCTATCGCCACCGTATCTACCGTCAACAAAGCGAACGCGGAGCATCGTTCAATCAGGATACGTTAGAAGGCTTTCAAAATTCTGAGCGCTTGTCCGAAGCGGTACACCGCTTGAATATCAATACGCAAGCTTCGCGTTGGCTTGATATATCCGGCTCAGTGGCGGCAAAGAATACTCACACCCAAACCAGCCGCGATACGGATAGCGATCAACTAGATTACGGCCTTAAGCTAAGTACTCCAGAAGAAAATACCCTTGGTCTGCAAGGCCTGTTATCGTGGCAGGTAAAGGATCGAACAGATCATATTAACACCGATAATGATCAGAAAGAGGTAGTCACGACGGCCCAGCTGGGTATTAAACGTCAGTTTTGGGCACTTGGATATGAGGGTTATGACGAATCCTTCGACAATGCGGGCGTAAGCAATAGTCAGGGAGAAACCTACCACGGCCCTTATGGACAGTGGTATTTCAGCGCCAATAGCTATTTCAAGCTTGGCTACCGCATAGCCGATGATCAAAGTAACGATGATCATCTATACTCAGAACTACGCTGGGCACCCACCACAAGAACCCAGCTGACGTTTAAAAACTATCAACGATTTTTTGGTGAAGCCTTTGAGTTAAAACTGCGCCAACGATTGAAGCGCACCAGTCACGAATTCTCAGCAACTCGCGAGGTCAGCCAACGCTTTGGCTTTGCCAGTTCGGCAGAGCAGGATGAACTTAGTAACCAACAAAACCCTAATCTCCAACAAAGCAATGGCCCTATCGACAATGACGCTTTTGATGGAGAAGGTTTCGTCGCCAAGACCTATAGCTGGCGCAGTGATTATCAACGCAAACGCCACCAGCTATCGATAAAAGTAGAAAAGGTCGAACGTGAATATTTCTCACAACGTCCATCTGAGGTCGACCACTCTTTTACGCTCGACTGGCAGCTAACCTTAAGCCGCAGCAGCTCACTAGCAATGAGCTATGATTATCAAAGCCTTAGCTTTGGCACCAATGACGAAGATGATTTGCATCGAATCAGTCTAAACTGGCATAAGCAATTAAACCAAAGCATTGATCTCAGCGCGGATTATTCTTACAGTGAACGTATCAGCGATACTGAAAGCAGAGAATACGATGCCAACTATATTTTACTTAGCCTTAAGAAGGCATTTTAGCCATGTATGAATCGCACTTTGGTTTCTCTCAACGTCCATTCCAATTAAGCCCCGATCCCAGTTTCTTTTACAACAGCAAATTACACGCTCGGGCGCTGGCATACCTGCAATATGGGCTAAGCCTTGGCGAAGGGTTCATCGTTATCACAGGCCATATCGGCACAGGAAAAACCACCTTGGCCAGAAGCCTTCTCAGCATGGTTAAGGCCAACGATGTAGTGGCTGCACAGCTCGTTACGACCAAACTTGCTCCCACCGAATTATTGGGGCTGGTTTGCTCTGAATTCGGTTTAAAAGTAGAAGGACAATCCAAAGCCGAGCTATTACAGATGCTTGAATCCTTCTTTAAGCAGCTCCACCGCATAAAGAAGCGCGCCCTGTTAATCGTCGATGAGGCACAGAATCTGCCTCAGGAAACTATCGAAGAGCTGCGCATGCTGTCTAATTTTCAGCTGGAAGGGAAGCCCCTGTTGCAGAGCTTTCTTCTTGGCCAGGACGAACTCCGTGGCATTATCAGTACGCCAAATATGGAGCAGTTCCGCCAGCGCATAATTGCCTCCTGCCACTTGTCTCCATTGGATGCAGAAGAACTGAAACACTATGTAGAGCACCGCCTGAAGCATGTCGGCTGGCAGGGTCATAACCCAACGATAAGCGCAGAGGCTTATCAGGAAATTTTCGAGAACACCTCGGGTATCCCACGAAAAATTAATATCTTTTGTGATCGCTTACTACTATTTTGCTTCCTTGAGAATATTATTGAAATCAAGGCTTCAACGGTCAACGAAGTCGTGAATGAACTAAAGGAAGAATTGACGGGCGCAGTAACCGGTGCCCCGCTGCTTGATCATTCGATGCAAGTCCCACAAAGTCCACCGCAACTGGTATCACGGCGTAGCAGCTCAAATATTGAAGAGAAACAACTCGCTGTTAGCGAAAACCAAATAAAGCACTGGGTCGAAGAACATATGGAAACACTGCTAAAAGAACACCGTGTTCGCCTTACTCGTTACGTTAAC
>DFOV01000013.1:0-4345 GCA_002376965.1 Gammaproteobacteria bacterium UBA3532
AAACGTCATGAAACGGCTATCAGCGTATTTGTCGCTACTGGAGATGTTGCTCCAGCGATGGGCATGATTGGAACTCTGATTGGCCTAGTCCAGATGTTATCCAATATGGATGATCCTAAATCCATTGGCCCAGCTATGGCAGTAGCTTTGTTGACGACTCTCTACGGTGCAATGATCGCGAATATGGCAGCCCTGCCGTTGGCTGACAAGCTTACTCTTAGGAATGAAGAAGAGAAAATGACAAAGAGTCTGATTTTGGATGCACTTCTTGGTATTCAAGCAGGTCAAAACCCTAGAGTCATTGAAGAAACCCTTAAATCCTATTTGGCCGAAGGTAAGCGCGGTAGCGAAGAGGAATAATCCGAGGTTTATTGGTGGAGCAAGAAGAGTGTAAATGCAAGCCGGGATTACCGGCATGGTTAGCGACATTTGCCGACTTAATGTCGTTGCTAATGTGTTTTTTCGTGCTCTTATTGGCTTTTTCTGAAATGGACGTGATGAAGTTCAAGCAAATCGCTGGTTCAATGCGTTTTGCTTTTGGGGTACAGAGCCAGATTGATGCTAATCAAATCCCAAAAGGAACTAGCATCATTGCCCAAGAGTTTTCTCCAGGAAAGCCTGATCCCACACCTATTCGCACCATCCAGCAGGAAACCGTCGATAATACCAAGCAATCGATTGATATTACCGAAGGTGGAATGATGCAGGAAGAAGTGAAGTCAATTCCTGTTCCGGCACAAAGTTCCAGTAGCAGTCAGGCTCCAGGGACTCCGGGAGCACCAACAGAAAAAACCGAAGCCAAAGCAAAAGCCATTGCTCAAGAGTTAAAGCAAGAAATAACAACAGGTAAGGTCGAAGTTGAGGCTTTCGGTAGAGTCATTGTGATTAGAATTCGTGAAAAAGGCTCGTTTATTTCCGGGGACGCGGATGTGCGCAAAGTATTTAAACCCGTTTTGGCAAAGATTGCTGCCATATTGGTAGATACCGACGGGATGATCCGAGTTGCTGGACATACTGATAACATTCCAATCGATACTGATTGGTTTCGTTCAAATTGGGAGCTGTCGTCGGGGCGAGCTGTATCTGTTGCTCACGAGCTTCTTAAAAACCCGGATCTGGAGCCTGAACGCTTCAGTATCGTCGGCCATGCGGATACCCAACCTTTGGTAGACAATGATACGCGAGAAAATAGGGCCAAAAACAGACGCGTAGAAATATCTATTGTCCAAGGCCAAGGTTTTACTAACCCTAACGTTATCAGCGCTGAACCTCCAGCTGAAGAAGGCGCAACAAACCTTGAGTGATTAGCTTGGCTGGAACGGCGATGTTGATTATCAAGTGAGCGTTTATTAGCTTCCGGTTAAATAATTAAATACAACTGCTTGCACCGCCTTCAAGGCCAGCGCTAGAATAGACCTAGCGCTATGATTGTGCGCGAGGGGTTAGTTGCCGGAGACATACATGTTAGAACAACTCGAAAAAACACAAGAAAAGTATGGTGGGTCCAAAGATGCTATCGATCGATGGCTAGAAGAGCGGCAAGAATTATTAATTCGCTACTGCCAATTATCCGGACTTAAAAAATTTAAGAAATCGCGTGCCCCAGAGCCCGAGCAAATCAGTCGATTTTGTGAAGTATTGGTAGACTATGTATCTGCAGGACACTTTGAAATCTATGAAGACATAGTTTCCAAGTGCTCAGAGCATGGCCCTGATAGTGTGGCACTGGCGAAGCGGCTTTTACCTAAAATAACCGAAACCACCGAATTGGCTATTGATTTCAATGATCGGTACGAGTCAGAGGTTGAAGATGAGCAGTGGGGGACTTTCGACCAAGACTTGTCTGAATTAGGGGAGTGCTTGGCAACTCGTATTGAGTTAGAAGATAAGTTGATTCACACGTTACACGAAAAGCACTAGGGTGACCTTTTATCTATGATCAAAGTAGCGATAGAACGCATTCTCGCTCCGGGGATGGAGCAAACATACTATCAAGTGTTACGCAAAGCGAAGTTTGAAGCAAGTGGAGTTACTGGTTATATTAACTCGGAAGTGTTGCGCAACCATGAAAACCCAAACCACTGGTTATTGCTTATTTCATGGGAGAGTCTAGCTGACTGGAGTGCGTGGGAACGCTCTGAAACACGTCGGCGGTTGTTGGCCGAAATCAGCGTTATGCTTGAGCAACCCGAGTCAATTACTGTGTATGAGCCAGGGTTTGTCAAAGTCTAAGTTGATTCTTCTTTTCAATAATACCTAATAAAACGGCACCTGATTGGTGCCGTTTTTGGATCAACTTCGCTTAAACGTTGATTTATTCTTTTGTTGCTTCTGGCTTGTCGGCTGGTTTTTCTGCGGCAGCCTGTGCTGCTGGAGAGCCAACGATTTCAAGTAGCTCTACTTCGAAAATCAGTGTTGAGTTTCCTGGAATACTTGGGGTTCCACGCTCACCATAAGCCAGTTCACTAGGGATATATAACTCCCATTTGCTACCAGCAGGCATCAGCTGTAGTGCTTCCTGCCAGCCTTTAATAACTCCACCAACAGCAAACTGGGCTGGTTGACCGCGTTTGTATGAACTATCAAACTCAGTCCCGTCGATCAATGTGCCTTTGTAGTGAACTTTAACACGGTCACTGGCTTTAGGCTTGTCGCCTTCACCTGCGCTAATCACCTTATATTGGAGTCCATTATCCAAGGTGACGACGCCTTCTTTTTTTGCGTTCTCTGCTAGGAACGCTTTGCCTTTTTCAACATTTTCTTGAGCTGTTTTTTGCTCCATTTCGCGAACTTTTTCGCTGGCTTCCTGATGGAAAGTGCGAAGAAGCTGCTGAATATCAGCTTCTTGCATGTCTGGCGTACCTTTTAGTGCATCGCTAACGCCTTTTTCCATTAGGGCATGGTTAAATTGGTAACCTGCATCGACAAACTTTGATGTTCCGCGTTGGAATTGAGTCGCTAGAGTCACACCGATGGCATAACTGATTTTGTCTGATTCGCTCATCGAAGCGACATCGGTTGCAGATGCGGCAGTCGCCTTCTCAGATGTCGCAGCAGGTTCAACTGGTTTTTCTGCTTTTTTTTCTTCAGCACCACAGGCTGCTAAAATCATGGCCAAGCTAACGGTTAGTAATGTTTTTTTCATCATTATGCCTTTTTCCGTGTGTCAATGGATTTAGTTACTAAGTCCCGCTATGCTAAGAACATCGGGGCCAAAAATCCAGACTTTGTTTAAAAAACTGCCCATGCGACTAAAAATCATCCTGCAAATTCTAATATCGCTACTGCTTTTGGGCTGTAGTGGACGAGATGATGCTGTTGAAACCAATATACATGCACGTATCGCACTCTATGATGGCGCGTTGTCAGATGACGGGCGCTATGCCATTGCTGCGACGGTGAATCATGGGGTTGGCTTTTGGGATGTGTCTTCAAATAAGCTGCTATTTCGCTGGCGTCACGGCGATGATGAAGCTAAAGATATTTTGCATGCTGTGATTAGTCCCGACAATCAATATGCGGTTACCGCCGAGATGCGCGCCTTTGTTGTCTGGGACACAAAATCCGGACAATCGCTAGGCTACTGGGAGATGCCTGATGAGATTATGGCCATTGACATCAGCGACGGTGGTCGATTCGTTGCTATTGGGCTGGAAACAGGTACGGTACACCACGTCGATCTAAAAACCGGGCGAAGGCTTGAGTATTTTGGGCACAAAGACAAAGTGAACAGTGTTAGCCTTTCGGCGAATGGCCGCTACGTTTTGACCGGAGGTAATGATTACCAAGCCATGCTGTGGGATGCTCAGTCTGGTCAACCACTGCATCATTTTAAGCATGAGCATCGAGTGACTCTCGTTGAACTTTCGAGTGATGGCCGTTACGCACTTAGTGCATCAGCACATGGCGAGGCTAAAATTTGGCATATAAATGATGGAACGCTGCAGCGACGACTTCATTTCGGAGAGAAACCATTTACTCTGGTTTCGGCACGCTTTTCTGAAAACAGTCAATATTTAGCAACTGGTGGAGCTGCTCGTATAATACAGTTATGGGATGTGGCATCAGGTCAATCCATCAAGCGCTGGAAGGTTCGCAACAGAAACATATGGCGCCCGAGTGGGGCTATTGTATATGACGTTGCATTTAGCCGAGATAATCAGTGGCTGATCTCCGAATCTTCCAATGGTTTGAATCAGCGCTGGAAATTATAACTTAGACCTTTCATAAATCCTTTATATTCGCGTTAGATCACACATGCTGACTTGCGTCTAAAATAAAGTTCGTGTAATATCCGCCACTCTATCGCGGGGTGGAGCAGCTTGGTAGCTCGTCGGGCTCATAA
>DFOV01000013.1:4653-8099 GCA_002376965.1 Gammaproteobacteria bacterium UBA3532
CGGGCTCATAACCCGAAGGTCGTTGGTTCAAATCCAGCCCCCGCAACCAGTTTTCGTCGTAAGACAACGAAAGCCCCTGTTTAGGGGCTTTTTGTTAACTGGAGGACAGTTTTTCTAGAAATGGGCCAGTGGCCCATTTTTTGTTTCAGAAGGTAGTGATTTGTGGCAAATGTCAGCCAACTAACAGAACTTGTCAGACCATCCGTTGAAGGGCTGGGCTATGAACTGGTAGGGGTGGAATACCTTTCCCAGGGTAAAAACTCCGTTTTTCGAATTTATATCGACCATGCCAATGGCATTACGGCGGATGATTGTGCTGAGGTTAGTTATCAGGTCAGTGGTGTGCTGGACGTGGAAGACCCGATCAGTGGGGTATACAACCTGGAAGTCTCGTCTCCAGGCATTGAGCGTCCTTTGTTTACGCATCAGCATTTTGCTCGCTTTATTGGCCAGGAAGTCTCGATTCGACTTTATTCGGCTATTGACGGACGTAAAAAATATAAAGGCTTGATTGAGAGCGTTGAGAATGAAAGCGAAACGATCACAATAGCCTATGAAGGAAAGACAATCAGCGTAAAACACAGCCAAATTGAAAAGGCAAAACTAGTTCCTGTTTATAACTTTGAGCCAACGGGTGGGCCTGCGGATGAATAAAGAAATATTATTGGTTGTTGATGCCGTTTCCAATGAAAAAGGCGTTGAAAAAGAACTGATATTTGAAGCCCTGGAAGCAGCGTTAGCGACCGCGACCAAAAAAAAGCACGGTGGTGAAATTGAGGTTCGAGTCGAAATAGATCGTAAAACAGGTGATTACGACACATACCGTCGCTGGGTCGTGGTTGAAGATTCAACCAATGGATTGGAAAACCCGTACGCTGAAATAGGGCTTGCTGCAGCAGAAGCTCAAGAGGAAGGTATTCAGCTTGGCGAATATATTGAGCAGGAAACAGAGTCGATAGAGTTTGGGCGCATTGCTGCGCAAACGGCTAAACAAGTTATCGTGCAAAAAGTTCGTGAAGCTGAGAGAGCGCGTGTCATAGATGAGTATCGCTCTCAAATGAATGAGCTGGTTAGCGGTATTGTAAAAAAAGCTAACCGAGATTACGTGATACTGGATTTAGGCAACAATGCCGAAGCCATTATCTATAAAGAAGAGTTGTTACCAAAAGAGCATTTCCGCCCTGGAGACAGGATCCGAGGATTATTGTTTGGGGTCAAGCCAGAAGCGCGCGGTCCACAGTTGATGATTACTCGCTCTCGCCCTGAAATGCTGATCGAGCTGTTTCGTATCGAAGTTCCTGAAATTGGCGAGCACGTTATCGAAATTATGGGAGCAGCACGCGATCCGGGTTCTCGCGCCAAAATTGCAGTGAAAACCAATGACCGACGAATTGATGCGGTTGGCGCCTGTGTGGGTATGCGCGGTGCTCGTGTGCAGGCTGTTTCAAATGAGTTGGGACAGGAGCGAGTCGACATTGTTTTGTGGGATGATAATCCTGCTCAATATGTTATTAACGCTATGGCGCCCGCTGAAGTCTCATCGATTGTTGTTGATGAAGACTCTAATTCCATGGATATCGCGGTTCCTGAAGACCAGCTGGCGCAGGCCATTGGTCGCAGCGGGCAAAATGTTCGGTTAGCCAGTGAACTAACTGGCTGGACATTAAACGTTATGACCCAGCAAGAAATGGACGCGAAACAAGAACAGGAAGTTGGAAGTATTCGAACAATGTTTATGGATAGGCTAGGGGTTGACGATGACCTGGCTGAAGCATTGATCGATGAGGGCTTTACCACATTGGAAGAGATTGCCTACGTACCGGCATCCGAGTTATCTGAAATAGATGGGTTTGATGAAGAGCTGGTCAATACACTACGTAATGCTGCCAAAGATGTATTGTTAACGCAGGCAATAGCCTCCGAAGAAAAGCTTGAAGATGCAGAGCCTGCCGAAGACCTCTTGACTATGGAGGGGATGGATCGTCACCTGGCTTTTGTTTTAGCCAGTCATGGTATTGTGACCATGGAAGATTTGGCTGAGCAGGCTGTCGATGAACTAACTGAATCGGTTGCTGAACTCGACGAAGAAAGGGCAGCGGCATTGATCATGGCGGCACGCGCGCCTTGGTTCGAGAATAACGAGTAACCATTTAGAGGTACGGGAGAGCGAATATATGAGCGAGATGACCGTCCAGCAATTAGCAGACTCAGTAGGCACGCCGGTAGAACGGCTGCTAGAACAGTTGAGTGCTGCCAAAATTGAAGTGAACAAAGCAGAAGATAAACTGACCGAAAAGCAAAAGCAGGAATTGCTGACATTCTTGCGTCGTGCACATGGCGAAGATAGTGCTGAGCCTAAGCGCATAACCCTAAAGCGCAAATCGGTCAGCTCCTTGAAAGTTCAGGGAGCGCAGGGGCGCAGTAAAACAGTCAACGTTGAAGTTCGCAAAAAGCGCACTTATGTCAAGCGTTCCAGTGTGCCAGAAGAAGTTCCGGAAAAAACTGAAGAGCAGTTAGCAGCTGAGCGTGCTGCAGCCGAAACAGCAGATCGTTTAGCGCGGGAAGAAGAAGCTCGTCTTGCTGCTGTTGAGGCGCAAAAGCAGGCAGAACGTGAAAAGGAAGAAGCGCGTAAAAAGCAGGTGTCGGAAGCGGACACCACAAATGCTGAAAAAGTAAGCAAAGCAGATAAGAAAGTACCTCCTGCCAAGAAAAAGGTGGATGAGGAAGTTCGACGCCAGGAGCAGGAGTTATTGCGTCAGCGCGAGGAGGCTGAGCGTCAAAAAGCCGAAGAAGAAGCACGTCGCCTGCAAGAAGAGCAGCTTAAGAATTACGCAAGTGATGATAGCGACGAGCAGGAATCTGGCAATGATGAGCGCCGTTCGAAGCCTAAAGGTAAGAAAGACGCATCCAAAGGTAAAAAATCGAAGCCTAAACCACAGTCGGCGATTGAAGAGGATGAGTTGGATGCCGCTGCTGCTCGTGTCGTAAAGCGTACTCGTAAAGATAAGTCCGATCATAAGCGCAAACAGAAATCTTCTAAACCGCTGTCGCAGAAACATGGTTTTGAGAAACCTACCGCACCGGTTGTGCGGGAAGTCAGTATTCCTGAAACCATTACGGTTGCTGAGTTAGCGTCAAAAATGGCGATAAAAGCAGCTGAAGTTATTAAAGTAATGATGGGTATGGGGGCGATGGCCACCATTAATCAAGTGATCGATCAGGAAACTGCTACTCTAGTGGTGGAGGAAATGGGGCACTCGGTTAAATTGCTTAATGAAAATGCACTTGAAGACGAAGTGAAAGCATCGGCTCAAGGCAGTGATGAAGAGCTCAAGCCTCGGGCACCTGTCGTCACTATTATGGGCCATGTTGACCATGGTAAAACCTCATTGCTTGATTTTATCCGTCGTACCCGTGTTGCGGCTGGTGAAGCTGGTGGGATAACC
>DFOV01000374.1 GCA_002376965.1 Gammaproteobacteria bacterium UBA3532
TTATCGTGTCGGCCAAAAATTTGGCGTTCATCATGTGATCGATGTTTTACGTGGGGCGAAAAATGCCAGCCTGCTGCAGTTGGGGCATGATCAGCTGTCAACCTATGGCATTGGTAAAGAGCAGTCCGAGGCACACTGGTTAAGCGTTTGTCGTCAGCTTATTCACCAAGGGGTGATTTTACAGGATATTACCGCCCGTGGTGCGCTGCGCTTGCAAGAAGGAGCGAGGGCGATTTTAAAAGGTGAGCTATCATTAATGCTTGCCAGCTCGCGTAGCCAGGAAACTGTCGGCAAGAAATATTACAAACCGGTTTATGATGAGGTGCTGTTTGAGATTTTACGCCAGCGGCGTAAAGAGCTGGCTGATGACAATGGCGTACCGCCTTTTGTAATATTTAACGACGCCACATTAGCTGAGCTTGCGGCACAAAAGCCTCAACATGAAATGGCATTTTTAGGCATCAATGGTGTCGGACAGAAGAAGCTTGAACGTTACGGCAGTGAATTTATGGATGTTATTCGGCATTATCAGGCACATCAGGCCAAAGCGCAGAATTAAGTCTATGCAGAACTGGATATAATTGGATATATAAGGGTATAGGGCAGGCATGGCAGCACAACGCAAGAAAAAGGCAACTAAGGCTAAGTCTTCAAAGCACAGAGTGAAAAAGCGTTACATCGTGTTGAAGTGGATGTTCAAGCTATCGGCTGTTTTTCTAGCGGTGGTTTGTGTGTGGCTGGTTTACCTGGATGCGGTGATCCAAAAGCAGTTTGAAGGGCGACGTTGGGAACTGCCGGCTCATGTCTACTCTGCTCCAACACTTCTTTATGTTGGCGCACCGATGACCGCATCACAGTTAGTCGATTTGCTCGATACCTTGGGTTATCGCAAGGTATATCAAGTTAACGCTCCCGGTGAATACCGTCGCCAAGGGCAAGTGGTTGAATTTTATGCGCGTGCTTTTGACTTCTTTGATGGCAAGCGCGATGCACGTCAATTACGCTTAGGCTTTGATAATGCCTACATCACGTCGATTCAAGATAGTAACCGGCGCAATATCAATACCTTTAGGATCGAGCCATTGCGCATAGGTGGTATCTATCCAACCAAAAATGAAGATCGTTTACTGATCCAGCTGGAAGATGTGCCACCGGTACTGGTCGACGCTCTAATTGCCAGCGAAGATCGCGACTTCTACACCCACTTTGGCGTGTCGCCAAAGGGCATTGCTCGCGCACTTTGGGTGAATCTGACATCAGGTAAAGCCCGCCAGGGTGGTAGCACCATCACCCAGCAGCTAGTCAAAAACTACTTTCTGACCTCCGAACGCACCCTATGGCGTAAAATTCGCGAAGCGGCGATGTCGGTGTTATTGGAGATCCACTATTCTAAAAATGAGATCCTTGAAGCCTATCTCAACGAGGTTTATCTAGGCCAAGATGGCCAGCGCTCTATCAACGGGTTTGGATTGGCATCATTTCACTATTTCGGTCGACCTGTCAGTGAATTAACTGAGGAGCAGTGTGCAACCTTAGTTGCTTTGGTGCGCGGTCCCTCTTATTACAATCCATTTCGCCACGCCGACCGTGCTCGCGAACGGCGAAATCTCATGTTAAAGCACCTTTACGAGGGAGGCTTTGTTAGCGAGGCAATCTATGCCAATGCTATCAAAACACCTCTTTCCGTTACGCGCCAAGGACGTCGACAGCAAAATCTGTATCCAGCCTTTTTAGAGTTGGTCAAAACGCATTTGCGTCAGGACTACAGTGGTGATGACCTGCGCAATGAAGGCTTAAGAATCTTTACCACGCTCGATGTAGCCGTTCAGCAGCAAAGTGAAGCAAAGCTGGTTCAACGGTTGGGGCAATTAGAGCAACAAAAAGGGATACCGAAAGACACTCTCCAAGCCGCTGTTGTGGTCACTAATCCAGATAATGGTGAAATACTGGCAGTAGTGGGGGATCGGCATGTACGTGAGCAAGGATTCAATCGCGCTCTGCAGGCGCGGCGGCCTGTCGGGTCTTTGATCAAGCCTGTTATTTATCTCACCGCATTGCTCCAACCACAGGACTACCATCCCGCCAGTATGATAGCTGATGAACCGTTTACCATGACCTCAACCGATGGCAGTGAGTGGACGCCGCTGAACTACGATAAACAAGCTCATGGCGATGTGTGGTTAATGGAAGGGCTGACGCAATCCTACAACCTGGCTACCGTGCGTCTTGGCATGGACATTGGCATGGAGCGGATTAATCAAACGCTAAAACAACTGGGCATTGAGCAGCCGATGACCTATCCTTCTGCTATGCTGGGAGCCTACGAAATGTCGCCACTGGAAGTGACGCAGATGTATCAGCAGTTTGCCAGTGGCGGGTTTAGCGTACCGCTGCAATCAGTAACGGCTGTCACTGATCGGGAAGGAGCATTGATCCAACGTTATCCGTTGCAGGTAAATAATCAGGTCGATGAAAATGCGGTGTATCAGGTGAACTATATGCTCAATCAGGCATCGATGATTGGTACATCGCGTTCGATTTCCCAGCGCATGCCGCACCTCGCGGCAGCAGGTAAAACTGGAACAACCGATGATTTGCGCGATAGCTGGTTTGCTGGATTTACCGGAGATCGCCTGGCCGTTGTATGGATTGGGCGAGATGATAATCAGTCATCCAAGCTCACCGGTGCATCTGGAGCTTTGCAGTTATGGATTGATATTATGTCTGACGTAAGTTTTTGGTCGTATGAACCGAACATGCCAAGTGGCGTTGTACTGACAGCCGTAAATGATCAGGGCATGCCGGTTGAGGAGGGGTGCCCTGCAGTGGCTAGCATCCCGATGCAGCGCCAGTTTGTGCCGGAGCAGCGTGGCGAATGTAAGAAATCGAACAAGGTGATGAGATGGCTGAAACGGGTATTTCAATGACAGGCTTAAAAGTTGTTGGGCTGACGATGGGACTAATGCTTACCGGTTGTGCTACTGCGCCAATGCCTTCGCCCGTTGAAGGTGGCTCGGTCGAGCAGGGCGTTGAAACCAGCCGGCCACGAGCAGTCGAGCGGGCGGCACCAGCCAATCAGTCTCGGCAGGATTTGAATTCACGTCATCGAGTGGTCGATGCCATGTTGGCCGATGCCGATCGTGCGATCAAGCAACAAGACTGGCGTCAGGCGTCGGTGTCGTTGGAGCAGGCCATTCGCATTCAGCCTAAGCGTGGTGATTTGTATTTGAAGTTGGCAACGGTGCGTCACAAACAACAGCGTTGTCGTGAAGCGCGTCAGCTAGCCAAAAAGGCTCTTAACCTAGGCTTGGCAACGGGCAGACAGCAGCGCAGTGCGGAAAGCTTGATTAAACAATGCAGTAATGCAAAAGGGGCTTAATTATATATTGTCTATAATCGCCAAGTGGCTGGATATTTCTTACGCAAAACGCCGTAAAATCATCCCTGATGGCTCAACCGCTGCATCCATGCAGCAGATGTTTGCTCCAGAAATATCCAGCCACTTGGCGATAATGGACATTAGCTATTCATGGGCTTGCCCTAAAGTTTTTGGCCCCGTTCAGGCAGTATTCATTTTTATTGGCTACAATAGCCCTATACGTTTAAAGGAGAATAACATGAAAGCAATCACATCCCTCTTGGTCGCTTCAGTGGCAACTTTTGCTATTGCAGGTTGTGCTACCCATACCACCGATCCTTACACCGGTGAACGGCAAATGAATAAGACCACCAAATACGGCCTGATCGGTGCAGCCACCTGTGCCGCAGGTGCAATGATTGATGGTTCAAACAAAAACAAGGCTGAAAAAGTGGCTGCGTCGGCGGCCATTTG
>DFOV01000371.1 GCA_002376965.1 Gammaproteobacteria bacterium UBA3532
GCGGCTCACAGACTAAAGCCCCCGACTTTGCCGGGGGATACTTACTGCTTTATAAAATTCAACCGCCTCTCCGTCGGCAGTGAGCATTTGCTGGTGATATCCCTGATACACGGTTTGCAAAGCCTCCATCATTTTACGGCCAACGCCCTTTCCTTGCTTTGAAGGATGAACCAGCATATGAGGATAGTACACCACCAAATGCCCGTCAGATATGGCATTGCCTATTCCAACCAGCTCACCATCGCACCTCGCTATCACCAATGTGTGAGAATTGCGCAGCGCCGCAAGCAGCTGCGAAGGTTTATCTGCTGCAGACCAGGAATTAGCTCGATAAAGGGCTAGCACCTCAGCCTCTTCGATTTGGCCATTGAGTTCAATATTGATATTCATTGCTACCTTTTTCACAATAGAGTTTCTAGAATCCGCTGACTCATCTTACACGCCGTAACAGCCACACCATTGTAATCCGTTTCAAATTCACTGGTGATGACAAACCCATAGCTTTGATACAAACGCCTTGCCGCGTGGTTATTTTTGGCAATATACAAGCTAGCCCCCTCCCCGCTTTTTACCAGCATATGCTCCAGTAAGCGTCTGCCCACTCCCTGTGCTCTATGCTCTGGGCTGACATAAAGCGCTCTGATTTCGGAGCCACACACAGCCCCATACCCCTTCACTTCGTCGTCATCATAAACAAAGATATCCGACTCCATCAGTTGAGGATAACGCCGCTGGTCATCTACCAATGGCAAAAACTGGTATTGCCTTGTCTCGTTAATAAGCTCATCCATTTTTGAAGCGGCATAGATGGCACATACTTGAGCCAGGTCGGATGGTTGGAAGGTACGTACAGCCACAGATGTAAACCTTACGCCAATGAGTAAAATTCGGAGTGGACCCACCACAAGGGTAGATGTCCACTCCATTAGTATTGTTTTTAGAAGAAAAATGGAGAAGCGTCTAGCTCATCCTGTTCTTCATCAACCAGCATACCAACCGTTAGGAAATTTCCAGGGCGCTGCATGATCGAGCTCCCACAACTGGCAGGTTTTGGGCTACGACTACAGGTATGGACTAGCCCTAAATTATGCCCAAGTTCATGGCCAGCAGTGTAAATGCCACAATCCGCTTCGGCATGGCAAAAACCTGTCGACTGTATTGGAGCTTGTGAGTTGTATTCAATACCGTCGATGATATTAGACCCACCACCGATCCAAAAAGGCTCGGCATCATGACTTGAAACAAACATTGATACCACTAAATCAGTACCGTTTTTACGCTTGGCAAAAATCGGGCTAACTTCAGCGAGCACATCATGAAAATATCGCCCTTCTACGGTAGGTTGACCAGCCAAGTGATCACATTCTGCAATATTTGCCTCCATGTAAGATAGACAGGACATATCATTCCAAAATTGGCTATTTTTCAGCGAAAGACGAACAATAGGACGCAGCATTCTAAATGTTTTCCCTGAGTCCATTGCATCCTCATACCAGCTTTGCGTATCTGACATCAAGGTGGCAACTCGCTGAATAGCCTGGTTAACTGCCGTTATGTTAGAGTAATCTTCTGAAGCAATAACAACAACCGGTACAACATAGTTGTCTGCTGCCTGCCAATCAATACAAGCCCAGTCATACGCATGGTTACCTAGCAAAACTGCTTGTCCTCGCGCTACGCCATACTGCTCTTCACACGCTCGTTGTACAGATATCGAATAGTTGGATGTCCCTGCTCGGCAAGACCAATTCTAGGCATGACTGCCTGTCAAACTCGCGTAAGCACTACTGCCATATCGCTTGCAATACCGGTTCAAATCGACGGACTTATATGGTGTATCGACAAACTCGCTTGATAACCATGGCTTTGCTTGGCTATTCGCCGCACTCAACAGTGTGGCTAGCACAAATAAAGTAAGCATTACTGATTTCATATATTGACCTTTGATTAAGTGAAAGAATAAAAGCGAGATAATTCTATCCATATGAAATACTTGAGATAATGGCAATTTGAGCCATTTTCTACCTATTCGTGCCAAGCTACTTCATGGCATGTCCGATCGAATAGCTATAGCCCCGTATCTCGGGCCCTCAGATTTTAGAAAACTCAACCTCGGCATAGCAAACAAAGCATTTCCGCCATACAAACACGACATTATTTACTTATAGACGACAATAAACTTTCATTTTGACGAACATGTATTTACAATTGGACGAGCGATTATTTTCATTTAGCCGAAGATTTTAACTGTCAAGATGTGAATATATGAATGACACCCTCTACCCTCGCTATTCTGAATCCCTGCTAAGAGAGGCGCTGCAAGACACCCCCGTCGTACTTGTTCATGGCTCTCGCCAATGCGGAAAAACAACACTTGCACGTAACGTTGGTCAAGATTTGGGATACCACTACATCACCTTCGACGATACCAACCAACTACAAGCAGCCAAAACAGACCCTGTTGGCTTTATTCGCAGCTTACCAGACAAAACTATTCTCGACGAAATCCAGCGCACACCTGAGTTATTTACGGCGATTAAGGCCAGTGTCGATCGAAACCGACAACCTGGGCGTTTTATCCTTACTGGATCAGCGAATATATTACTCTTGCCTCAACTAGCAGACTCTCTCGCTGGTCGCATGGAGATCATTCGGTTACGTCCTCTAGCACAAGCTGAAATAAGAGGCTATCAGCCTCAGTTTTTTCAGCACCTGTTTAGCGCGGATTTTGGAAAAGCCGCAAATCAGCGCACTTATCAACACCTAGGCGAGTCATTGTCCGGGCTTATTTGTGCTGGAGGCTACCCATCTGCGATTGGCCGAACGAGCAGCAAGAGAAGAAGCATCTGGCACCGGGATTACCTCACTACGATCATTCAGCGCGACATACAGGATATCGCATCAATCCGTCACCTAGATATTCTGCCTAAACTTCTTGCCTTGGCGGCGAGCCAAACGGCACGGCTTTTTAATGCCACCGACTTAGCCTCGCCCTTCTCCATCAGTCGTCCAACAATTAAAGAATACCTTACCGTACTGGAGCAGATATTCTTAATCGAACAATTACAACCCTGGCATAGCAATCGCCTCAGCCGACTAATCAAGACCCCGAAAATGCATATAACCGATACTGGGCTGGCCAGTGCTCTGGTGGGTGTAAACAGCCAAGCCTTATGGCAAGATAAGGCGCTACTTGGCCAATTGCTGGAAACCTTTATATATCAAGAACTGCGAAAACTAGCCGACTGGCACGATGAACAACTATCGTTCTACCACTTTCGCAATAAAGATAAAGTTGAAGTAGACATCCTTATCGAACAGGGCAGAAAGCTGGCCGGTATCGAAATAAAGGCTTCCGCGACGGTAACCAGTAGCGACTTTAAAGGTCTCAAAAAACTTAAAGAAGCCGTTGAAGATCGGTTTGCTGCAGGCGTTGTTTTTTACGATGGAGAAAGCATTCTACCGTTTGGCCAAAGACTCTTTGCGGTACCTATTTCGGTTTTGATATAAGAAAGTTATGGGCATTAGTTATCCCCAGCAACCTTCTACAAAATTGGAAATCATCCCAGTCTCGTACACCAAAAACAGCTCCGCGCCGAATATGGCCTTGAAGACGTATAAGGCGTAAACCACGCGACACTACTCCCGAATGAGCAACCTGGATCGCTAACTTTGATTGAACAGCTCTAGCCTCAGTTCTGAATAACCATTCTTCCCAAGCTGTAAGGCGGTATCAATAATTTTCGAGATACATTGCGATAGCTGTATGTACCAAATTCGCCTATAGCGAATCCCCATTTTAACGCGACAAATGGCGGCAGCATTTGTCCACCGATTTTGACAATGCTGAAGACTGGGCCAAGCTCTGGGGCATAGTCCATATGATAATAAACACCCAGACCATGTGAAGATATCTCAGTCGCGCCCGACTGCGTGTCCACATAGTAGATTTTCCCCATGCTTACTGCGCTAAATAGTTGTTTATGAATATTCATATACCATGCGGCATCTTCATCGGCGAATTCATTAAACTGCCAATCCATTGCGGATACATAGATATTGCCTTGTTCATCCTGCTTTGAATAAAAAGGAATTTGATTATCGGGCAGAGTAATCGACGCTTGTTGATGGAAGGTATCGCCACTGATATGAAAAGAAATCAAGGCGCTATATTTCGCATCATCGATCTGATCACCATCACCAGAGATCATATCTTTGAATAGTTCGACCGTTTTCTTACCATAGTTACGTAAATTACGGCCAGCCAATAGCCAAAATTTATCGGGTTGTTGATTGTCTGGCAACAAGTCAACCACCGATGGCCATTGTGCTCCGCTTAATACCGATGAATTGCTTAACATTCTTGGTGCAGAAGGTTGGCTGATATCAAAAAGCACCACATGATTGTGACGACTCTCCAAAATAATAAGATAGCGCTCGCCGACAAACTCAACATCAGTATAGCTATTTTCTTTTACCCTACCCTCACCTAAGGTATCAGCGGGCGGTTGAGGCAATTCAATTCGTGCAAGCTCGGCGAAATCGCCCTTTGCAGAAGCATCAGCAAGGATAAGATGGCTTTTACCCAACAACGCCATCACATTCTTATGAGAGAGCTTGGCATCGGTCGGCGTCGAAGGAAGTGTAATATCGTGGAAATCCAATACTTCGGGCTGATCGTTCGCTAGCAGATTAATGGTATTGATCCGCATCAGATAATCGATAGAACCTGAGGGAGCCTCCTGCTTTTCTTCAAAGCCCACGGAATGCAGGAGTGCACTGTCGGGCGATATCATCGTAAATAACGGATTCGTTTGGTCAATTTCCGTAACTCGCGATTCAGCCTCTTGTTTTGACGCTCCGTTTAAGCGCATGAAATTATGACGATTATAATCGGTATCGGTGCCGATAATGTAGTGATGGGTGTAGAACTCAGTCGTTGCCGAGCCATAAGCTGTCGTCAGCACAAGCTGATGGTGGGTATATTTATTTAGTCCGACCGGAACACGAAAAAGCAATTGTTCATGACCACTTGAGATCACCTCAGCAGGCGTTACCTCATCGATGATTAGCTTGGCGTTGGTTAGGCCCTTACCAGATAAGGCGACCCACTCGCCGGGGTAGATTTTACCATCGGATTTAATGCTTTTTATCGAGCGAGAAGAATGCTCTGGAAAATAACCGATGTCTTTGAATTCGGTAATTTGCGGGGGAACAGCCAAGTTAGGCTGTTTGGGCGCGCTTTGACAGCCCAATAACATCAAAAGGCTGCATAAACCCGACATTCCGCACCACATTTAAG
>DFOV01000009.1:0-16896 GCA_002376965.1 Gammaproteobacteria bacterium UBA3532
AACGTCCGCTGCCTCCTGGCTTCCTTATCGCTGCTAAGCAATGCTGTTTTACTCCGTGGCCTTGCGTCTTGCTGGCCTGTTGTCCGCTGGTCCTCAACGTGTCCTTATCCTTGTTACCAACATCCGGTTGGTGTCTTGCGTCCCTGTGATTACAACTATAGCAAACTGTGGTTCGGATAATAGTGAACTGCGTTGCGTTTTGAGTGTGATGTAGTTCACAATGAAAATTAATTGCTTTTAAAACATGTGGTTAAAGTTGCTAAGGAGGAATCCGAGCGTCGCTCTTAGTGCTTTTTCTATTCTTAACGCACGTTGATGTCAGTGAATGCTTACATTTACCTGGGGGAGTTTTGCAAATGGGGACAAGGCCTGAAAACAAGAAAGGGCAGCCGAAGCTGCCCTTATAAGGAGTATAACAGCCAATTCCATTAGCAAATTGTCATCCTGTAACGCTCCGTCGCTAGAGTCCGTTCATATCCATTACAATTCCGTTTAAAGTCGTCCGTGAAAGCATCCGTGTTCCCTTCGTCATATAGTGGCATACCGTTGCCGAC
This sequence comes from Gammaproteobacteria bacterium UBA3532, assembly GCA_002376965.1. Classification (GTDB taxonomy): domain Bacteria; phylum Pseudomonadota; class Gammaproteobacteria; order Enterobacterales; family UBA3532; genus UBA3532. Next base: position 555 of record DFOV01000009.1, read on the forward strand.
TTCCTTGATATCATCCGTGGTCCATTGATTCCGTTGCTGGGCATCTTGCCTGCATGATTCGCGCTAGTCCTTAGCGTTTCCTTTTCCATATTACTGACAATCCCGCCAGTACCTGTCGTCCCTGTAATACATACTTTAATCAAAACCCTGTGCTCTTCCTAGTATCGCTTACCTCGATAAGTGTCAGTGTGCTCTATTAGGTTTTTCTTCTATACTATTAAAATCAATTGGTTAGGATGGTTTTCTGCGGCGCAGAAGCGAGATCACTGATGGGAACTAACCTAGGATTCTTACATAAATGTAAGATATGGCTTACATTAACGTGATGAATAAACGATGGGCTGGGGCTACCTTTTTAGTTCAAAAAGCATCTTGCCTTGGCAAGATAAGGCGTCGTTGTTAAAGCATTTGAATTGGCATATCCGTTTGTCGTTCATTGAAAACTGAAAACGCAGGGCGGCTGGTGGTTTAATGGGGGTCATAAATTTGATTCGACGCACGTTATTTAGCTGGTAGTCTGGGTATTTGGCTAATATTCTGTCCAGAATAAGTGTGATAAGATGCACGCTTGGCACCACGGGTTGGTCGGGAAAGTGGCCATCCAGGCAGGCGTCAGTGGGTGAAATAGTGATTTCGTTGTCTTCCCAGTCGCAAGGGGAGTCGATTAGAGGCATAAGGCACGTCGTTGAGTTTACTTTCTAAAGCGCAGATTTTGCAGATGATTCCGCATCAAGGCAAGATGAACTTGCTTGATCAGGTCGAATTTTTTGATGAGCACTCTTTGGTCGCCAGTACATGCTGCCATCAAGATTGCTGCCACCCATTAGCATATAACGGGATATGGCCAACCCATACCGTAGTCGAAATGGCGGCTCAGGGTATGGCTCTTCATGGTGTTTTGACCAAGTCATCAAGCGGTGATTCGGTTCCACCTCGCCAGGCATTTATAGGAGCCGTGTCACGATTAAGTATCGCTATGCCGAATCTGGCTCATTCCCTTGGCCCTCTCTCGCTGCATGTAACTCGCGAATCTTATGAGGAACAATCCGCAACCTATCATTTTCGCGGTGTCGCAGGGGATAACCTGTGTGCCGAAGGTGATGCACTGGTAGTATTTGGGGCATAGTCGTTGATAGATATTGAGGGATTAAGCTATCAGTATGCAGGGCGGGATGTCTTGGCGCTGGATAATGTTTGCTTATCGGTTGAGTCGGGTAGTTGTTTTGGCCTGCTTGGTCCAAATGGCGCGGGTAAAACCTCACTAGTATCGATCCTTACTGGATTATTGGATTTCAGTGTTGGCCGTATTGCTATCGATGGGCTGGACTTTTCCTGTGAACGCAAAGCCATCCAGCATCAAAGTGCTCTGGTTCCTCAAGAGTATGCTTTCTATCCAAAGCTTAGTGTTCTAGAGAATCTTATCTTTTTTGGTGGAGTTTTAGGTCTGCGAGGGTCGGATTTAAAGCGCCGCATTGAGGAGTGCATTGGTTTTTGTCAGCTAGAGTCAGTTTGTTCCAGACGTGCAACGACTTTCTCGGGTGGATTAAAACGCCGACTGAATTTGGCTATCGGACTGCTGGGTTCGCCGAAACTATTGTATCTGGACGAGCCGACTGTGGGTATCGATCCTCAGTCGCGTCAGTTTATTTTAGAACGCATTCAAGAGCTTAATAGCAACGGTACGACCATTATCTATACTTCTCATTATATGGAAGAAGTGGAAAAGCTGTGTGATTCGATGGCGATTATCGATCATGGAAAGGTGCTGATCCAAGGTAAGAAACATCAGCTGTTGCGTGACTGTCATCCCCAGCTAGTTATGGAGTTTACAGATAAACTTGATGATGACTTTATGGCGGGGTTACATCAGCTGCTTCCAAACCCTGAAAGGTTGGGCCTCAATGATCGAGTTTTACGTTACGATGGTGAGTTAAACTCAGCGCAATTGGCGAGTATACATACCCTGGTGTCATCCCAGAACCTGTCTTTGCTGCGCAGCGAATATGGCGAGCTTGGCTTAGAGCAGTTGTTTCTTTCATTAACAAAAAAGGCGTTGCGCGACTGATGTTTAAAGCGGCAATAATGAAAGAGTTTCGGTTGGTAGCGCGGGACTGGCATTCGTTGCTGGTGCTATTTGTTATGCCTGCAGTGTTTATTATTATTATGTCTTTGGCGATGCAGCGCCAATTTGGGGAGCATCAATCGGTAAGCTATGATGCTGTGCTGATTGATGCTGATGATTCAGCCTTGTCGCAGCAATTGCAAGAATTGCTGGAGACTTCTTCGTTACTTCAGTTTGAAGCGCCATCGGAATCAAAAAAACGCTTATTGATGCAGGTTGAGACTGAGAAGCTACACCTATTGGTTTACATCCCTAAACATTTTTCAACCAACTTTGATGATGCCGCTGAGCAATCATTTCCTGTGGAAGTTTATTTGGCTCCGAGCATCAACGAAGCCAGTAAAATGCTGATTACTGCAGCGCTGCGTGAAGCCTATGCTAAAACCCGTTTAAACCGCTTTCTAGCTGATTTAAATGGTGATGAGACGATGGCTGATGATATGGAAGATATTGTCGCCCAAGATGCGATTCGGGTGGAATATGCCTTTGGCGATGAGCGTAAGGTTCCTAGTGCCGTTCAGCAAAGTGTGCCTGCCTGGCTGGTTTTTGCGATGTTTTTTGTTGTGATCCCTGTTTCGACAACGCTGATCAATGAACGTCAGCTAGGCACTTTGGCTCGATTGAAAAGCATGTCTGTATCGCCGGCTCTATTTTTGTTGGCAAAGGTCATTCCTTATTTAGTGATCAATCAGGTTCAATTGATCGTTATGTTGCTGATCGGCGTTTATATTGTTCCCCTGCTTGGAGGGGACACCTTGAGCCTTGGGCATTCCTATATAGGTATTGTTTTGCTATCGTTAGCGGTTGGCATTGCGGCTATGGGCTTTGCATTGCTTATTGCGGTAAGTGCGAAGACGACTGAGCAGGCCACCTCACTGGGTGGTGTCGGCAATATTTTGTGTGGCGCGTTAGGTGGTATTATGGTGCCCAAGTTCATCATGCCTGACGCGATGCAACAGGCGACGATGATAAGCCCTATGTCTTGGGGGCTGGAAGGTTTTCTCGATTTATTCTTACGCCAGGGGAGTGTGGTCGATATTGTCCCAGAGTTAGGCGTATTAGTCAGTTTTGGGATAGCGCTGGGCATGCTGGCGTTATTTCTGTTTAGAAAGGTGGTTTAAATACATGGATAAGCAAGCCCTGATCGACGAACTAAAAGCGCTGATCATTGAAGAGTGCGATAAAGAAGATGAGTTTGAGGTGGATGATATCGACCCGACTTTAGCGCTTTTTGGTTCCGACTCCGAGCTGGATCTGGACTCATTGGATTCGCTGCAAATATCAATGGCGGTAAAGAAACGCTATGGTGTGCGCATTGAAGGCCAGAAAGAAGCCCGTATGGCGATGGCATCGGTCGAGGCCTTGGCTAATTATATTATCGAGCACAAGTAATGGCTGAAGCGTTATTTATAAATGGGTGTGGTATTTCAACCGCTTTGGGCCAAGGCGTTGAGCAAAACCTGCTGAACCTGCCGCAAGCCAGCAAATTTCTGACCAGTCTGGATGTTGGGTTGAGTGACGACACCCTGCGTGTTCCCTACTATATGGTGGCTGAGCCGGGGCGAGACGCAGGGCCTGATCGTCTCCGTACCATTATTGACAGCGTTGTTAGTGATGCCATTTCTGAGGCTGGCTTAAGTTCCGAGCAAGTAGTGCGGTTGGGGGTTTTTGTTGGCTCAACATCCTTTGATGTCTTTGGCTCAGAAGAGTTTATTCGTTGTGCCGACAAGATCACCGATGATGTTATTTCATCGAGCTTAACGACATTTGGCTGCCTGGCGTCGTATATTAAGCAGTCATTAGGCATCAAAGGCCCTGAATATACCTTTAATACGGCTTGCACCGCCAGCGCCAATGCGTTGATGTATGCCGTTGATATGTTGAGAGCGGGCGAGATTGAACACGCTTTGGTGGTTGGACTTGAGTTCAGCAATGACGTCACTACCTTGGGCTTTCATGCTTTGGAGTTGATCTCTCAACATGGGATGCGGCCTTTTGATAGCCATCGTGATGGTCTGTATTTAGGTGAGGGCTGTGGAGCCATCGTTATATCTCGCCATAAAACGGCAGAAAATCAGTTCAGCTTTGTTAGCGGTGCGAATATTGGTGATACCTACAGCATTACCTCTACCGAGCCAGAAGGGGCAACTATTGCAGAAGTGATTGACTTGGCGGTGAAACAAGCCGGTATTAACCCTTCAGATATTCAGGCGGTAAAGGCTCACGGGACGGCAAGTCTGTCAAATGATGAAGCTGAATCAGCAGGATTGAGGCGTTATTTCGGGAGCGCGATACCCCCTGTTCAGGTCTATAAGCCGATGATTGGACATACATTGGGGGCTTGCGGCATCAATGAATTGATTCTTTTTTGCCACTCTATTGAGCGAGGCATATCGGCGCCATATTGTGAGGCGAGCCAGTTTGAAAGTGATCTTGGCATACAGTTGTTAACCGATTTGTCTGGGCGTCAACAAGGATATTACTTGTTGAATTACTTTGGTTTCGGTGGCAACAATACAGCGCTGGTGATCGCAAATACACTATGAATATTTACTCAAGTTCTACATTCTACCAACCGATTAGCGACCATCTGCCGGATTTGAAAGGCGATATCAAGGCGCAGTTTGGCAAGAATATTCGTCGAATTGACCGTTTTATCCAGTTGTCTATGCTTGGGGCTGGCCGCTGTATTGGCGACATTGCATTGCCAGAAAAAACCGGCCTATATATGACATCCGTGAATGGTTCGCTGAGCAATGCGTTTAGCGTGCTGCGTGAAATTTATGTCGATAAGCAACCGCCAATGCCATTGAGCTTCGTTAATACCGTGAGTAATGCCGCTTGTTTTTATGTTGCCAAGCAATTTGGAATTCAGGCAAATAACATGTTTGTCACTCGCGATCATTTTGGGCTGGAGTCGGCACTGAAGCTGGGATGGCTCGATCTGATGAATGAGCGAGTCGAAATGGCTCTGGTTGGTGCCGTCGCTCAGTGCGCCGAGCCATTAGCTGTCCATAGAAAGCGACTTAAGGTTGCTAATGATGCCGATATGGGCGAAGGGAGTCATTGGTATTTAATGGCAAAGTCGCTGGATGGCTGTGATCCTGTTGCCATCTTGCATGGTTTGAACGAGTATATAGCATTGGATGATTTGGTAACCAAGTTACCTTCGAACCTGGATGGTATTGCTCTGGGATTTGGGGTGCCTGTTGAAGCTGAGCAGCTGTTATCTGCCAAGGCGATGCAGGTCAAACGTTGGCATCCTGAATTAGCTTACTATGAGTTTACGACTGGCTATGCCGTAACCGAGCTGCTAAGCCAGCCTCAATTTAAAGGTAAGCGTTGGTGCCATATTGATGCTAACCCTAGTGGACAGTATTCAGTGGTTGACATTGAACGCTGTTAAATTTGTTGTTCGTAACACAACCAAGGACGCCTTATGCCTGAGATTCAACCAATTATCCAACGTCTTGCTAGTCCCGTAGAGCAATGGGAGCCTGTGTTAGATGACATTCTAGCCGCCTTCGATTGCCCCACAGGCACTTTACACCAGCTAGATGACACCACCGAGCAGCTGCACTTGTTAGCTCAGAGAGGTATTCCCGAAAAGCTAATGCCCATTGTCGGGCTTATTCCGGTAGGTAAGGGCATGGCTGGCATCTGCGCCAAACGCAAAGAGCCGGTTCAAACCTGTAATCTGCAAACGGACAATACCGGTAATATCCGCCCTGGGGCGAAAGAAACCAAAATGGAAGGGGCAATGACAGTGCCTATTTTGGATGGTGAGCGCCTTCTTGGGACTTTGGGTGTTGCCAAACCGGTCGCTTACGACTTTTCTGATGCGGAAACCCTGGCTTTGACTGACATAGCTAAAGCGATTGGTTTAAGCTGGATTGAAGGCACAGCTAACCCTTAAACTTGCGCAATTCTCGCCACACGGCTTGCTCTTTGTCGGCACACAAACGCAAGTCGTCGGCTAGGCTATCCAAGTCGAGGTTAGCGCGCTTCTTGCACATTTTTACTGCATTTAACGCAAATTGGCGCCATTGGTCGCCTGCCTCTGTCATCATTTCTGAAGATTCTTTTAACTGTGCACTATTCAGGCGGTCGGCTGCTTCCTGGAGGAATGAGGCGTAGATAAAACGAAATCCAGCACCCCCGGTACCAATTTCTTCCTGCATGCGTACGATATGGCCGAGGTAGAGCTTCACTTTGCGCTCAGTCTTTAGTTGTTTGTCCAGTTTGCGGATCTTGCCTGATAGATAACGAATTCCCTTTAGTCCGATCATTGGTAGCGGGGCGTACATTATTTTGGCATTTTTACGAATGGCCCCTGGAATTTCGCGCTCAACAGGGAGGCTTTTTGGTATATGGGTTGGATAGTACATCAACCCTTTAGGGGCGAGAGCTCCTTTGGCAAAGCGAGCTTTTTGCAGTGATGGTTTGTCGCAGCGTACTACGTCTTCAAATACCGGATCGCTAACCAAGTATTCTTCGTTGTCTTTGCCATAAACCAAAAGGTTATGAGCATTGAAATGAAACCGCATGTCTTCTGGAAAGTAGGGAAGCCAGTAGACCGATGTTTGCAGTCCAACAAGCTTTCCTTGCTCAACATGCTTATCAAGGGTATCCATTCCTTTGGCTGCGTCAGAAAATTTTTGAAACGCCATGTTGAATCCCAGACGCTTTTGAACCCCTTTTATAATGCTCTTTGGTGGCATTCGGTAGGCGATGAGCGGTAGGCCATTTAGTTTAACGATAGGGATGTAGGCAAAGCTAAGGCCTGAAGCCAATCCAAATGCCATGGCTTCGGATATATCATGACCGTGATGCTGTAGAATGGAGGATACGACCCCAGTTTCACAGTGAGCGGAGTGATAGTGACGAAAGGTAGGGGAAGAGCTGGTCATTACGAGCCTCAGGAGTAGGAAGTTACGGAACTGGGACCGATTGTAGCGCGGTTATTGATAGCCCCAGTGCATCGGCATAACGCTGCAGCTTTGAATGCGATAGTTTTGTAAATACAGTTGGCTTTAAGTGGCGTTTGACTTGCCACTGGAACAAACCTGTTACCTGGGCCAACTGAGGAATGTCTAAGCGTTTGTTATACATGTGATATTCAAGCGGTGCGCTGAGTCCCTGATGAACTCGCGCTAGCGCGTCCTGCGCTTGTTCTTCAAGCTGCTCAACTGCCATTACCGTCGCAAACTCTTCTGCTTCCCAACCGCTTGACTCTACCCGCTCATAACTTCCTTTTTCATCAGTGGCGTAGATGACTTTACGATGCCCGCTATAGGTTCGGCTATTGTCTTGAGGGACGTCGTTTTTATTCATCACTCGTCACTTGCATCAGTAATCACTGTGAGCTGCATAAAACAAGAGGAGAAGCGTCCACTTTCCGGGATGTAACAAAGGATTTTTTGGCCTTGTTCTAAGGGTTGAGTTCGCCGAAGCTCTTCAAGCATGATGTAGATAGACGCGGCTCCGGTATTGCCTTTTTGAGGCAGGTTGGTGAACCACTGTTCTTTTGGAATGACGAAATCTATTTTTTCTAAGCCTGCATAGACTCTATCGCGAAAGTATTGTGATGAATAATGTGGAACAAAGTAGCTGTAATCGCTGGCAGATAGCTGGCGTTTTTTGACACTTGCGGCCAGTGGCTTTTCAACTGTGTAGTGGATAACGTTTTCATTGAGCAGTTTAACATCCTGCTTAACCGACATCACCGAGCGTTTGGCTCGTTGCTGGTTATCATATCTAGCCCAGCTAATCAGTTCGCCATCTTTTTTCTCGGCTCCTGCATACATGCAGGCTTCCATTTCATTGGCGTAGGAGTATACGTCTATCCAGTCTATTTTGAAGTTGATAGTGTTGGGGCGCGGTTGGTTTTCTATGAGTACTGCGCCTGCGCCATCGGATAGCATCCAGCGCAAAAAATCCTTCTCGAAAGCCAGTTCAGGTTGGCGTTCTAACGCGTCGATATCCTCATTTAGCTCTCCCTCAAAGTTCTTAGCCTGCATGACAGCCGAAGGCATATCTGAGCCGACAGCAACGGCTTGTGGGTGTTCTCCAGCAATCACCGACAGGTAGGCATATTTCATTGCTGACATACCACTAACACAGACCCCCGCCGCACTGGCGACTTCGCAGGGTGGAGCATCTAACTCGCCATGAACCATCACTCCATGGCCAGGCATAGCCTGATCGGGATAAGAGGAACCCGCCGCAAGACACGTGAGATCGGCAAGCGCGAAATGCTCGTTTTCTAATTTTCGTACTGCTTCGGCTGCGAGTTGGGCATTGGTATGAGTGTATTCGCCGGTCGCTGGATCGATAGCATAGTATCGGCTTTTGATGCCATTGCTTTTTAAAATGATACGTCGGGCACGCGACGGTTTGTCGCCCACTTGGCCCAACACTGATTCCATCTGATCATTGGGAACGGGCTCGCCGGGTAGGTAGGCCTGAATATTGGTTATATATGCTTTTGTGTTACTCATTGATACTGGCTTCTGAACAATTATTGGCTTCCCCGGATGGGGCTGCAAAATAGGCTTTTTGTTGTTGAATTCGTTTACGTGTCAGTGGGGAAATTAGTTTTTTAATTAATGCGCTGATTGGTACAACGGTGAGAATAAGGGTGATCAAGAAGGCGATATAAAGCCGCACGACAAGGCGACGCATAAACGAATGCTGATCACCGCATGCCATCAGTAGTTTTCCCCAGATATGAAAGCTACGATTAGCAATGGTTTCGCTGGCAATATACTTTTCTTTAATCGTTACAGCGCCCATGCCCTTTAGCTGGCTCTGGCTGAGGTCTGCCTGAGGCGCATTCAGCGATTGAATCAGTTTTTCACCAAAACGGCGCGAGTTTTTGATGTCTTGCTGGCCGACACCTGCTTTAGGAACGGGGCCAAAGGGGCCTCTTTTGCCAGTGAACATCCACAGCGGGGTTGAAAGAAAGCTCATTCCGCTGCCACACTCATCAACCAGGGCTACATTGTCAATCAAGCGCGCACCTACTTTGCTGAGAAGCATCTTCACTTTTTCCTGGCCCATTAGCCACATATCGCGACAGGCAATAACCGTAACCACTGGCTTATCTTTTAACACTTTTTTAGCAATAGGGTGTTGTAGAAACGAGCTGATCGGCAAAGATGGGGCAAGAAACCAAACTTGATAGCCCAAAATAACCAGATCGAACTCGTCATCTTCCGTGATCGAGAGCGGCTCAAGCTCAATCGGTTTCATATAGACACATTCGGGGAAAATGCAAAAAAAATAGATAAATGGCCAAGGAAAAGGGAAAGCCTGCTTGGGTTTTACACATTCAAACACTACCTCAACATTGTCGTCTTCGACTAGAGGTTGCACCATGTGATTGACGACGTCACTGAGTTGTCCTGTCTGTGAATAATGAACGACTAATACCCGCGGCATCCAGCTAGCTCTCCTTATATTGCAATTTGCTCAGTCAAACGATGGCAATTGTGCCACAATATACATAAGATGTGGTAGCGCTTTAGGAATTAGAACAAACGAATGTTAGTAAGACGGCATATAAAATGGTTAGGGCTGGTATTGGGGGGATGTTGGAGCATGGAAAGCCTGTGTGCATCTACTCTGGTTGTCGATGTGGAAAATATATCTGTTAATCAAGGCCACATATACATGGCGGTATATAAGTTAGCATCAGAGTCTACCTGGGATGATCCGCCTGTTCGTACTCTCAAGCAGCCCGTTGAAGCGCGCCAGCAACGGTTTACCATTGATGATTTATCTCGGGGCCGCTATGCCATTCGACTTTATCATGATGTCAATATAAATCAGCAACTGGATACATCCAAGCGGGGTCTGCCCAGGGAGCCGGTTGGCTTTTCCAATAATATTCGTCTGAAAAAAGGTGCTCCAGCCATTAGCGATTGCTCGTTCTCCATTGACGATGAAGCGGTTGCATTGTCGATTCAACTACGTGGGAAGATAAAAGTTGATACACAAAAGACACCCTAAGGGTGATTGTACATGAGCGCTCTGCGCCCACTCGTTATATTTTTACTGCTTTTCTTCGGGGGCGGCTCAGCCGTTGCGAATAGTCATGTTTTGCTTCAAGAAAAGCTCGAGCATCTCGAAGACCCACAACAGCGCCTAACCATTGCAAGCATCCTTCGAGCCAAAGATAATGCTAAGTGGCAAGAGATGTCTTCAACAGCGGTTAACTTAGGGATGAGTACGTCCGCTCACTGGTTTCGCTATACGATCACTCCCAATGCGGCTGGGCGTTATGTGCTTGAAGCAGGATACCCTCATCTTGACGAAATTAATTTCTACAGAGTAGACAATGGTGAGCTGGTGGAAAGCTTTTATACTGGCGATAAAACCTATTTCGCGGAGCGCCCGCTGGAGCACCGTTATTTTGCTTTTCCTATGACGTTGAAGCGTCAACCTGAGACCATCTACTTGAAGGCCGTATCAGCAGGGCCGATTCAGATGCCATTGAAGGTGTATTCCGATGAGGGCTTTTTTACTAAGGCGTTGCAGGCTCAATTACTCAATGGGCTCTACTTTGGTGGTATGTTGGTAATATTAATGTACAACCTGATTGTTTGGAGCTATGTGCGTGAGCGTTCGTATTTGTTTTATATGATGCATGTAGGCACGCAGCTGTTTTTGCAGTTCACCCTTGAGGGCTATGCTTTTCAATACTTATGGCCTGATGAGTCAGCGATCAATAGTTTTGCGCTGCTATTGATATTGTTTGCGGGTCTGGCGACATCCTGTCAGTTTGGCTTGGCTTTCTTACGTTTATCGCCGACGAATAACCCGAGTGCCTGGTACTTTCTTCGAGGTTGTGTCTACGTTTCTATTGTCGGCTGTTTGCTTGGGCTTATCGTACCCTATGCCATTTTGATGAAAGTTCTGCTTTTGTTTATTCTAGTCTGTTGCGTTGCTTTGCTGTATCCCGGTATTGTTCAGTCATTGCGTGGTGATCGTGTTGCCATTGTCTTCTTGCTCGCCTGGTCAGTATTTGTATTAGGGGCCTTGCTGGCAGGGCTAAGTAAGTTGGGTTGGATCCCCGATGTATTTGTAACGCGCCATTCGATTCAAATTGGTTCAATGCTTGAAATCATATTGTTGTCGGTGGCGCTGTCTGTTCGTCAGCAAACCGAGTTCCAACAGCGTATCACCGATCTGGTAAGGCCTCGAGTCAGTGATGTCCTGGCAGAGCGCGTGGTTGTCAAAAACGTCAGTCATTCTGAGTCAGAGCAACAGGATGTGGGTCGCAATGAGGCGCATATTGAGGAAGAAGCGGTTGCATTACCACCGTTTGAAAATGCCTTAAACAGCATGCTAAGCCTTAGTGCCGTGGAGCCTTTAACATTATTAGTGTTGGGTGTTGACGATAAACAATTGTTACGCTGTGAACAGGGAGAAAGTGAACTGAATGCGCTGCTTGAGCATGTGGCTAAGCAACTACGGCGGGTTGTTACGCGGCGCGAAGACCATATTTTTCAACTGGATAGTGATGATTTCGCGGTAGTTATGGGTAAAACCCACCTGTATAACGCGCGCTTGATTGCTGAGCGTATTCGCCACTTACTGGGAACCGATGATTACTGGAAGGGCGTTTACCCAATTGGCATTCGGGTCAGTATCGGGATTTATTCTGCGATTCCTGCCCAGGGGGCGACTATCGAACAGTGGATACTGAATGCCAACCGTGCTTTAAAAACCGCTCAACTTTCGTGTGATGAGAAAGTGATAGTCTGCGATAGCAGTATCGCCGAGACTTAAACTGCATTTTCTCGTTGCAGTTGCATTGTTAGCTGTATTCCCAGCTCTTCGTATAGTCCTTGTTGAGCTTGAGCTGCCCAGGCCAGGCTTTCTTTGCAAAAGAACAGACGTTGAAACATGGCGATTATTTTATGGCGCTTATGCCACCAGCCGATATCTTCAACTTGTACTGCGCAGGATTTTTGGCAAAGGCTATCTAATATGCGCGTAGCTTGTTGTTCTTCAACTTCATCGAAGGTAAAACTGATAGTGACCAGTTCCTGTTCTTCGAACCCTTGTTCTATAAAATGTTCGAGGAGCAGCTCGGCGGTGTCTTGGTATTGCTCTATCGGTGGCATGCTGCGCTGTGTTCCTGTAAGTCGTTGCGTTTATACCGGTGATAGGTGGATATAGCACAAAATTTACATTATCGCCAAGTGGCTGGAAGTTTCTTACGCAAAACGCCGTAAAATCATCCTTGATGGCTTAACCGCCGCATCCATGCGGCGGATATTTGCTTCAGAATCTTCCAGCCACTTGGCGATGATTGTACCTAAAGTGTGGCAAATACGCGCTTGGCTGCCGCGATGGTTTGCTCGGTCAGCTTATCGTTATGCGCAATAGACACGAAGCCCGCTTCAAATGCTGATGGCGCCAAGTAAACCCCTTCAGCCAGCATGCCGTGGTAAAACTTCTTAAACCGCTCGGCATCGCATTGACAGACCTGTTCGTAGTAGGCGATTTGTTTTTCCTCACTGAAAAAGAAGCCAAACATTGCACCGACCTGCTGTGTCAGCAAAGGGATTCCCGCTTCTCGAGCCACCTGTTCCAGCCCTTGGCATAGTTTGGTTGTGACTTCAGTAAGCCGCGGATAAGGGTTGGTTTCTTTTAAGATATTGAGCGTGGTCAAGCCCGCGGCCATCGCCACCGGATTGCCCGATAGCGTTCCCGCTTGATACATTGGACCCAGCGGCGCAACCTGTGACATGATCTCCTGCTTTCCACCAAAAGCGCCTACCGGCATACCGCCGCCTATCACTTTACCCAAAGTCGTGAGATCTGGCGTGATACCAAAGTAGCCTTGTGCCCCCTGTAAGCTGACCCTAAATCCGGTCATTACTTCATCGAAAATCAGAACGCTGCCGTACTGGTCACAAATGTCTCGCAGGCCTTGTAAAAAATCAGGCTGGGGTGGAATGCAGTTCATGTTGCCTGCGACGGGCTCGACAATAATGGTTGCGATTTGATCACCAGCTTCAGCAAAAAGCTCTTTAACGGCATCAAGGCGGTTGAAGGGTAACGTTAATGTGTGCTTGGCAAAGTCTGCAGGGACGCCAGGCGAGGTGGGTACGCCAAGGGTCAGTGCGCCTGAGCCTGCTTTCACCAGCAATGAATCGGCATGTCCGTGGTAGCAGCCTTCAAATTTGACGATCTTATCGCGGCCTGTATAAGCACGGGCCAGTCGAATTGCCGACATGGTGGCTTCGGTGCCAGAGTTAACCATGCGCACCATATCCATTGATGGCAATATGTCGCAAATGGTATCCGCTATATCAATTTCAATGGCGGTTGGTGCGCCGAAGCTTAGGCCGCGTTCAATAGACTCCGCTACGGCTTGGCGTATGCTGGAATTATTGTGCCCGAGGATCATTGGCCCCCATGAGCCTACGTAATCGATATAACTTTTGTCATCCGCGTCGTATATATGTGCACCATCGGCACGTTCGATAAACAGCGGTGTACCACCGACGCCTTTAAAGGCGCGAACCGGTGAGTTAACGCCACCAGGAATGTGACGCTGGGCTTTTTCGAAGAGTTGTTCTGAACGGGTCATGGCATGCTCTATGATTGGTTAGTTGTAGTATCTGGTTATAAGCTTTAGCTAGTTAGTTTCAAAGCGTTTTTGGGTAAACCAGTGTACGGGTCTGGCGTATTGGTCGACCAGGTTGACGACATCCAGGGTGAGGGCGAAAAGTGCCATTCGAATATAGACACCATTGTCAGCCTGTCGAAATATCGCCAGATTGGGGTTGGTATTGAGATCGTTGTCCAGTTCATTGGCATTGCTACGGCTATCTCTTGGCAGGGGATGCATGATGACGGTATTGGGTTCGCAATAGGCCGTATAAATGGCTTGATTGAGCCTGAACTTACCGCGGTAGCGATCAGCCTCTTCCTGACTTGGAAAGCGCTCTTCCTGAATGCGTGTGAGGTAAACGATATCAACCTGGGCAATGCTGCTTTCCAGTTGTTCTGTTTCAACGACGTTGTGGCCTGCCGAGCGCAACTTTTCAACGATTTCAGCAGGCATCTGTAACTCTTTGGGCGATACCAGGATGAAGTGAATGTTGTTAAACAGCCCCAAGGTCTTTGATAACGAGTGGACGGTACGACCGAATTTTAGATCGCCAACCATGGCGATTCTCAGCCCATCCATGGTTCGCCCTTTGGTCGCCAGCTCTTTTTTGATGGTATATAAATCGAGCAGAGCCTGACTGGGATGCTCGTTGGCACCGTCGCCACCATTAATAACAGGAACACGACTGGCGGCAGCGAATTCGGCGACTGAACCATCCTGAGGGTGGCGCATAGCGATAACATCGCTGTAGCCACTTAATACACGGGCTGTGTCATAAAGGGATTCGCCTTTAGCGATAGCCGAGCTTTTGATACCTGTGGTTTCGCGAACTTCGCCACCCAGCAAGTTAAAAGCGCAACCAAAGCTGACGCGAGTACGGGTACTTGGTTCAAAAAACATATTGCCAAGAATGGCGCCTTCCAAAACCCGTGTCACTTTCTCTCGCCTGGCATAGGGAGCCATTTGATCGGCGGTGGCAAAAATATGTTCTATATCCGGACGTTCAAACTGATTGACGGATAAAATGTGGCTGCCGGGAAAATGCATGGTTAATCCTCAAGGGTTAAAGAATGCCATTGTGCTACCAGGCGCTGTGTCGCCAAAAAGACATCGCTCTGACCAAATATCGCATCCACCACAGCAATGGCACTGGGTAAGGACGAATCGGGTGTTGACGATTTCAGCGCCGACATATTATCGGAGTTTATGCCGCCAATAGCAACGATAGGCAATGCAACCTCTTTGGCCTGACTCAATATATCCATAGTGGCCAGTGGGGCTTCAGGTTTGGTCTTGGACGGGAAAAAGCGCCCGAATGCAATATAGCTAGCGCCCTGATTCTTTGCCTCCCAAGCGAGAGACACTTGGCTATGACAGGTTGCACCGATGATAGCCTGGTTGCCCAAACGCTGGCGTGCTTTGACGATGCTACCGTCTTGTTGCCCGAGATGAACACCGCTGGCACCTACCTTGGCAGCGAGTTCGACATCGTCATTAATAATACTTAGCGCCGAATACTGCTGACAGAGTTCGGTGACAATTTTAGCTTGATAATAACGCCGCTGATGGTCATCACTCTTATCCCTGTATTGAATGATTCGTACCCCGCCTTCCAGGCAGGCGCGAATGCTGGCTTGCCACTTGTCTTCTGAGATTAAGCGGTGATCGGTTATGGCATAAAGGCCACTAATTGACATGCGGATCTTCGTCTTCTTCCAATTCTCGTGACCAATACATTCGATCCGGGTGCCACTGATTTTGCCCAATCGCGAATCCTGCTTTTAAGGCCAAATAAGTATATTCCTGGGCTTCCAGAGCGGCATCGCTAATGGATAGGTGGGCGCTCATCAGCGCGGCGCAGGCCGCAGCCAAGGTACAGCCAGAGCCGTGATATAGATGAGGGAGGCGTTCCCACTGGCGGCTAACGGGGTCGTCACCCACGGTATAGAGCGTATTTTCTACTAAAGGCGTGGACTCATGGCTGCCTGTGATTAATACACCATCACAGCCGCGCTCCAAAATATCATGAGCACATTGATCGAGATCTTTGCTTCCATTGCCAAGCAGCTTGGCTTCTGGGGTGTTTGGTGTACACAGGGTCACCTTGGGTAAAAGATCGCGTTGCACCCGATCAATCATGTCTCCCTTACTCAAGCTGGTACCGCTGCCTGAAGAAAATACCGGATCGTAAACAACAGGGATGTTCGGGTATTTCTCTAATATTTCCAATACGACATCAAGTACGCTGTCATCTCCGATCATACCGATTTTAAATACGTCTGGGCGAATATCATTGAGTAAGGTATCGGCTTGAGCACGCAAGATATCGGGGGCGACTGGCTGAAAATGGTATACCGTATGCGTGTCTTGAACGGTGAGGGCTGTGATCAGCGATATACACTGGGCACCAATGCTGTTAACGGCTTCGATATCCGCTTGAATACCGGCACCACCTGTAGGGTCAAAGCCGGAGATACAACAAACGATAGGGGGATGTAGGGGCGTTGCAGGTGATGTCATTAGAAAGGTTTGACCTCCGCGAGAATGATAATACCGATTAGGAAAAGAACAGGTATTTCGTTATACCA
>DFOV01000009.1:17278-19635 GCA_002376965.1 Gammaproteobacteria bacterium UBA3532
CAGTCCAAGTGATAAATAATTAATAGCACAACCAGAACCATTTTGGCGTGAAACCAACCAGAAACCTTTACCCATTCAGAGCCATATGCCATCACTAGGTATGTGCCTAGAATGATAGTTAACAAGGCTCCTGGAGTGGCAATACCAAAATAGAGCTTGCGCTCCATGATTTTGAATCGCTCGATACTGGTTTTATCTTCTGACATGCAGTGATAGACAAATAGCCGAGGCAAGTAAAAAATGGCGGCGAACCAGGTCACCATGCTAATAACGTGAAAAGCTTTGACCCAAAGCATAAGAGGCTCCTTAATTCAATATGTAACGTGATTCTTCGCTTTCTGGCACTTGCTGAAAGTGCTCAATGTCTGCTCGCGTAATAACGCCGATGATATCAGAATGTGTTTGGTCATAGATATAGCCGATATCCATCTTGTCTTCGTTGAATATCGCCAGTACTTCGTCAAGGGTTTTGCTGCACTGGATTGCGGCCAAGCGTGTTTGGGCGGCGTCTTGATCAATCATCAGGTACATGGGAATGCCAATGTCATTGACAACAAAGGTTTTCCGTTCGGGGATAAAATTTTCGGCTTCGCTGGCACTTATCACATCAAAGTCCGTTGTCATCACGGCCACCACCCCTATTTTGTTAAGGGCCTGTTTGATGGGGTTCAGTATGACTGGGGTATTCCAACGATATAAAACCATCTGAAAAACCGAACGTTCAGGGAGGATCGAGCGGGTGATGAGATTGGCAACAACAATGACGCCCATGGCAGGCCAGATAATATTGGGATTCGCTGTCAGTTCAAAGACGGCAACCAGTGAAGCTAAGGGAGCGTTCAAGCAGGCCGACATCAGGGCCCCCATGCCAACCATGGCATAAAAGCCACTATTAATCTGTAACTCGGGAAACCAGCTATTGGCCAACACGCCAACGCTACCACCGGCAGCAGCACCGATAACCAGGGTTGGGCCAATAATACCACCGGGAACCCCCCAGCCGAGAGACCAGGCAGATGCGATTAGCTTGCCGAACATAAGGAGCAGGAGGGCATGCAGGCCAATATCGCCAAGTAAAATAGCATTCACCTGGTCATAACCAATTCCCATGGTTGATGGAATCATCCAGGCACAAATTCCCATGCCTAAACCGCCAATAAGCAGCCGTGTCGCTAGGTGAATCTGCGGCAACTGATAGGTAAACCATTTGATCAGGCGCACAAAGATAAATGCCAGTGCACTGATGACCAATGACAATGATATCAACACAGGTATTTCGTTCAGCGAGTTCAGGCTGAGCGGGGGTACATCAAAGGCGATATCATGACCAAAGGCGATACGCGAAACCAAGGCTCCAATGACGGAAGATACGATAACTGGAGTAAAGCCGCTGATCGTATATTCCATGATGACCACTTCCATCGCAAAGACGACGCCAGCTAAAGGTGTGTCGAAGGACGCACTGATTCCTGATGCAACACCACATCCAACCAGTACTCTTAGACAGTTATTAGGTAATTGCATTTGTTGGCCGATAATCGAGCTGATACCGGCACCAAGGTGAATACTTGGCCCCTCGCGGCCGACAGAAAATCCGCCAATTAAAGCAATTGCAGCAAGGATAAATTGCACCACAATATTGATGCCGGGCAGGCGTCCGGCATAGTTAAATAAGCGCAATATCACATGGGCAACACCCGTTTGATGAGCTTTCAGTGGAAGGAAAATTACAATACCCGCCATCAACAAGGCCGCAATATTGGGCGCATAGAATGTGTAAATGTCAGTGAGTAACGCATTATTGTGATGGGGAGACAGGTAGGACAAGCCCAGTTCAACCACCCAACGAAACAAAACGATTAGTCCACCAGATGCGGCACCCACCAGTGCTGCGATCAGGCTAAGTCGAACAATAG
This sequence comes from Gammaproteobacteria bacterium UBA3532, assembly GCA_002376965.1. Classification (GTDB taxonomy): domain Bacteria; phylum Pseudomonadota; class Gammaproteobacteria; order Enterobacterales; family UBA3532; genus UBA3532. The sequence continues at coordinate 19,195 of DFOV01000009.1, forward strand.
CCTGACCACTGGCGAGTTGTTGATGGATTTTTCGTCTCATGTGTGGGTTGCTGACCTTTACGGGGTTATGCACTTCTTATCGGCATTCTAGCACAGTCGTGATGTATTCAGGTGAAGTCGTTAGCTTGTTGATAGGTCAACGACGAATGCTCAAGCTTTAGTCTTTGTCCATCATCGCTATATAGCAGGACTTTCTTGCGCAAAACGCCGTAAAATCATCCTTAATGGCTCAGCCGCCGCATCCATGCGCCAGATGTTTGCTCCAGAAACATCCAGCTATTTAGCGATAATAGACAGAGGTTGTTCATGACTAAGCCCTTAGTTTATGGATCTGACTAAACTGGTATAGTTGTCGTCCGGTAGCTATCATTCATAATCGTAGAGTCGAACCATATTGATGGTGTATGATGGGCGGCAGTATGACTTTAAATGGTTAATAGT
>DFOV01000408.1 GCA_002376965.1 Gammaproteobacteria bacterium UBA3532
GGCCGTTATCTGGGGCATCGGCGTACCCATGAGCTACCTGCTAGGATTCAGCATGGAGTTAGCCCTTATCGGCGTGTTTATTGCCATCGCGCTAGACGAGCTAACCCGCGGCGGGGCATGCTTATATCGGTGGGTATCGAAGCAGTGGTGTAATAAGAGTTTGTATTCGGGGCAGTTGGCTTGAACAAAGGACCGACTGGATACAAAGATATCTATTTACCGCAAAAATAGCGCTAATTAGACATAATAGTATCCACAAAAGTCTTGTCTACGCTATACTAAAACGAACCACATTTACGATGTCGCGTGGCATGATAGATAAACGATTATTGCTCAGCGAAACCGAGCTACAACAAGCCTTTGCTGAATATTTACGCCAATTACGTGAAAAGGCCAAACTATCTCGCGCAGCGTTAGCCGAGCGCAGCACTGTGCCTGCGCCAACCATTAAAAAATTTGAGCTCACTGGCCAGATTTCTTTTCGCCAACTGCTGTTGCTCTGGCAAAGCCTCGACGATCTTTCAAGACTCTATCAATTAACCCAGCAGCCACCTCAGCAACGCCTGCCATCCTCCATTGAAGAGGTGCTGAAAGATGGCCTTTAAGCCGCTCCAAAAGCTTAACGTCTGGCGCACACTGAGCAACGGCCAACAAGTAAAAGTAGGCACCCTGGCTCAAAGCCGCCAAGGCGTTTTCTTTCAATATGAGCCAGACTATATTCAGCGCTTTGGCAACCGCCGCCAGCTTCTCGAAATGGGATAAAGCGCAACAGGCTATTTCGGAAATCATAGACTGCGTGAATGAATTCAAGCCAGTTGCTCAATCGCTTGGTGTAAGATCAGACACCATTCGCATCATCGAAAAGCGGCTCAACCAAACCTGGCAAGAGAATAAGCATCTATTGGATTAAACAGTGCCAACCCTATTCGGCGTCAGGCCTTGCCAGGCCGCTTAAACCGCTTCCGAGCATCCTCAACCTTTTCCCGAAACACGCACCCCTCAACATGGTCATTGACCATTCCCATAGCCTGCATAAAAGCATACACCGTGGTGGGGCCAACAAATTTCCAGCCGTGCTTTTTCAGTGCCTTTGATAGCGCGGTAGATTCGTTGGATGTTGAAACGCTTTGTGGCTCAGGCAAATCACTTTCGACAGGTTCGAAGCGCCAGAAATAGGCAGCAAGAGAGCCTTCTTGCTCGACCAGCTCCTTGGCTCGTCGAGCATTATTGATGACCGCTTCGATTTTTCCACGATGACGAACGATGCCTTTATCTGCCAGCAACCGTTCAACATCAGCCTCGTTAAAATCAGCAACTTGGTTAAAATCGAAGTTGGCAAAAGCGGCACGAAAGTTATCACGCTTGGCCAGAATAGTGCGCCAGCTTAAGCCGGATTGAAAGCTCTCAAGACAGAGCTTTTCAAACAAGCGGATGTCGTCATCCACTGGGTAGCCCCATTCGTTATCGTGATAATCAAAAAATTCCGTGACTGTCGAACACCAGCCACAGCGCGGTTGGCCATCGGGTCCGTTTACTGTTGTATTCATGGTTTCCTCTGTGCGTAAGCGAGTAGATAGTTGAGGCTTTTAATTCCCTTCCAAGTATTTCAGAGATAGCGATATTTTCAACGACAGCGCGCTCAAATAGGCACTTACCAAGGCAACACCGAGTTGCATTTAACCGTCATTCAGAACATACTATCGATGTGACACTTTGACACATACTAGTAACCGTTGACAACACATAAGTAAGACATATGGCAACCACACTACCACGCATCACCGCCAGGGTCGATGCCCACACGCAAGACTTGCTAACTCAAGCCGCCGCCATTGCGGGTATGTCCAGTATCAACTCCTTTGTGTTAAGCGCCGCCATCGAAAAAGCCAAACAAGTTATTGAGCGCGAACAAACTCTTAAACTCAGCCAAGCCGATGCCGAGCTACTGATGGAAGCGCTTGACCAACCACCAACTCCAAACGAAAAGCTTCAAGCTGCCTCAAAGCGCTATCCTAGCAAATCGCAATGATGCACACCGCGCTGTTGGACAAAGCCAAGCACGATAGAAATCGCTTTCACTGTGGCATCGAATCCCTTGATAACTATCTCAAAATCAGTGCCAACCAGCAGGCTAAGCGAGACAACACCAGAACCTTTGTGCTCGAAGATGCCAACGACAACAGCCACATTGTTGGCTTTTACACCCTCACCATGACCACCATTGCTCTTTCGGCTCTGCCCGACAAGCTTCAAAAGAAGCACCGCTCTTCAACATCGGGCGGACTCATTGCTCGCTTGGCGGTTGACCAGCGTTACAAAGGGCAAGGCTTTGGTGAATGGCTATTGATAGACGCACTACGAAAACTGCTCACCGCCAGCGATAGCGTAGCTTTTCCGTTTGTTATTGTTGACGCGAAGGATGGCGCGATACGGTTTTACCAACGCTATGGATTTCGGGCTTTTCGGGACATCCCGAATAAGCTGTTTATTACGGTTGCGGATTTGCGGGTGAGTTTGGCCCGATAAAATCTAGACTAATTCCGCCACAACTACCCCCGGCGCTACTGGCAGCAACAACGGCGCTAGCCTATCAACATCACTATGCATCCAGTAGTCCAGATTTTCTGGCAGGATCAGCAATGGCATGCGGTGGTGGTAGCGGGCGTAGTCTGGGTTTGGGTGGATGGTAAGGGTGACGAACTGGCTTGGTTGGGATGGGTCGTTGGCTGGGGGTGGGAAGTATAGTCCGGCCATCAGAAAGCCTTCGCCTTGGCTGGGTCGAAACAGGTATTTTTGCTTGCTGCCAGAGATGGTTGACCATTCGTACCAGCCGGAGCAGGGCACCACGCAGCGGCGAGTGTGCATGGCGTTTTTAAAGGTGGTTTTGGTGGCGGCAGTTTCGGCTTGGGCATTGATTAGCAAGCGCTTGGCCCAAGCCGGTTGGATGCCCCATGTCATAGATTCTGTGGTGTAGCATTGCTGGTCTTTTTCCGCTTTATGCAACACGGTCATGGATTGGGAGGGGCAGATATCAGGATTGGTTTCTGTGATCGCAGGCATGTCGAGCATATGGCTTAGCCATTGATTCAAGGGATCGCTGATCACGTTCATTCTACCGCACATAGTAGCTCCTCTTGATACCCCGTGCGCCTTGGCCAACTAGCTATCAGAAAACGCTGTGAATACATCCATGTACGCTCGGGCACGGGTCCATCCGTGCAACGTTTCTGCTAGCCAGTTGGCCAAGTCGCACTCACATTAGCGATGTAAAACGCTATTGTCAGGCTCAGGGGAGGGTAAGGCAGGTTCTTTGCCACAAAAATCAGGGATGATTTTTGAGGAGAATCCGCGCATGGAGCGCGTATTCTCCGCTGGCGAAGGTTCTGACTTGCCCTCCCCTGGGCCTGACTATTACTTAACCGCTTTCAAAATCACAAATTTCTTATTCGCTGCTACATGATGATAGTTACCAAACAGCTTCTTCAACTTGGCGTGATAACCCAAATGCCGATTCGCCACCACCCACAGCTCGCCTCCCGTTTTTAAGGCACGCTTGGCCGAGCGAAACATGTTCCAGGCGATATCATCACCCTTTGCGTGTTGTTGATGAAACGGCGGATTATTCAACACCCAATCAACACTACTGGCTTCAACACCTTCCAGTGCATCGGTCACTAAATAGGTTGCATTAGTATGCTCGCCAAAACAAGCGTGCATATTTTGGCGTGCTGAGGCGATGGCCATGTATGACTCATCGCTAAAAATCAGCTTCGCCTGCGGATATTGTCGTGCTGCGATCAAGCCTAGAGAGCCATCGCCACACCCCATATCAGCAATCACCTTAGCCTCTGCTTCCTCCGGCAGGTTTTCCAGCAAAAACCGTGTGCCTAGATCGAGCTTGTTGCCGCCAAAAACATTGGCATGGCTGGAAATGTCAACATCCCACGGCGACAAGCGATGGCTTTTGGGATAAGGCGACTTGAGAGCGATGGCGCTATCCACCTCACTGAAAATCAACCGCGCCTTCTTCCGCGCCAATGATGTACGCGTTGGGCCAATATACTTTTCAAACAGAGCCAGTGTAGACGTGTGGATATGCTTGGCCATGCCAGCGGCGATGATCTGCGTGTGCTGATGGCAATAAGGCTTTAGCCGACACAATATATCTTCCAGCCATGCCAAGGTTTTCGGCACTTTAATAATCACCACATCCAAAGGCGCATCTGGCTCGCTCAAAGAATCCACCATTAGGCCAAACTCGGTGATACCGTTCGCTTCATAATTTTGACGCAATGCGCGCTGCGCCATCAATGAATCGGTTTGCGAGGTTGGCCCATGACCGTGCAGCGCAACTGCCAAAGCACCAAAACCATCGTTAACAATCCACCAGCGACCAGATGGGCGAATTTCCTGCTCGAAAAGATGGTGGAGGATGTACTCGTCGGCAGCATCCCAGGCGCGTAACGTCGGATCTTTAGACAGTGGATAGCGCTGTAAAACAAACTCGCCCTGAGGGACAGATAACATATTCTCACTCATCGGTTGATGGCCCATGACGCTTGCTTAAATCGACATGCTCTTTCGACGCGGCAAAAATCCAGGCAACCGCCACGCCCAAGCTCAAGGCATCCTCTTTTTCGACCAGTGGGCTGTCTTCAAACGCACTGCCCGACATATTGCGATAGCGGGCAAAACTACCAAACCACCATTTACCAATCCGCCGCGACATACCAACCGACACCCGCCAACCACCATAGCCGCCATCAGCTTCATAGGCCGGTCGCCATGAAGTGGCATATTCATCATCCACCCCATAGACATAATCAAAATAACGCTCATCAGCCAATATAACGCCAGCAGTGGCATTGATGCTCCAGTTTTCAAGATGGCGAACCGGCAAAATATGGCGATAACGAAATTGAGGGGTTGATGTCCATCCAACGTGGTCTACATAGCTAAAATCACTGGCAAAATTGGCATGTACCGGCACCTCTACTGACCACAGCCCTGTGTCTACTTCACCACCCAGACGATAACTAAACTTAGGGCCAATACCGACAACCGGATCGAGATCGTCCATGCCAACACGACGCTCATTATCATCGCTTTTGACCGGCAGCGTACCGCCAAAACCTACCTCGATAGACCAGTCATCACCATCCGCCAATATGCCGCGAATCGCCCGCCGATCGACTTTGATCCGATCGCCACGATAAACAAAATAAGGAAAAGGGACCACCACCGCTCGGGTGTTGGATGCACCGGGGTAGTCGTTAAAATAAGCAGAGGAAAGGCCAACCCCAGCTTCCCACAAGGGTGCTTCCTGAGCGGAAGCAGAAAAGGCACTGGATAAGGCCAGCGCCGACAATAGCAATGAGTGTTTCATAGATGACAATTTTGTTATGCTTGAGTGGCCTAAAGTATATGCGAGCCACTGGATAATTACATGCTAAAATGGTTGCTACCTGCCTGAACCATCACACACCCTATGAAAGCTATTGATGATATTGTAAAAGCTGAACGAATAGACAAAGTCGCAACACTCCTTATCGCTTTTGCTTTTAGTCTCATTTTGGCTTATTTCTTTACTCCTAATTTGGGTCCAACCATGACAGTAACTGGCACAGTAAAAAGACTAACCGGCCGCCCTACTGATTACGGCGAAGCGACCTATTTACTCGTCGAATTGAGTAATCAGCGAGTAGTTCGTACCTATATTTCGAAGAGCACAGGGGTTCGACTTGGAAAAACAGTTGAACTGCTACAAACAGAGCCACTGCTCTTTGGCAAAACCACTTACACATTCCAACGCTACATCGAACAGGCTCCTTAAAGCCATGCTTATTCAGCACTTAACTAAAGCTTATTCGCCGAACAAAGCATGGCACAATCTTATCTTTTAGCTGTTACACAGCGCGCTGCCGCCACCACACCAACAATCAGCATCGCAAACACTACCGTCACGACCCCAACTTGCTCTTGAAAAAAGATCACAGCGATCAGCAAGGTGAAAAATGGCTGTAGCAGTTGCGTTTGGCTGACTCGGGCAATTCCTCCTAACGCCAGCCCCTTGTTCCACAGAAAAAATCCGCATAGCTGGCTGACCACCACCAGATATGCTAACGATAGCCAACCACTAACCGGCACCTCTGGTAAACTCTCGGGTAGAAAGTAAAGGCTAGGAACCACCAAAAACGGCGCCCCGATCACAACAGTCCAACAGATCGCCTGCCAGGCTGGAATTTGTTTGGCGAGCATACCCCCGGTGGCATACCCCAGCCCTCCTAGGAGCACGGAAAGCAGCAAAATGAGATCACCCCATTGCCAACCGAGTTGCTGATCAAAACTGGTGTAGATCAGCATCAACACAGCTCCTATGAGCGCAATAGCCCAAAACCGTTTTGGCATACGATCGCGGCTTAACACCGTGCCGATCACCGCCGTAGCCAGTGGTAGCAACCCAATCACCACCCCACCGCGAGAGGCTTCGGTTAAGCTCATGGCCAATGCGATACACAACGGAAAGCCAAGGGTGACACCGATGGCGCTAAGCCCGGCGAGTACCCATTGTTGGCGCGTTAACAGCGTTGCTCCCCCCGCCCATAAAAGCAACGCGGCTAAAGGTGCCGCCATCAAGGCACGCGAGACGCCAAGAAACCAAGGATCGATATAATGAGTAACGTAACGCGTCAAGGGTAAGGTGAAGGCAAAACACATGACCGCCGCCAACCCCAGCATCATACCGCGGGTTGATGCTGATAAAGCCTGTCCTGCATTGTGACGTTTTAGAGTGAGGGTAGACATCGGTCATTCTCCTTTGCTGTTGAGTGAAGCTACAGCTTAGGAGAATTGGCAAAACCATAACAGATTCAATTTTTACAAATAAAACCTATACAATTTGTTCGACTGTGTTACTTTTTAAAAAATAGCGCGGTTGAAAGATAACGCTTCGACAGGCTCAGCGAACGGACTATACAAGCCTAACCACCTCCGTTGGCTGAGCTTGTCGAAGCCCTTAGCTGAGAACTAAACGCTTCGACAGGCTCAGCGAACGGACTATACAAGCCCAACCACCTCCGCTGGCTGAGCTTGTCGAAGCCCTTAGCTGCAAACTAAACGCTTCGACAGGCTCAGCGAACGGACTATACAAGCC
>DFOV01000405.1 GCA_002376965.1 Gammaproteobacteria bacterium UBA3532
ACGCAGGCTCGATATTCTCCTGTGTGCGTGTTACCAATATATAGGCTTGTTAGAAACTGGACGCACTGACCAGAAAATTGGGTGAGTTGCTTTATGGCATTATCTCTTCCTCCCGGCTTTCCTAAAATGCAGCTATCGAGACATGCTACCTGGTCAGATGTGATGACTAAAACTTCTTCTGAATACTGGCTGGAAATTGCCTGGTATTTTTCTCTGGCGAGCCGTGTTACCAAGTCACGAGGAGGCTCATTATAAATACGGGATTCATCAATATCAGGAGATAAGGTATCAAATTGGGGAATCAACTTGGACAAAAGAGATTTTCTATATGGGGAGCTTGAACCTAATACTATCTTTTTCATTTTTTAGCCTGTACAATACGCGCCTATTTTGCATGGTTGCCAACCTTGCCGGTATCAGAGCATATTATTCGCTTTGCTGTCAATGGAGTAAGCCTAAATGAGCACCGTTCCTAAGAACGTAGACTATCGACATTGGTGTGATTTAAATAAAAGCATCGAGGCGACAGTTGATACAGACGAAGCTACTTTGTCTGGAGGTGCCAAACTGGCGCGTCCCGTTGAGCTTGAGATCACGTGTTCGCGATATAAAAGGTTAGGTCGGTTAAAGCTGCATATAGTGACTTCGGTAATATTGGAATGTCAGCGGTGTCTTGAGCCTTTTGAATTTGGTATCGATGCATCCATAGAGGCGTTCCTTGTTGGCGAACACGAAATAGAATATGTTGATGATGACGAAGACTATCTGGTTCACAACTCAGAAGGTTGTATCGATATTATCAAGATAGTTCAGGATGAGATAGAATTGGTTTTGCCTATGGTGGCTAAGCACCCCGACGAGCAATGCCAGCCGAAAACTGTATTTGGTGAGCTTCATCCAGAAGCGAAGTCAGAAAGCGACAACCCCTTCGCTGTTCTGACAGATTTAAAGAAAAGAACTTAGATACCAGGAGAACTGAGATGGCTGTTCAACAAAATCGTAAAACTCGTTCAAAACGTGATATGCGACGTTCACACGACGCATTAAGCGGACCAACCCTTTCGGTTGACGCAACCAGCGGTGAGACACACCGCCGTCACCACGTAACGGAAGACGGCTACTATCGCGGTCGTAAAGTCGTAGAAAAGTAGTTGTAGCAATTATTTGCTGTAAATAATGCGCTTTGCTGTGGATGTCATGGGGGGAGACTACGGTCCAGAACCCTTGGCATCGGCGGCTGTCAAATTTGCTCAGAACCATCCGACTATTGAGCTGCTGGTTGTTGGCGATGCCGAAAAACTAACATTCCAGACACGCGAAGCAATCGAGCAGTGTTCGTCTATTTCCCTCCTTTCCCATAAATGTTTTGTATCCCAAGAGCTGTCTGCTACTTCGCTAGTGCGTCGAAAACAGCAAACCTCGCTGCAAATTGCACTTGATCAATTACAAATAAATGCCTGTGATGTTTTGGTGACACCAGCGAACACTGGGGCGATTGTTGTTTGTAGTAAAAAGTCTTTGGGCTTTTTTCACCAGCTCAAACGACCTGCGCTGATTGGTCAGATTCCTCATGTCAATCCTGCATTACCATGCTTTATGCTCGACTGTGGAGCTTCGCTGGCCTCGGATATTAAACGATTAAAAGAGCTGTATTGGTTGGGGATTGCTTTTTATCAAGCTTACACTGGTCAAGATCCGCAGGTAGGCTTGTTAAATGTTGGAGAAGAGATTACTAAAGGGGACAGGCAGGCTCGTTCATTTACAATGTGGCAAGAAAAAGTCAATGATCTCTATTTTAATGGCAATGTTGAAGGCAAAACTCTTTTTACTGGCGATAACCAACTGATTGTTACCAACGGCTTCGCCGGGAACCTTGTGCTTAAGTCGCTTGAGGGGCTAGGAGCCTTGTTTTTTGAGATGATTCAAAGTTGTCACGCAGATGGTAAGGATGCGTTGTTGAAGGAAATGTCTAGAAAATTGGACAAGGATCAATATAATGGTGCTCTTTTGGCTGGGGTGAACGGTTTGGTGGTAAAAAGTCATGGAGGAGCCTCTGAAAGGGCTTTTTATTCGAGTCTTTGCCGAGCCAAGGCGTTTTGCGAGAAAAATGTTTTGAAGCAGTTGTCAGATAACTGGCTTCAAATGGTAAAAGGTTAGTGAGTTGATATACGCTAAAATTAAGGGTACTGGCAGTTACTTGCCTGAAAAAGTATTGACCAATCAAGATTTGGAAGAGATGGTTGATACTTCTGATGAATGGATTGTCGAACGAACGGGAATACGTACGCGACATATTGCTGCTGAACATGAAAGCTGCTCATCAATGGCCGAACAAGCTGCGCGAAATGCGCTTGAGGCTGCAGATATAGATCCTGCCGATCTCGATCTTATTCTCGTTGCGACCGCAACGCCTGACAAGGTTTTTCCCAGTAGTGCCTGCTTATTACAAAAACGTTTAGGCATTGCTGGATGTCCAGCATTTGACTTATCTGCGGCGTGTTCAGGCTTTGTGTATGCCTTGGATGTTGCCGATAAATACATTCGCTCTGGCGCTGCGAAAAACGTTCTTATTGTCGGCAGTGAGATTTTATCAAGGTATGTAGACTGGAAAGACCGTACCACCTGCGTGCTTTTTGGTGATGGTGCTGGAGCTGTTGTTCTACAGGCAAGCACTGAGCCGGGAATTTTGGCAAGTCACATGGCCTCTGACGGACAGTACGAAGAATTGCTTTATGCTAACAATCCCTTTGGCGGAGCAGAAGGATTGCGCGACGACAACTTTATTCGCATGAAAGGTAATGAAGTTTTCAAAGTGGCAGTCAAAACGCTGAGTGCGTTAGTTGATGAAACGTTGCGAAAAACAGAGCTGACCGCAGACGATATTGACTGGCTGGTTCCTCATCAGGCCAATATTCGAATTATTCAGGCCGCCGCTAAAAAGCTTAAATTACCTATGGAGCGCGTGGTGGTTACAGTGGAAACACAGGGTAACACCTCAAGCGCCAGCATTCCGCTCGCCTTGGATAAGGCAGTTAGAAGCGGACAAATTAAGCCTGGACAAAATTTGTTACTTGAAGCCTTTGGCGGTGGATTCGTATGGGGTGGTGTTCTCATTCGATACTAACCGGTTCGTTGACAACCTTATAAGCATGAGATTGTAAGAATGCGTCAGGTTGCAAGAATACGGTGAGTCATAAGAATATTGTTAAGTAGAGAGGAAGTGGATATGGCGATTGCCTTTGTTTTTCCAGGGCAGGGTTCGCAAAGCGTAGGAATGCTTGGTGACTTGGTTGAAACGGTTCCAGCTATTGGCGAAACATTCGCTGAAGCCAGTGAAGCCCTTGGGTTGGATTTGTGGGATATTGTACAGAACAATCCTGAAGACAAGTTGAACCAAACCGAATATACCCAGCCTGCTTTATTATCAGCCAGTGTTGCACTATGGCGAGCATGGAGCGCAAACAGCAAGGAGCAGGTTGCGTTTATGGCGGGACATAGTCTTGGGGAATATTCTGCGCTCACTTGTAGTGGTGTGATTGATTTTGCTGATGCGGTAAAGTTAGTGCGCTTACGTGGTCAGTTGATGCAGCAGGCTGTGCCCGGCGACGTTGGTGCTATGGCTGCTATACTTGGACTGGAAGACGCTCAGGTTATTGAAATTTGCAAAGATGCTTCGGATGATGATTCATCTGTTGAGGCGGCAAACTTCAATACACCCGGTCAGGTTGTCGTAGCTGGTCATGCAAGTGCCGTTGATCGCGCCGTTGCCTTGGCGAGCGAAAAAGGAGCTAAGAAAGCGATGAAGCTGGCAGTAAGTGTGCCAAGTCACTGCTCATTAATGAAGCCAGCGGCAGAGAAGCTAGAAAACGCATTAGCTGGCATTACCTTTTCTTCTCCAAATATCCCTGTGGTTAATAACGTTGATGTTCGTTGTGAGTCGGACGTTGATGCCATACGAGCTGCTCTGGTTCGCCAGCTGTATTGTCCTGTACGTTGGGCGGAATCGGTACAATGGTTGCTAACCCAAGACGTTGAAAGTTATGTTGAATGTGGTCCAGGAAAAGTACTTGCTGGGTTAATTAAACGTATTAATCGCCGCTCGCCTGTTGTGAATGTGGCGAGCTATGATGGATTTATAACTGACTAATAAAGGGTACACTTTATGTCTTTAGAGGGGAAAGTTGCACTGGTAACAGGAGCCAGTCGTGGGATAGGTAAAGCCATTGCTTTAGCGCTAGGAGAGTCTGGCGCAATAGTCATTGGTACTGCGACATCAGGTAAGGGGGCTGAGAATATCTCAGAATACTTGGCTGATAATGGTATCAAAGGTAAAGGGCTGGCTTTAGATGTCGCTGATGACCAGTCAGTTGAGCAGGTTATCAAGAGTATCAATGAAGATTTTGGAGCCGTTCAAGTTCTAGTAAATAACGCCGGCATAACGCGCGATAATCTGTTGATGCGTATGAAGGCTGAGGAGTGGGATGCGATACTTAATACAAATCTTACTTCGCTTTATCGCGTCAGCAAGTCGTGTTTGCGCGGTATGATGAAAGCGCGCTGGGGTCGAATTATCAATGTCGGCTCAGTGGTTGGCGCTAGTGGAAACCCTGGCCAAGCTAACTACTGTGCTGCTAAAGCGGGTGTTGTAGGGTTTTCTAAGTCACTTGCACAAGAAATTGGCAACCGTGGCATCACCGTAAATGTGGTTGCCCCCGGTTTTATCGATACCGATATGACCAAAGAATTACCTGATGCTCAGAGAGACGCTTTATTAGCTAAAATTCCAGCGGGTCGTCTTGGGCAGGCCACGGAAATTGCTGCTACAGTTAACTTTCTAGCGTCAGATGGCGCTGCTTATATTACCGGTGAAACTATTCACATTAACGGTGGAATGTACATGGCCTAATTGGGTAGGGGAATGCGGGTAATTTTTACTTGCAACTTTGGAAGATTTCAATAAACTAAGCCCGCGATGCAAACCATCGCTTCATTACGGGAGAATTAATCAAATGAGTAATATCGAAGAGCGTGTAAAAAAGATCATTGTTGATCAACTAGGTGTTAAAGAAGACGAAGTGACTGCAGAAGCGTCTTTTGTTGACGATTTGGGTGCGGACTCTCTTGACACTGTAGAGTTAGTTATGGCTCTTGAAGAAGAATTCGATACTGAGATTCCGGATGAGGAAGCTGAGAAAATTACCACCGTTCAGGCGGCGATCGACTATATCGTTTCTCACCAAGAATAAGCTTCAAGACCAATAGCACTGATGCTATTGGTCGTATTCCCATCCTAATTAGATTCCTGCTAAAGGAGAGCAAATGTCTAAACGTCGTGTTGTCGTTACCGGCATCGGTTTATTGTCCCCTGTTGGGCCCAATGTAAAAACATCCTGGGAAGCCATTGTCAATGGTGTCAGTGGGATAACGGCTATTGAACATTTTGACTGTTCTGAGGTGGCGACCAAAATCGCTGGAACAGTGAAAGGTTTCGACGCGAACGACTATATGGATACCAAAACTGCCCGTAAAATGGATGGTTTCATCCAGTACGGTATTGGTGCGGCTATCCAGGCTTATCGGGATTCGGGATTAAGTATTGACGAAAGTAACGCTGGGCGTATCGGGGCTGCTATTGGTTCGGGTATTGGTGGTTTGGGTTTTATCGAGAAAAATCATCAGGCGTTAGTGAAATCTGGCCCGCGCAAGGTTTCACCGTTTTTTGTACCCGGCTCAATCATTAATATGATAGCGGGTAACCTTTCTATTATGCTTGGGTTTAAAGGCCCGAACATATCTATCACCACTGCATGTACCACTGGTGTTCATAATATTGGGGCTGCGGCGCGCATGATCCAATATGGTGATGCTGATGCTATGTTTGCTGGTGGTGCTGAGAATGCCAGTACGCCTTTGGGCATCGCTGGTTTCGCTGCTGCTCGAGCGCTTTCTACGCGCAATGATGCGCCGGAACAAGCTAGCCGACCTTGGGACAAAGACCGCGACGGCTTTGTGCTTGGTGATGGTGCAGGGGTTATGGTTCTCGAAGAGTATGAACACGCTAAGAAGCGTGGCGCCAAGATATATGCCGAATTAACAGGCTTTGGTATGAGTGGCGATGCCTACCACATGACGTCACCTCCTGAAGATGGTGCCGGTGCAGCTTCTGCAATGGTCAATGCTCTTGC
>DFOV01000388.1 GCA_002376965.1 Gammaproteobacteria bacterium UBA3532
TTCTCGGATAAACTGCGAGGCTTGTTCAAGTTTACTAATGGCTGTGGTTTCGGTGATTTCGAAACAGACTCTGTGGGCCGGGATTTGATGATCTCTAAACCGGGCCAGAAGATAGGAGAAGAATGCTTCGTCACTCAGTGAGGCGCCAGAAAGGTTGATAAAGTAGCAGTCAGCAGTTTCTTGAGCAATGGCATTCAGCGCTTGATCGATATATTCAAATGCATGGCGGATCACCCAACGATCGACCAGCGGCATAAGGTTGAAACGTTCGGCTGCTGGAATAAAGTCGGGTGGGGGAATAATATCGCTATTGTCTTTAATTCGAACTAAGAATTCTTGATTAAAGCCCGTAGCATCTGGTGCTAGAGGCGTAACCTTCTGGCAGAATAACACAAACAGGTTTTTCTCAAGTGCTTCACGCACTTTTGTTGCCCAGTTCATTTGCTCTCGGGATTCTGCCACCGACTCGTCACCGTGGGTGAAAACCTGATAGCTGTTACGGCCTTTATCTTTAGCCGCATAACAGGCGATGTCTGCAATACTCAATAAGCTATCGACATCCTGAATGCTATCATCAATGATCACAACCCCTATGCTTGCGGTTGTGCTTAGCGTCTTATCTTGCCACGCCATTTTAAAATTGTTGATGTATACCAGCAGGTTGTTAGCGATATCTGTCAGCCCTTCCAAGGTGGCATTTTCAACAAGAAGACCAAACTCATCGCCACCCAGGCGGGCCAGGGTATCCGTTGCTCTAATACTCTTATTTAGTGAGCGAGTGAGACCTTTAAGAAACTCATCCCCGATATCATGGCTAACCGAATCATTAATGATTTTGAATTGATCTAAATCGAGGTAGAGCAGCCCGTGTCGGCGCTTTTCTGTTTTAGCTAGAGATAAGGTGTTTTCAAGTAAGACTTTAAAGCGCTCACGGTTCACGAGGCCGGTAAGTTTATCGTAGTCACTTAAATGAGCGAGGCTCTTTTCGGCGATACGTCTGGCGCGGCGGTCTGAGGCCTGTTTCAACTCACGCTTGATAACGGGAACGAGTCGAACCAGGTTGTCTTTCATAATATAATCCTGAACGCCTCCCTGCATGGCCTTGGCGGCCTCATCTTCCGGGATCATTCCGGATACAATAATGATGGGGATATCAACCTCGTAGTCCTTCATGATTCTCATCACATCAGTCGATGAAAATGAGGGCATATTATGATCGCTGATTATGACATCCCAAGCCTGTTCCTGGAGTTGCTTTTTCATGTCAGGTTCGTTATCTACCCGGACATGATGAAAGCTCAAACCGCCTTTTATCAGGGTTCGAATGAGTAAAAATGTATCGTCTTCCGAGTCGTCAACCAGCAGTATATTCAGTGGTTCACTCATGATGCACTCGTTTACCTCGATAGGTGGTCAGGGATACGGTTAACCGTTAGCCAGTATTCACCCATCAGCTTAATTTGTTCGATAAAGGTTGTGAAGTCGACAGGCTTTTTAATATAGCTGTTTACACCGTTAGTGTAGCCGTCTTCGATATCTTTGGTATTTTCTGAAGAGGTCAGCAAAACAACGGGCAGCTTTCGGGTTATGTCGTTTGAGCGCACCTGTTTAAGCACCTCAATACCATTAATTTTGGGCAAGTTTAGATCGAGAAAAACTACTCGAGGCTGATCATCAATATTCCTTTCTGCGAAGTTGCCCTGGGCAAATAGGTAATCCAGAGCTTCCTGGCCATCGCGAACCACATCGACCTGGCAGCTAATGTTGGCTTTTTTCAGAGCCCGCATAGCTAGCAGTTCGTCGTCCGGATTGTCTTCAACTAATAATACGATCGCTTTTTTCAAAATCAGCCCTGCACTTCGATTCATTTTGCTTCCCGTTCATAAATCCTGGATGGCCGACATGCTCTGTTTTCCTATTGCGTTTGTCGGTCTGAGACCTGCAACAGCTGCGAAGTAGATTGATTAATCTATGAGCAAAAAGGCCTACTATTGAGTATAGCAGTGAACGCTCAATTGCCAATTTAACAGGCATAATTTACCTGAGCTGGTTTCAGCCTGGTTTGTCGCCTGTGCTGAGCATAAATCGCCAAGTTGCTGGAAGTTTCTGTAGCAAATGTCTGCCGCAAGGATGCGGCAGTCAAGCTATCATGGATGATTTCACAGCGTTTTGCGTAAGAAACTTCCAGCAACTTGGCGACAATCTCACCGCTACTGCTTGGGCAGGCGAACATAAAATGTTGCGCCTTTATCCGGCTCGGCAGTGGCCCAAATTTCACCACCATGACGGTGTACGATGCGGGCTACGGTTGCCAAGCCTATGCCTGTTCCTTCGAATTCCTGATCTTTGTGCAGGCGCTGGAAGGCGCCGAATAGTTTGTTGGCATAGGTCATATCAAAGCCTGCACCATTGTCGCGAACATAAAAATAGTCTTGTTCTTTCCGTATTTCTATTTCCGGCTTTTCTGTCTTTAAGGTGTATTTCCAGGCATTACCGATGAGATTATTCAATACGATTTCAATGAGTGCCTGATCGGCGTCGACGATGATATCTGGCTCTACTTCGGTGTGGATGTCACGGTTGGGATCGCCTTCATGAAGCAGCGATAGCACCTTGTAGCTGATATGAGAAATGTTTACTTCTTTGATATTGATGTTTTGTCGGCCAATGCGTGATAGATAGAGCATGCTTTCGATCAACTTTTCCATACGCTGACTGGCCGAACGAATACGATTCAGATAATTTTGCCCCAGAGGATCAAGCTGATCGCCGTAATCTTCGATGATGGCCTGACTAAATCCATCCAATGCTCGCAGTGGCGCTTTTAAATCGTGGGATACGGAATAGCTGAAAGCTTCCAGTTCCTGATTGGCTATTTTTAGTTTGCGTGTGCGTTCATCGACGGTTTTTTCCAGGTTGTCCTGATGTTCTTTTAGCTCGCGTTCGCGTGACTGGATAACATCAAGCATCAAGTTAAAGGCGTCGACCATCTCACCGATTTCATCATCGGTGGTTTTGCTGGCGCGAATATTATCGCCCTCGTTATTGGCAATGGCTTTGGCTGTGTGCGCCAGGTTAAGTATCGGAGATGAGATCAGGCGCTGTACAAACAGCGCAACAATAAAAGAACCCAGCACAGCTAGAGCCGTGATGCTCAAGCCAATAAACAGATAGCGATTGTACTCTTCCTGCAATAACTGCAGGTGGGACTTAACATATAGCCGACCCATGACTTCGCCATCAACCACGATGGGCTGGGTCCAGTGTAAGGCGTTGTCATAGAAGCCATTGGCAGCAGTATGTTTAGGGCAGGTGGCAGGTCTATAGCGCGGGGCGCTGGACGCAATAACCTCTCCATGTTCATCGTAGATACAAGCCAGGATGATCGCTTGATGTAAGCGCATACTGGTCAAGTTTTCAGTTAACAACTCGGTATCACCAAATAAAATGGCGGCATTGGAGCGGTCGCTAATCACTTCGGCCAGGATGCGGATTTCCCGTTGCATTTGATCACGATAGGCGGTTTGCTGGTAGGTGGTGAGTCCTACTATCATCAGTAGCAGGCCGCTCAGTGTTGACGCCGTGATAATGAGAATAAGCTTTTGTTTAATATGGAGTCGGTTCAGCCGTTTTAACAGCATGGCTAGTATACCTCCAGTGCCAACTCAAGCAGTTTTGAGCTGATTCTCAACCCGGCCAATTCTGCGGCAGAGTTGTTGATTTCAAAGCGCAACTTTTGCTCTTTTTGCTTGAACTCGATCATGCCACCGCTTTTGGCGAATGTATCAACATCGCTTACAGTCAATATGGGGTGTGCAGACAGGTTATCCAGGATAAACTGGGTTGCTGTGTAGTTCTGGGTTCGCATATAGACAAGCTGACACTGTTGGAGCAGCGTCGGTTGCTGAATATCCAATATCAACAACGCCTGCCCTCGGATCGATTTAGCCGGGATCTTCTGCATGAGCTCAAATAGAGCTGGCTCGCCATAGATGCATAACTTGAATTCATTGCTGGTTTCATTGGTTTGGGGCCAATGGATAAACTTGACAAAATTGTAGAGAAAGGCCGCCTTAACCTTGGTTGGATCGGCAGCCTGACCGATAGCAGGGGCCAGACTGAACCAAGTAAGCAACAGTAATTGGAAGACCTTTGAGGCCCTTCTCTTTGGCATCGACTAGAAGGTGTGCGTCAGGGTTAAAGCAACGGCTGGGGCCTCTTCTCGATAATTAGCGACATTGATCAGGTACAGGCGTTTATTATAGGTTCCGTCGAATAGCCCCATCAGGTTGTAGAAGTGTAGATCGGCCTTGGTGTTGTCACTGAGTTTGTAGTTAGCCCCCAGATTGAGAAAAACACTTTCTCCAAAGGGCTCGTCATAGCCCTGATCGACAATGGCGGTAGAGGGGCGGGTATCCGGCTTGCCATCACCATCCACATCTTGATCCTCATTCGGATTTATCTCTTTTAAGTATGTGCTATAGCGAGCCCAGTCTTCAGCGCCGGTGTATTTCCAAAAAACGCGTAACGAAGCATCCAGGCTGACTTTATCTGAATATTTGTAAGTGCCTGATAGCTTGGTAATATGATCGCTCCAGTTCATTAAGTCATTGCCCCAGCCATAGGCAGAGGCGGTGATAAGAGGGAAGGCGCCATCTTCAATAATTTCGAAGCTGTCGAGCTTGGTGTAGCTATGGGAGAAAGCTGCTCGCCAGTGTTGTGTGCTGTATATTGCTTCTAATTCGATGCCACCGAAATGCTGTTTGGCGACAGGTTTATCGGTCAAGCTGGTGACGTCAAAGGCAATGACATCCAACTTGTTATAGAAAGCACTGGCTGCTAGAAAGGTGCTCTGATTGGCTTGTCTTTCATAAATCAGCTCCAGGCTTTCCAGCTTTTCGGGATTCGAGGTGCCATTTTGTCTTTCGCGTTGGAATAGTTCTTCAGCAAAGTTCTTACGAACCGAACGGCTCCAGATCAACTTGTATGTGTTCTTGTCATCTGGCGTTGCGACCGTCGCCAGCCGCGGTGAATACATGCGGCGGGTGTATTCATCTTTATCGATGCGCATGCCGATGAAGTGGGTTAACCAGTCGTTCATTTGCCACTGTTCTTCGAGTAACAAACTGTATGTTTGCGAGTTCCATTTCGGCATTGCTTTACCCAGGGTGAAAGAGCGTGGATTGCTGTTAGGAAACCCGGGGCTCTTCCTGCCAAAACGTTCATTACTGTATTCCAGGCCAAAAGCGATAGCATGAGATTCGTTAGGTTGATAATTCATCAATGCTTTAAGCTGAAGCTCGTCTTCTTGATAAGACTCAGGCGGATTATTAGTGTAGTTTTGGTTGCTAAACTGAATTCGTTCATAGTCGAAGCGATCAAAGCTTAGGCGGTAGTCCCACCAAAGGTGTTGATCGAAAATCTGTTTATAGTCGAGAGCCATTGACCACTGCTGATATCCCACGCCTTGTTCGGCGCTATCATCAATCCCCACGATCCTTTCTGGGTCATAGGGCTCAACATCGGGGTTGGCTTGACGGCAAGAGGCGAGTTCGGCTCCAGATAAAAAGACGCAGGGATCACGTGTTTCCGGATCATTGCCACGAAATCCATCGGGTTGTGGTGCCAAAACCTTATGCGACCAGGTGAGCTTTTCGCCACCTTTAGTGTAGCGAAACCAGGCATCAAAGTTGTTGTTGGTGTAATTAGCGTGCAGTTTCACTTTGGGAATACCGCGATACGCTTCATGGTCGTTGGGGTGACCAATATTGCTGGGTTGGCCGGATTCGATGGGGTCGCCCCAGGTTGTAGTGTCTGAGTTGCCGTAGACCAATGGCGCATCGTCATTGTCTGCGCCCTGATAGTCACTGATGCCAGCATAAAAGTAGAATCCCTCTTTAGCCCCTAGCGTAATGGACTTTTTTAGCTCAAGTGACTGAAACTCTTCGACGCCACCTACCTTGAAAATAACCTCATCTTCGTCATTGGTCAGATAGTTGTCTGTTTTTATATCGATGACCATCGCCACAGCACCAGGGCCATATACCACTGAACCAGGCCCGCGCACCACATTGATTTGTCGAATATCCCCCATCATAGGTAAATCTCGCTCGCTAAGGGCTCCGAAATGGGTTTTTTCATTCATCAAGCGCCCATTTACCAGCAGCAGATACTTATCATCCCTGTCACTCATGATGCCGCGTAGCCCCATGTGCATGGCCTCCCAATGGTGGCGCATGTAATGGAAATTAGGAACATAGATCTCAAGGAGCTCAAACAAACTACGTGCACTGGAATCTCGGATCATTTGTTGGGTTATGGTTGTCGTCGACGCGGGGCGCTTACGTGATAGGGTCGGAGTGGCTGTTGCCACACTATCAACCTGAAGTTCAAACAGTTCATCCATATCCATGTCAAAAATGGCGTCATCTGCCATGATGCTCAGGCTCCAGCTAGATAGTAGTAGCATGGGGAGTTTTTTCATGTTGGCCTCTCTGTTTCTGTACCCATCTGCGGTAAGACGTCGCCGAGCACATGCATGGATAATCAGTGGAGACGCCTAAATAAGATGATTGTTTTTTAAACTATAGACCAGTCCAGTAGGTTTAGAGCCTGTTTATCTTTCATTTATCGCCAAACAGAAGCGGTAAATGAAAAATAAACAGGCTCTGGTGTCCAGGAGAGGTTAATTCTCTTATTTAAAGAGCGTTTGGAGTTTGTCCCATAGCTGTTGGGCAGTGAAGGGTTTAAGCAGCTTGTTTCTAACCAGCTCTTCAAGCTCGCCAACATCTTGGTCCTGAATACGGCTATAGCCACTCATGAACAGAATCTTGGTGTTTGGATGGTTGGCGATAATTTCCTGAGCGAGCTCATAACCACTCATATGCGGCATGATGATGTCGCTAATTACCGCATCGACGGAGGTTTCGTTTAGTATACTCAGCGCTTGCTTAGCACTTTGAGCGATCAAGACACGGTAGCCTCGCTTTTCCAATAATTCCTGGCATAGCTCGCGATAGGCTGGCTCATCATCAACGACAAGGATCTTTTCATTATGCAATTTAATATTGCGCTTTACTTCGCTATCACTTGTCGGCTGTTCTGTGTGCTCGCCTGCTGACTGAACAGGGAAATAGAGTATAAAGCTGGAGCCTTGGCCTTCTTCGGATACCACCTGAACCGTTCCCTTGGTGCGTTGCATAAATCCATAGACTTGGCTTAGGCCCAATCCTGTGCCATCGTCACCTTTGGTTGAATAGAATGGTTCAAAGATACGTTCGAGGGTTTCGGCAGGTATGCCGCAGCCGTTGTCGGCGACGATAACACTAATATAGTCACCAGGTGTGAGGTTTAGGGGACGAGCATCATTGTCATCATGTAATGTAAGGTGCTTGGTTGTAATGCTGATATCGCCCGCACCTTTCATGGCATGCATGGCATTGATACATAGGTTAACAATGGCATCATTAAAATCATTCTTATCCAGCGCGACAGGGCATGGCTCTGAGGCCAGGTATAGCCAGATATTGATACTTGGAGTGAGGGTGGTTTTTAACATATCCAGCGAATCAGATAACAAACGGTTGAGATCTTCAGGTTGCGACTGGACTGCCTTGGATTTGCTGAATGACAACAGCTTCTTGGTGAGATTGGCTCCACGTAGGGTGGCTTTTTGTATTTCTTTTAGATATTTCGATTCTTTCTCCGAGAGTTCTGCCCTCATTTGCAATAGCTCACAATAGCCTTGGATTGCACCTAGTAGATTGTTAAAGTCGTGAGCAATCCCGCCCGTCAGCTTACCTAAGGCCTGCATTTTTTGTGACTGACGAAGTTGTTTCTCTTGAAGTTTGAACTGACTGAGATCGCGAATAAAGCCCATAAAGCGCTTCTGTCCTTGCCCGTCTGGTGTTAGCTCTACCACCATAATATGGACTGGAATCAGCTCACCAGATAGCTTCTTGGCCATTAGTTCACGGCTGACTCCAATAAATCGTCGGATGCCACTATCCATATAGTTTTTTATGTATTGGTCGTGGTGCATCGCGTGTTCATCTGGAACCAGTACCGCAACGTTTTGCCCGAGCAGCTCTTCTGGCGTGTAGCCAAACATGGCTGGAGCTATATCATTAAACTTTATAATGATTCCTTTCTGATCGATGGTTATCACCGCATCTTTGATGGCGTCTATGATTTCACTTTGCGCCTTTTTTTGTCGTTCGAGTTCGGCTTTGGCGGCCAAGCGGTCAAGCTCGGCTCCCAGTCTGGAGCACAGGATCTGCATGAGCTCCTCAACGTGATACCTGTCTTTGAGCGGTTTGCTATCCAGCATAACCAGAATCCCGAGAGGTTTACCTGCCTGGTCAAATATGGGGCTACCGATGTAGCTGTCGATATTCATATCCTTTAGCAGTTCGTCTTTGGGGAAGAGACGTTGGACTGCCGTTGGGTAGACACAGCATTTCTGGCCCATTACATTGGTGCAGGGGGTGTCCTTTAGGTCATATTGTATGTTGGGTACGATTTTTCCTTGGGCGCAAAGAACTTTGGTGGTAACTGAGCTCGCTTCATCACTATCAAGTAGCCCAATGAAAACGTAGTCGACCCGGAATATGTCATATAGCACTTCAGTTACTGACTGAAAAAGCTGCTCATCAGTTTTGCTGGCAACGATTTGAGAGACGCGTTTGATATCTCGTTCAGCTTGACGGATCGTCGTAATATTCGATGCTTCAATAACGATAAGTGGTTCATTGTTTCTTGCGGAAAAAAAGTGCGTAAATTCCGCATTCAACCATATCGTTTTTTCGCCTTTAGGGGTAAAAGACAACTCCATCTGGCTGGGGAGCCCAGCTAGCGCTTGCTCGATGTTCGAGAGCAGCTTCTCTTTGAGCTCTGGGACTTGGGTGAGCGGCGGAATATCGTAAATAAACTCAACCGGCTCGTGGCTATATTTGGCAATATAGGCTTTGGCAGTAGAATTAAGCTCGATGAGTTTGCCATCCCTAGTGGTGATGAGAATCAACTGGGTCGAATGATTAAATATAGCTGACAGTTGCCTTTGGGAGTCGGTTAGGGCTTGCTCCGTTTTACGCTTAATGGTTCTAAGCCAGGTAGGAAACTCTAACACTGAAATTGAAAAGCAAATGGCCATGAACAGGATACCTGTACGCACGCCTTGCACGGCTAGCCAACCTTCATGGATCCCCCCAAGGTTGACAGCAATCTGAATAATCGATCCTGCAACGAAGCCTCCTAACCCTATGAATATAAAGCGTTGGGCCGATGTGGCTTTTGCTTCTTCTTCGCCTCCCTCTTCTGCGAACTCCTTGGACTGTTGGCGGTAGCGCACTATGCATAGTAAAAAGCAGATAATAGCCAAAGGGTAGAATAATTGGGCGTAAATTGAATAATCAGTTATCAGTGCCCAAAGCGTTACTAGACAGAGCAGGGCTATAGTCGCAAATAGCGCTTTGGTTATCGGAGTGGCTGTTATTTTGGTAAAGCCTTCATTAGTAATAAACAGGCTGATCGATATTACGCCAAGGGTTGCTGCTATTGGTAGCAACTTAGTGACTGTCCAGACACTGGCCAGCGGTAAAAGGTAGACAAAAAGCCCATCGTATATAGACATGGCGACTGAGAAGTTGATCAAAAAGCTGATAAGCCATAGGTGATGGCGGCGAAAATGAAACAGTAGAATTAACGTGTTAAAGGCTATCACGACCAATAAACTGCCATAGAGCAATCCACTCCAAAGCGATGTAAATAGAGCACTCTGGTGAAACGCACTGTCATCTTTCAATGCCAGGTTGATGTGCATAGGGGCTGCGCTTTCAAAACGCAGGTAGTAAACCTTCGACTCATTCGCGGGTAATGCGAGCATATACAACAACTGATGGCTGTGTAGTTCTCGTTGCTCTATCGGAACCAAACTGCCTGTTTGATAAGGCGTGTAGGTGTTAGAGGTTTGGTCAGGCCGGTATAGCGTCATATGATGAATGTTGTTAAATTCTTGTACCAACTTCCAGTCAGATGTTGAGCTACGGTTTTCAACAGCAATCTTTATCCAGTAAGCCGAGTCGGTTATACCAAAGGACAGGTGGTCTTGATCAAAGCGTTTAGCATGCTCATGCCACTTTGCTTGTACTTGTGCAAGGCTGAGGCTGGCTGTGGTATCTTCGAATACCTCAATGTATTTTCCCAGAGGGTAACTGCGCTCTGTTTCTAAAATCAGGTATGGATGTGCCGAATATTTCGGATTAGAAGCTTTCGAGAGTGGACAAAGCGTGGTGAGCAACAGTAGCCATACAACAAAGTAGCGCCATGAGAAATGTTGTATCAGCGTTATTGGCTGGTTTGAATTTTGCAACTTTGATTTTCGCAATGATAGTCACGCCATGTTGTGGCAATTCTGGCATTCTAAAAGTCTGACACTTTAACTTATCAAGATATAGACCAAATATGGGGCTTACGCAATGCAACGCTCTTGCCTCCTTTCTCGGCAAGAGCCAAATGTTCTCCTACAATTAGTAGTCAGAGTGTTATTGAGAGATCGAGTTTTCCTTGTTACGCCGTATTTTAACTTTTGCCCTGTTGTTGCTTATACCCGTCCTGACGTCGGGATCGAGTGATTTCGATCCGGCGGAGTTTTTTAGTAACGAGCGTCAGCAACTGGTGCGAGAGCGCTATGGCGAAGAGGCTTTTCGGCGTTTTCGTGATTGGCAGCAGCTGTTTTTAACCAGCCAGTCCTTGGATGACTTAGAAAAGCTTAATGTGGTTAATCAGTTTTTTAATCAGCTTCAGTTCAAGAATGACAAAGAAGTCTGGAGAAAGGCCGATTACTGGGCAACACCCATCGAATTCACATCTATTGGTGCGGGCGATTGTGAAGATTTTTCGATCGCTAAATATTTTTCACTCGTTTCACTTGGTGTCGACGAGAAGAAGCTAAGAATTACCTATGTTAAAGCGCTGAAAATTAATCAAGCGCATATGGTACTTACCTATTACCCCACACCTTCTGCCATTCCTTTGGTCCTGGATAACCTTGATGGTGATATCAAGCCGGGTAACAAACGCCCTGATCTGGTTCCTATCTATAGTTTCAATGGTCAAGGATTATGGTTGGCAAAAGAGCGGGGTAAGGGGAAGCGACTAGGACAGTCGTCTGAAATGGAAATGTGGAGCGATTTATCTAAACGTATGCAACAGGGGTTGTGACATGAACTTATCCAGACTGCTTATTGTATTGATTAGCGTGCTATTTATTGCCATAGCGACAGGCAGCTTTTTTAGCAGTGTCACCAATACCCGAAACTATCTGCGGCTGCAGCAGAAAACCCATGCTGAGGATACTGCCACCAGCCTGGGGTTGGCAATTACACCGCTGATCGCCACTGGCGATGAAGCGATGCTCAATTCGATGGTGGATGTGGTGTTTGACCGCGGCTACTACGCAACGATAAAGCTGGTGTCGATGGAAGGAGAAACTATTCTGGAACGTAGCAATACGCTGAGCTTATCCGGTGTTCCAGGTTGGTTTACCCACTTGCTGCCTTTGGATGTGCCTGATGCTGAAACGGTGATCACCAGTGGATGGCAGCAAATGGGGGTGCTAACAGTCAGCAGTCATCCTGGCTATGCCTACCGAAAACTGTGGGATAACGCTGGCCAGTTATTCTGGCTATCCCTTAGCATCGTCGTGATCGCTATCGGTAGCTTGATTGCATTAATTCACTATTTACTATCGCCATTGAAGCAAATCGAAAAGCAAGCCAATGCCATCAGCCAGCATCGTTTCGATAAGTTGGATACCAATTCATTTATTCATGAGTTTGAAAGTGTGATCCGCTCAATGAACCGTATGTCACACAAAATGGAGACGTCGATTGCCGAGCTGAGTGAATATGCTGAAGAGATGCGGCGTGAATCCTATACCGATCCGGTAACGGATCTATGGAGCCGTAAGGGCTTTGATGTGCGCTTAACCCATTTGTTAAGTACCGAAAATCACTATGGTGTGCTGGCGTTTTTTCGTATCAAGGAGTTTGTCGCCTTTAACCAGTCGCAAGGCTACCGTGCGGCAGACCATTTATTACTGCGTATCGCCTCGTTGCTGCGTATTGCGACCGAACCTTATTCAAACTCGGTGGTGGCACGTGTTCGTGGTGCGGATTTTGGTATTATCCTGCCGTCTTCCAGCCCTGAAGAGGGTGAAATGTTTGCTAAGAACCTCTGTGATGAGCTGGAAAAGTTGAACGTGAAAGGGCTTGGTATCGATGTTGGCCACTTGGGGCTGGCTACGTACCAGGATCAGGTAGACATGCAAAGCCTGCTGGCTGCAGCTGATAATGCACTGAGCCGCGCGGTGAGCATTGGTGGGGTCAATGGCTGGTACCTGTTGAAAACCGAGCAGGATGACGAGCCCAAAGAAATTCACTCGCAGCTCGACTGGCACAATATTATTAAAACCACTATTGATAACCGCGATATTTGTCTTTATTACCAGGAAATCCGAAGCTGTCGCGAAGATCGACCGTTGTTTTACGAATGCCTGGCTCGAGTTAAGCACTTGGACGAAAAGCTTATTCCCGCTAACGCTTTCATTCCTATGGCGGAGCGATTGGGGTTGATTGCTGACTTTGATTATTTGGCTTTGGAGATGGTGCTTGATCACTTGCAAAAGAAATGGGATGCAGGGGAGGCCATGCCGCGGTTGGCGGTTAATGTTTCAGCGCATTCGTTGGGCACGCCTGGCTTTATTGAGAAATTTATTGGCTTACTGGCAATCCATCCTGAATTAGCGCATCGAGTGTTGGTGGAAGTCAGTGAGTATGGCGCACAGCAGAATATTTCATTAACCGAGCAATTTATTCATGGATTGAAAACCTGTGGTTCGCAGATTGGGCTCGAACACTATGGTATCTGTGTCGATGTATTGAAGCATATTCAAAAGTTACCGGTAAGCTTTATTAAGGTTGATGGCAGCTTCATCACTAATATCCATGAAAATAAAGACAATCAACTGTTTTTGCACTCGATGGTTGGAATTGCTCATGGTTTAGGGGTGAAAGTGATTGCTGAGTGGACAGAAAAAGAAAAGGATTGGCTCATGATTAGAAAATTACAATTTGATGGAGCCCAAGGATTTTATATTGGTGCACCAAAACAATTGGATTAACAACAAGTAATAGTCGGCCCAAAAGTAAGTATTGGTTTTCTTACAATGTGAGTAGTGGTGTTCTGGTCATAATGTTTGTTATATCAGAGCAAATAAATCACACATTTGTGCGATTTAATACTTGCAATTTTTGCAACCTGTTATATGCTGAATTGTGAACTGATTCATAGTTTGGTTATAAAAACGACTAAATATGAGCCAGTCGCCGGAATATATAGCTAGAGCATTTATAAAAAATTTAGAGATGTGTGTTGTTATATTGACTTCAAATTTGAAGGCAATGTTGTTGGCAACGACCAATCAAATGCACAGATAACCATGAGACTGACTCTGTCGTTTTTTGGTGTTTGAGCAACGTATCAACCTGTCTCCCCGCATTGGACGCACCTTTATAGGAATTGAAGTTGAACCTTTAGATTTTTGCAACTTCTGCGTGTCGTTGACACTCGTGTAGCAGGACTTACCAACCTCATTTAGTCATTTACTAAGTTGTCGTTGGAGACCAGAATGCGAAAAACAAAATTATCCTCCCTTGTTTTGCAAAAAAATATTTTGCCCGGTACCGCAATAGCTTCAGCCATTATGTTGGCGGGCTGTGGGCAGACCAATACCCAACCCGATGTAGTTTCCGTTGATAAAGCACCTGAAGCAAAACAAACTGTGATGCAGCACAGTGAAGCTTCTTATATGGCAGCTCAATCATTTTTGGCCGGAAAAGAAACTCAGAATGTGGCATCGGTTACCGATATCGATGCTATGAACAAACAAGCACCTACCGCGGCGGGCGAAGAGGCTCGCACCGCATTTGTTCACCTTTTTGAGTGGCGCCACGCTGATGTCGCTCAAGAGTGTGAAGACTTCCTCGGGCCCAAAGGCTTTTCTGCAGTTCAGGTTTCGCCACCGAATGAGCACAGGGTGATGTATGGCTACCCTGATGTATCTTGGGCTGCACCTGGTACGTGGTCACACTCCTGGGCACAGCGTTATCAGCCAGTCAGTTATAGCTTGAATAGCCGCAGTGGTACTGAAGCTGAGTTCATTGATATGGTTCAGCGTTGTAATGCAGTTGGTGTGGGCATATACGTCGATGCGGTGATTAACCACATGACAGGAACTGGAGCAGGTTGTCGTACTGGCAGTGGTGGCTCTCAATATTGTTCCAACACCAGCGGCTTCCCCGGCTTAGACCCTTCTGATTTTCACGCCGATTGTGGTGGCGATATCGACTACAGCAACGCTTGGCAAGTGCAGAACTGCTACTTGTCAGGTTTGATGGACTTAAACACTGGCAACCCATCAACACAACAGAAGATCGCTAACTACCTGAACTACCTGACAAGTCTGGGTGTCGCTGGCTTCCGTTTTGATGCATCAAAACATATGCATAAAGACGATATCGCCGGAATCATTTCTCGTTTAAATGGCAGCCCATACATCTTCCAGGAAGTTATCGATATGGGTGGCGATGAGCCGATCAAAGAGTGGCACTATCACCAAAATGGTAACGTGACAGACTTCGAGTACGGCAAAATCGTTAATGATATCGTTCGCTATGGTGATATACAGGATTTCGGTAACGCTGCCAAAAATACCAGCTACAAATCTGTCGTTTTCACTGACAACCATGACAATCAACGCGGACATGGTGCTGGTAGCTACAACAGCAGCGGTACACCAGGCGTGTTGACCTTCTATAGTGGTGATGCCAAATATAAACTCGGTAACGTCGCTATGCTGGCGTGGCCTTATGGCTATCCAAAAATCATGTCGAGCTATGACTGGGTGCGCAACATCACCTGGAAAGACGGCAAAATGAAAGATGTTAACGACTGGATTGGGCCACCATCTGACACCAATGGTAACACCAACGGTGTAGAGTGTTTCACTCCGCGTTCAGGCAACTGGGATAACGTTGGTGCGAGCGGCGGCTGGATGTGTGAGCATCGCTGGCGTCAAATTGCCAATATGGTTGGTTGGCGTAATGCTGTAAATGATTGCTGGAAAGTAACCGACTGGCAGTCAGAGCCCGGCACTTTGGCCTTCGGACGCTGTGGGAATGGCTTTGTTGCTGTCAATCAGCAGGGTTCACAAATCAATCGTTGGTATCAAACCGCAATGTCAGAAGGTGACTACTGTGATGTTATATCTGGCGAGCTGACTGAAGACGGCACTGGCTGTACTGGTAATGTTGTTCACGTAAATGGTGATGGTACCGCTAATTTTGTAGTTGGCGCCGAAGACTCAATGGCGATTCATCGCAACCAGAAAGTAAGTACTCCGATTCCGGATAATGGCAATGGCGATGGCGACGGCGGTGATACTGGTGGTCTACAACGCACAGTTGTTATGATTTACGGTGTAACTCAATCTGGTCAGGATATGTTCATCCGCGGTGGTATCGACCATGGCTACGCATCTTCTATCGGACGCGACTGTTCTAACAATACTGCTGGTAACGATTGTTCATTAGGTATTGAATATCGTAACTCTCGTAAACAGGAGACTAAACCTAGCGAGTATGCTTGGCAGCTAAATGACACGCATCTTGATTGGTATGGTGTACAAGCTGGTCAGGTGCCAAACGCAGAAGGTACGGCACTATCTTGGACTGTAGATGCTGCAACTGCTGCTGGCTGGGGCATGACCGAAACTTATGAAACTCATGGTTACGGTATCTCTAACTTGAATACCTACGGTCCACATATGTGGCTGCTGGATGTGATGATGGATTGCTCAAACTCAGTCGATGGTTGGTTTGAAGTTAAGTCTTACATCACTAACGGTCCTGGATGGGAGCCTGATGTGACTCAAGCTGGAGCTCCTTATTCATCGGGTAATCACTTTGCAAAATGCGGTAAGAAAAATGTGTTCTGGCGCGGCAGCAGCAATGCCGAGATCAGTGACCTCTAATCGCACGCAGCTAAAGTAACAATGAGACACCTCGGCCACGAGGCCGAGGTTCCCACAAGATGAATAAAAGGTACAAGACTATGCGTAAATTAATCAAACAATCCTCGATGATGGTCGCGACCCTGGCATTGGTAGGGGCGGCTAATGCAACAGTACTATCGCTCGGTGAAAATGGAGCGGGTGAAGTCTATATGGATGCGTCTGCGATGCGCTTTGGTAATGCTTCTCTGACCATCCATGTTGACATTGCTGATGCGACCCACGGTTCGCTTCGTTTCGAAAATATTGAAGAAGTAGAGTTACTGACATGTAACTTGGTAGGTTCAACCTTTACAGCCAATGGTTTCACCTGTGAATATACTGGTGGTTATCTCACTGGATTGAGTCCAGCTCCTGAAGCTTTTCGGGTTGAGTCATCCGGTACATCAGAAACTATGACGGTTAGTTTTGGCTTAGATGTAACCTTCTAAACCCAATCTAATAGTTAGTTCAATTGCAAAGCCACCTTCGGGTGGCTTTTTGATTTCTTGTCCTGGATAAAGCCTTGATCTCAGACAAAGCTTATCTGAGCTATCTCGCTAATATGGCGAGATGCACTTAAATCACTATATCCACTCTTTTGGCGACCAATTAAAAGCGCGCTATGGCTGTAAAGTCCATAAGCTGGCGCTGCACGCGGGTTTTACCTGCCCTAATCGTGATGGCAGTAAGGGCATTGGTGGCTGCACCTTTTGCAATAATGCTTCGTTCAGCCCGAATAGCCGTTCACAACCCAATATTGTGCAGCAAGTGACGGATGGACAGAAGGTTGTCCAACTAAGAACCGGTGCCAAGAAGTACCTGGCATATTTTCAGGCCTACACTAACACCTATGATGAGGTAGATGTGTTACGCCACCGCTATGATAGCGCCCTACAGCAGCACGATGTGGTTGGCCTTTCGGTCGGCACTCGGCCGGACTGTGTCCCAGACGAAGTTATCGAACTATTAAGTGAGTATAAAGCTCAAGGGCATGAAGTGTGGGTAGAGCTGGGACTGCAATCGTCTAATGATGCGACACTTGAGCGAGTCAACCGTGGTCATGGCTGGCGTGAGTATGAGGATGCGGTCAGGCGATTACAGCAAGCGGATATATCGATATGTACTCACCTGATTGTTGGGCTGCCTGGTGAAAATGAACTGCATGTTTTTGCATCGCTGCGTGACGCTTTGTCGCTGGGAACGAATGGGCTAAAACTGCATCCGCTTCATGTCGTGAAAGGCAGTCTATTAGCGAACCAATGGCGTGGCGGAGAGTACATCCCTTGGAGCGAAGAGCGCTATGTCGATATCGCTTGTGAGCTAATCCGTCATACACCGCCAGCGATTTGTTATCACCGTGTAACTGCAACGGCAGCTCGGCACATATTATTGGCTCCTGTCTGGTGTGAGAAAAAGTGGCCAGTGATGAATGCGATCACGGACAACCTGGCTCGGCACGGCGGGCAAGGGGCGGCCATCGGCATGATGGAGTACTCAAGAGGAGAGCGTCGTTGGAATTAGTTAGCCCTGCTGGAAGTTGGCCCGCCTTTAAGAAAGCGGTTGATAATGGTGCAGATGCCATTTATATCGGATTCCGAGATGAAACGAATGCGCGCCATTTTGCGGGTTTAAATTTCGATGATAAGAATGCCTCCAAGGCGCTCAACTATGCTCGGAGCAAAGGCAAAAGGGTCTACCTTGCCATCAACACCTATCCACAAACCGCGCGTTGGTCCGCTTGGCAAAGGGCTGTGGATATGGCTGCCGATCTTGGAGTTAATGCAATTATTGCTGCAGATATCGGTGTTTTAGAGTATGCATCACAGCGGCATAGCACTCTTCATCGCCATCTATCGGTTCAAGGCTCTGCTACCAACCTTGGGGCTTTGACATTTTACGCCGAGAACTTCGGGATAGCGCGAGCAGTTCTCCCCAGAGTTCTAAGTGCTAAACAAGTAGCCCAATTAGCCAGTGCGTCTCCTGTGCCATTGGAAGTATTTGGGTTTGGTAGTCTTTGCATCATGGCTGAAGGTCGCTGTTTTCTTTCATCTTATGTCGCAGGGGCATCACCCAATACTTGTGGCGCTTGCTCGCCCGCTAGCCACGTATCCTGGAAAAACACGGGAGATCAGCTTGAGGTTTGGCTAGGTGATATGTTGGTTGATCGTTTTGAGGCTGATGAGAACGCTGGATACCCAGTGATCTGTAAAGGGCGCTTTATCGCCAATGATAAGACTTATCACGCTATTGAAGAGCCTGTTAGCTTAAACTCGATGGCACTGCTACCCGAGCTAATCGATATGGGGGTTGTAGCGATCAAGCTGGAAGGGCGTCAACGCAGTCCCGCTTATATTGCCAAAGTGGTGAGTATCTGGCGGCAGGCCATTGATGCTGCCAAAAGTAACCAACCTTTTGTCGTGCAGCCCAGTTGGACTGCTAGCTTGGCTACTGTTGCTGAAGGTGGTCAAACTACCCTGGGAGCTTACGAGCGGGAGTGGCAATAATGGTCAAAATTTCTCTTGGGCCTATCCAATATTATTGGAAAAAACAGCAGGTTTTTGACTTCTACAATGAAGTCAGCGAGTTGCCGGTTGAGCGGGTGTACCTTGGTGAAACCGTATGTAGTAAGCGACGTGAACTGCGTTTAGAGGATTGGCTGGAGATAGCGCAACAGCTAACCACGAGTGGTAAGCAGGTTTGCCTGTCTACCATGACATTAATCGAAGCCGCTTCGGAGCTATCTCAACTTAAAAAACTGTGTCAGGCCGAGCATGGTTTTATGGTTGAAGCCAACGACTATGGGGCGGTGCAGTTTTGCAGCGAAAGCCAGACTCCCTTTATTGCTGGGGCGATGCTCAACTTGTATAACCACCGCAGCGTGGAAAAGATGCTGGCTTTAGGGGCTCAGGGCTGGGTTATGCCCTATGAAATAACGCGACAATCGCTTAGCGCTTTGTTGAATGGGCTTTCCCCCGAGGTGGCGGACAAGGCGAATACAGAAGTCTTTAGTTGGGGTAAGGTCCCTTTGGCTTATTCAGCGCGCTGTTTTACTGCCAGACATCACGAGTTGCCAAAGGATAGCTGTCAGTTAGTTTGTGGCGAGTACCCTGAGGGTTTAGCGTTAGAAAGTCAGGAGCAGCAGCGCTTTCTAAATATTAATGGCATTCAAACCCAGTCTGGCCACAGCTACAATTTGTTGTCTGAATGGCGCGATATGCAGGCGTTGGGAATTACCTGGATGAGAATCAGCCCATCGCTCAGCAATACTAAATCTATTGTTGAAACGCTGGCTAATGCTATCGAGATGAATAGCGATATTGCCAGAGCCTGTGCCGATGATGAGTGCAATGGCTATTGGTTTGGACGCTCTGGCTTGGAGCGCGTTGCTTAACATATGACAACGGGTAGAGCAGAGCAGCGAATTGTTTCTCTCTGTGGCCAAGTTTAGAGCGTCGGCGCTTTTATGGGTGGTCAAGACCGAACGGACATGGACTACTGACAGCAGAGGCGATAAATGAAAGATAAATAGGCTCTAGGGTATGTCTCTTATCTGATGTGTTTTTGTGGTAATTGTGACTGGGCGAGCACAGCTACAACCAAAATGAAGCCATCTTCTTTTGTATAGTAAGCTGTGTGTCTACCGATAGGAAAGTAAAATCCGTTTGGGTATATATCATCACAACTTCTACCAACTTCAGGATTGTCAGCAAGCATCTGAAATCCTGTTGACAACGTACTTTTGTAGCTGTGCCACTGCTTGTCAGAAAAATGCTTAAGTGTGTAGTTTTTAATTCTTCGTAAATGGGATTGCGCCAATGTACTTAGCTTGTATTTACTCTTTAGCATAAGTGAATTACAAAGCGTTTATGAAGTCTTCACCATCAACCACGTTGCCTTGCGCCAGGTCTTGTCTTGCTGACTCAAAGTAATGCCTAAGGTAGTCAGCTTTCATTGCCTCTAGCTCCTCATAATCTTTAATAGACATGACCACTACGGCATCTTTACTGTTTTTGCTAATCTTAACGGGTTCTCGTTGGGCGCTAAGAAGCAATTCACCAAAATTACGTTTCGCATCATTTGCTGTCAATGTGTGCATGATTAATCACCAAATTTGGAATCATAGTAAGATTATAGCTAGTTGCATGAAATGTTTAAACTGATTAAATCATGCGATCAGTGTGAAAGCTCTATAAATAAACGAGAAGCAGTCTCTAAAATTATCGACTAAAAACTATACGATTATGCTAAAATGCCGCGCTGATTTTTGATGACTTGGTGAGTGAGGTATTATGAAGCCAGAATTGCTGTCCCCAGCCGGCACCTTCCGAAATATGACCTATGCCTATGCCTATGGTGCCGATGCGGTTTATGCGGGTCAACCGCGCTATAGTTTGCGTGTTCGCAATAATGACTTCAATCTGGAGCGATTGAAACAGGGCATTGATTATGCCCATGAACGAGGTAAGCAATTTTATGTCGCTAGTAACATTGCGCCTCACAATGCCAAAGTCAAAACCTACCTTAAAGACATGGCGCCAGTGGTAAATATGAAACCAGATGCGCTGATAATGTCTGATCCCGGTCTTATTATGATGGTTCGTGAAAAGTGGCCTGAGATTCCGATTCACCTATCGGTTCAGGCCAATGTGGTTAACTTTGCTTCGGTTCGTTTTTGGGAAACCATGGGCGTAGAGCGGATTATTCTTTCACGCGAATTATCTTTGGATGAAATTGAAGAGATCCGCCAGCAGTGTCCTGATATGGAGCTGGAAGTTTTTGTGCATGGTGCACTGTGCATCGCTTATTCAGGGCGCTGCTTGCTGTCTGGCTATTTTAACCATCGCGATCCAAACCAAGGCACTTGTACCAATGCCTGTCGATGGGGATATAAAACCTATCAGGCAGAGGAAGATGCGACAGGTGATGTAAACCCAGTTAGTCCTGTGCGTATCGAACAGGCTGAACGCGACCAGTCTAGTGGGGTTTATTTATTGGAGGAAATGGCTCGTCCTGGTGAGTTTATGCCGATTGAGGAAGATGAGCACGGCACCTATATCATGAACTCCAAAGATCTACGCGCCGTCCAGCATGTTAAGCGTCTTGCCGATATGGGGATTCACTCGTTAAAAATAGAAGGGCGAACCAAGTCGCATTACTATACTGCACGAACGGCCCAGGTGTATCGTCAAGCAATTGATGATGCGGCGGCGGGTAAGGCTTTTGACATGAAGTTAATGGATCAGCTGGAAAACCTGGCTAACCGAGGCTACACCGAAGGTTTCTATCGCCGTCATGTACATGATGAATATCAAAACTACTTGAATGGCAGCTCTGTTGCTAACAAGCAAAAATTCGTTGGTGAGATTGATATTGATGCTAGCGGTAATGGCTGGTTGATGATTGAGGTTAAGAATAAATTCGGCGTGGGGGATCAGCTGGAGTTAATGACGCCAGCAGGTAACCAGACCTTTATTCTTGATGCGATGGAAAATAAGAAAGGTGAAGC
>DFOV01000420.1 GCA_002376965.1 Gammaproteobacteria bacterium UBA3532
GCCTTTTAACTATAGCTGTCGCTACTTGGCTAAGCAGCTAGATGTTGCAGCCTCCACCTTAAGTCGAATCATTAAAGGCGAAAGTGGCGTTTCACCTGAGATGGCATTACGCTTATCGAAAGCTATTGGCAGAAGCCCTGAAAGCTGGCTAGCAATGCAAGACAATTACGATCTTTGGCAAGCAAAACACAAAGTCAATTTAAGCAATGTCCATAAAATAAATTTCGAAGTCACGGCAAGCATATGATTGGAATCCGGATTATGCGTAATAATTCGAAATTAATACTATTGAGAAAATTAACCGACTTTAGCTTTAGCCGCCGCGAAACAGAACCAGCTCCATTAGAGCCGTTTCAGCGCAATCTTATAAACCTGATTGCGATTTCGTTTCCCTACAGCGACAACCGATACAACGACTTCATTGTCCCTTACTTCATAGACTAGCCGATAGCCTGCGCTGCGTAGCTTGATCTTATAACAGTCTTTCATACCGCTTAATCTTGCGGATTCCACTCTTGGGTTTGCCAATCGCTCTATTAACTTCTTTTTAAACTGCTGCCTGATAGTATCATCAAGCTTTCGCCACTCTTTTTGTGCATCTTGCCTGAAAAGCAGCCTATAGGTCATCAATGCTGACCTCAATTTCAGGCTGATTTTTTCGTGACTCAACGATTTGAGCAAGCTCCATATCTTCTAGCTTATCCATCATCAATTCGTAAGCGTCGGCAGGAACACAGTAAAACGCGGGTTGATTTCGATTCAATACGGCTACAGGAAAGCCTTCGGCCTGCTCAATAACAGCCATAGGGTTCTTTTTCAACTCTGATATGCTCGTCGCATTATCCGCTAAGATGGGTCTGACTGTTTTCATAGCTAACACCTTCATGACTGGTTTAAGACTCTTATTATAGGTCATGTTGATTAAATGCCACAAGAAGGCATTTTGAGCAAAACAGGCCATGCCACAGATCAAAAATGGCCAGAGGTTTCACCCTCCAGCCATTATCCATTTGAAAAAATTCTCTATGTTAACGGATGTTATTCATCAACCGTGCTTTCCACTTTCCCAGTACCGCTCCCATTTTCTGGTGAAACAGCCGCCACTTCCATGCTAGGGAAAAACGCTTGTGGCTTGCGACTGACAGGTACGTAGAAGTCGTAAGGAATCATCACCAAGTCACGATTGCCATCATCAATAAAACGCTCTAATACGATGTGGTAAGCCGGTTCGATGACGCCTTTGCCGTCGTCATAAAGCACTAGCTCGACCGAGGTTAGCTTGGAACGCTCGGCTTTTTTGGCCATGCTTTCCAGCTCTTCTAATGCCAGCTCTTTCATGAACTCAGGCTCTTCAACCAAGTCAGTTGGCAATGGGCGTGCTTGCTCAATGGTGGGTAGTTGATAAATCAAACCCGATAGCGCGGCGTCTTGACCAAAGTGCATCACTAGACGGCTTTCGCCATTCACAGGGATGTCACCCAACACGCGATTAAATCGCACGGTTTTCAATTTTTCATAAATGAGCGTACCGCCTGAACCGTCTGTCACGCCCATGTTGAGGCCGCCGACATGTTCGATTTCTAACTGTTTAATATCTGCATTTAGGCCAAACTGTTCCAGCGCTTTAAATGCCAACCCTTCCAATTCGCCCTCAGGTGGCAGATTT
The DNA here is from genome assembly GCA_002376965.1 of Gammaproteobacteria bacterium UBA3532. Taxonomy (GTDB): domain Bacteria; phylum Pseudomonadota; class Gammaproteobacteria; order Enterobacterales; family UBA3532; genus UBA3532. Next base: position 1,667 of record DFOV01000420.1, read on the forward strand.
TTGGTGGTTTCTTCTTCGCGGTATTGATTCAATCCGCTATTGAAGATGAAGTTGCCGGTTATTTGGTCTATTTCAAAGCTGGCAGATGGGTCTTTTTCACCACGAAACGCGATGCGGTTCTCTCCCAGACGCCCCATTTTTTCAGAGAGTTGAATGCCTGCCGCGCCAGCCAGTTTGGCGGAGGTTTCGATTAGGCGTTCAACATCTTCTTGCGTTGGCTTGGCCGTGGTATAGACCATCAGCTCTTGCTCGTAGCGCCCAATGGTATCGAGCAATTCCAGTCCTTCAATGGATGAGGCTGTTGATAGCTCGGCTTCCCTTGATATTTCAATCGCCGATGTTTCCTGGATGTAAACACCCGGTGTTTTGAATGTTGCTGCTAAAGCCATGTTTGCGGCCAGTGTCGTGGTTGCGACTAAGCCCATTTTTACTGCGAATTTAATTCCTTTATTCATTTTCTATCTCCTTTAGATTTTAGTATTGGTACCAGATGCGTAAGCTTGTGTGATTTTGAGTAGGGTCGCTAACAAAGTTGGCGTAGGTGTCTCCATCGGCACTTGGGTGCATGACGGCAGAGCCTTTTTCTGTGCTTAACCCTTTGGCGTTAATCGCTGCAAACCAGGATTCCCATACACCGTAGCCTGCCGCTATCCGTGCGCCGAAGTAGTCTGTCACTTTTTGGTCTGTCGATTGCCAGCTAACCGTATGAAAGCCAAGCGCTTGGTGCAATCCATCAAAGACGCCGTTAGAATGTGCCGTCCATTTTGAGTACCAGTCAGCGGTTTCGATTGGGCTGGTAACCACATAGCATGATTCGAAGGCAACGAATTCAGCATCCAGGCTGCCATAGCCTTTGTCGCTGGTTGAACCCGCTGTTGCCAGGTCTACGCCGCCATCCAGTCCAGAGATGTACCATTTGTTGCCGTGGCCAGCGAAGATGGCAAAGTCCATGGCATCTACTCGGTTGTCATTATTCCAAGTCCATTGATGCTTGTAAGAATAATAGTATTGCTCGTAGTTGAAGTGTTTTAAGAAGTTATAGACAACAGTGCCATGACCTTCGTCAGTCGTCCCTGCATATCCCCCTTCTTCCCTGTCCACCGCATAAGATGGCAGCGCTAAACCGACCATCAATGCACCCATTCCAATTGCTAATTTATATCTTTCCATTTTTCCATTTTCCTTTGGTTGAGGTTGTGTTGTTTACGGAGTTCATTGTCTAGCAATTGGCGTTTGGTCACAGTTAACAAACTCACTCCAATAATGTGAAATAGTTCACTTCTATCACGGAAAGAATATGCCGAAGAATTATTCTATTTAAATCACAAAGTTAATAACAAATCGCTATGCAATGACAGTGATATAGCTGTATGCGGGAGCAGCGTTGATGCGACTAACCGATTTTGGCAACTATTCGATCTTGAAGTGTAACCGGTCATAGAAGATTACCAACCGCTCGGCCATCGCTTCAGCCGTCCACTTTTTGATTTCGACGCGCCCCGCTTCGCTCATAGCTCGTTGCTTCTCCTTATCATCCAAGAGTTGGCATAGGCTGTGAGCGAACGTTTGCTCGTCTTCTTGGCAGACGATTGCTGCCGGATTACCTTCCAGTATATCGATCGTCCCCATGGCTGCGGTTGATACCACTGGTACGCCCAAAGCCATCGCCTCCAGCAATACCAAACCTTGTGTCTCTGTATTGGAGGCAAAGACAAACGCGTTTGCCGCGCAATAGCAATCGGGAAGCGCGCTTTTTCGCGCTAGGTAGCCGATAAATTTGACGTTTTCAGACAAGTTTAATTGGGCTGTCAATTTTTGCAGCGATGGCAACGCTGGCCCCTCCCCAGCAATAACAAACAGGATATTGGGGGTAGTTTTCAGCGCGACAGCCATCATTCGCAACAGAAAAGCGATGTTCTTTTCAAAAGCTACCCGTCCAATAAAGGTAATTACCGGTCGATCCTGGTCGATTTGATACTGCTGACGAAAACGCACGCCATCACCGCTTGAGAAAGCCTCTAGCTGAATGCCGGTTGGCAGGATTTCCATTGGTGAGGTGATGCCATAATCGGTGAGAACTTTTTTCATCGCCCGCGATGGAACAATCACCGCATCAACGGCGTTACATTGGCGACGCGAGAAGTATTTGGCGCAGAAACGCATCCACGACTTAGGCAAAAACGGAATGTAGTGAAACAGGTATTCTTCAAAAAACGTGTGGTAAGTTTCTACAACAGGAATATTTAGCGCTTTTCTTAACGTTAACCCAAAATAGTGGGCGATAAACGGGGTCTGGATGTGTATCACATCAAACTGCTGTTGGGCTAAACGCTTTTCTAATCCAAATAGCTTTGCCCTAACCATCAAACGATCTTCCGGGTCACGTGGCACACGCCGCGATGCCACGCGGATAGTATCTTCATCATCGTCATAGTCCTCAGGATAAGCCGGTGCAACCAATGTTACATGGTGCCCCAAGCTCAAGAGCTGCTCGCGAAAGGTATGAATAGATGATGAAACACCATTCACACGAGGAAAATAGACATCCGATAGCATTAATATACGCATACTTGGTTCCGTATCTGAAGCAAATTGCTCCAGATTAAATAGAAGCATTATGACTAATCAGTGACAGCCAGATTGCGACTAGATGATGCGTAGATATGCGCAAAATTTTGGCATTATTAGCATATTATGTTTTACTTAATTAAGACCCACAGCTGAGGAAGCTTGTTTGGATTACCAACCACTGATTGATGCCGCATTTGAGCAGGCCCAAATTGGCTTTGATGAAGGGGGCGTGCCGGTGGGCGCTGCTCTTTTTAGCGCTTCAGGACAGTTGCTAGGAAAAGGCCGTAACCGGCGGGTGCAAGATAACGATCCGTCAGTTCATGGCGAAACCGCAGCCTTTCGAGACGCTGGCCGACAAACCAACTACCGAGACACCATTATGGTGACTACGCTTGCACCCTGCTGGTATTGCTCTGGATTGATCAGGCAATTCAATATCGGCACCGTCATTGTTGGTGAATCAACCAATTTCTCTGGCCACCTCGATTGGCTACGTGACGCAGGTGTAAAGGTGATTGAGCTAAACGATACACGCTGTATCAAGCTCATGGCCAAGTTTATTCTTGCTCATCCAGATATTTGGAATGAAGATATCGGCGAACTATGTTGTGATAAAACCAATTGTTGTGATAACCCCAATTGTTGAGATACACCTCATTAAATGGCTGCTGCCCTTTATTCTGGTTTTATGTCCAGCAACAACCTTTGCTGCCAACGCTGCTGAGGGTGAGCAGCGACCACTCATCAAATTACAGCTAAAGTGGCAACATCAGTTTCAGTTTGCCGGATATTATGCTGCCGTAGAGAAAGGCTTTTACCAAGACGCCGGGCTCGATGTTGAGCTAATCGAAGCGACACCAGGCACCGAGCCAATTGACGAAGTAATCCAAGGACGAGCTGATTATGGAGTAGGTACCAGCGAATTGGTGATTAATCGCCACCACGGCGAGCCTGTTGTGGTGTTGGGCGTAATATTTCAGCACTCCCCTCTTGAGCTACTGACTCTCGCCTCGTCTGGACTAGACAATATCCACAAACTGTCCGGCAAAAAGCTGATGATCGAACCTAGCTCCGCGGAGCTTTTCGCTTATTTGCAGAACGAGGGCTTCCAGAAAAAAGCGTTTCAGATCGTTCCTCATACCCATCAGGTGCAAGATATTATCAGTAGCCGCGTGGATGCCATGTCGATTTATATCACCGATGAGGTGTTTGAGTTGGAAAGTATGGGCATCCGCTATCAAACTTTTTCTCCGCGTATGAGCGGCATAGATTTTTACGGCGACAACCTTTTCACTCTGCAGAACCAAATAGAAAACAACCACCAGCAAACCATTCAGTTTTACGAAGCGTCGATGAAAGGCTGGAAATACGCAATGGCCAATGTAGAAGAAATGATAGACATCATTCACGACGACTACTCATCGCGCAAAAGCAAAGCCCAATTACGATTCGAAGCAATGCAAATGAAAGAGCTTATGCAGCCTGAGCTGATTGAACCCGGCTACATGCATATCGGTCGTTGGCAGCATATTGCTGATACCTATCACAGCATTGGCTTATTACCCAAAACATTTGACGTCGCATCGATGCTGTATTTTCCAGCGAATGAAAAAGCGTTAAACCATGTAAAAAGCCGACTCAATTATGCCTTCGCCCTGTTATTCAGTGTCAGTGTAATTTGCTTTGCCATATGGCACTTGTATCGCAAGAGCTACCGCATTCACCAACAGCTCAATACCATATTTATGAAGGCTCCTCTGAGCCTGATTGTTGTCGACGACAAGTTTCATATTAAGCGTTGGAACCGACAGGCTGAAACAACTTTTCTGTGGAAGGCCGATGAAGTGATTGGCAAAAATGTGCTGGATCTTTTGGTCGATAAAGAAATACAGCTGGAGATTGGCGACATCATTCAGGATGTAAACGCACACAGGACTACAGTACGCTCAGAAAATAAAAACATTCGTAAAGACGGAAAAGAAATATTGTGTGAATGGATCAACGCCCCCTTTAAAGAAGAAGGGGCCAAAAGCTACAGCGTTGTCTGTATGGCGCGGGATATAACCAACGAAAAGGCATTACAAACCAAGCTAGAACACGCAGCACATTATGATGCTCTTACAGGCCTGCCTAATCGCAAGCTGGTGTTAGAACTGCTAAAACAGTCGCTACTGGATTGCGAACGCAATAACTCTCAACTTGCCTTACTGTTTATCGATCTCGACGACTTTAAGCAGATTAATGACAACCACGGCCACCATGCTGGAGACATCGTATTACAAACTCTTTCCCAACGACTGAAAAATAGCTTGCGCGCCAGTGATGTCGCAGGGCGCTTAGCTGGCGACGAGTTTATTGTGGTAATTAAAAACGTCGACAAATCACAGCTGGTTGACAATATCGTCAAGAAAATTGAGAACGTTTTTCAAGAATCCATCCGCCTTGATGATGCTGTTCTCTTTGTGAAAGGAAGCATAGGTTACAGCCTGTATCCCGAACAAAATAACCTAAAAGACTTAATGAAAGACGCCGATAAAGCCATGTATCGAGCAAAGCAACGAAAAAAGCGGGCGCATATTGTATCGGTTAAGTAAAAATGGAATAGCTGTAGCCCATTATCGCTGGGTAGCTGGATATTTCTTGCGCAAAACGCCGTGAAATCATCCCTGATAGCTTAACTGCTGCATCCATGCAGCAGATATTTGCTTCAGAAATATCCAGCTACCCAGCGATAACATCAACTATTCAACCGAGTAAAACTGCACGCTAAGCGCTGGCATATTGATGTTGTATGCTCCACCAGATTCAACAACTTCAGCCCCATCCAATAAAGGAATTAGCTTGGAGCCAGAGACAACAGCTTGCTCTAGTTCGATTTGCGTCGCTTCTTCACCAAGATTAACAGCATAGATAATCCG
>DFOV01000381.1:0-7459 GCA_002376965.1 Gammaproteobacteria bacterium UBA3532
ATGAAACGGATCAAAAAAGGATTGATTTCACGGAAAAGACTGGCCAATTGGAGGAAACGGACGTCATCAAGGTAGAAGGACTTAAAGGGATAGGGACTTGAAAATATAGGGAATTGTAGTTTAGGACGATTTTAAGGACAGCGACTGATATCGTTAAGCACAGGAGTGCCAGCATGGGATGCTAGTAGGGATAACAGGAAAGCGTTTTACATCACTCAAGGACCAGGTTTTATCTCGTGTATGAACCAAAGATTCGTGTATGAACCAAAGAGTGGCAATGGAAACAGTGATTGAGGGATGAATAGCTTGGCAGGAACGCCTACAAAAAATACGAAGGCCGCTATTGCGGCCTTCTTTTTATTTTAGTGCTAGTTAAACATAATCAACACGGTCAATTTCGTATTCAACATCGCCACCAGGCGCGCGAACCAGCGCAATATCTCCTACGCTTTTGCCAATCAACGCGCGTGCGATAGGCGAGTTGACTGAGATCTTACCTTGCTTAATATCTGACTCATCATCACCGACAATCTGATAGGTGCTCTCATCGTCCGTTTCGCAATTAATCATGCAAACGGTAGTTCCGAAAATGACCTTGCCTGTGTTTGGCATTTTAGTCACATCAATGATTTGAGCATTTGAGAGTTTTCCCTCAATTTCCTGTATCCGACCTTCGATAAAACCTTGCTGCTCTCTTGCAGCATGGTATTCGGCATTTTCTTTCAGATCGCCATGCTCTCGTGCTTCGGCTATCGCAGCAATCACTTTGGGTCGCTCAACGGACTTAAGGTGGTTAAGCTCATCTCGAAGTTTCGCCGCACCATTGGCGGTCATTGGTACCTTGGTATTCATATTCACTGCATATTCCTCGCATGTAATTCCTGTACTGACGCAACGGAGGTTTCTCCTTCAACACGTAATGCCTCGCAGGCGGCCACTGCACCAGCCAAGGTTGTGGTGTAGCTGACCTTATGTTGCAAAGCTGAACGCCGAATTTCGAAAGAATCGGCAATTGCGCGCTTGCCTTCGGTGGTATTCACAACAAAAACCACCTCATCATTTTTGATCATATCGACAATATTAGGGCGTCCTTCGAAGACTTTTTTCACTTTGTGGCATGGGATTTTGTTAGCTTCCAATACCGCAGCAGTACCTGAAGTAGCATGTAGCTCGAAGCCGATGTGAACCAGACCACGTGCTACGCCCAGCAACTTTTGCTTGTCATCATCTTTAACACTGAGAATAATCTTACCGCTTTTAGGTAGCTCTACGCTAGCACCGAGCTGAGCCTTACCATAGGCCTCACCAAAGGTCTCGCCCACACCCATCACTTCACCTGTCGATTTCATTTCAGGCCCGAGTATCGGATCGGAGCCGGGAAATTTAGCAAACGGCAATACCGCTTCTTTAACCGAGTAAAATTCAGGCACAAGCTCTTCGGAATAACCCTGCTCAGCTAAAGACTTACCAGCCATACAACGAGCCGCAACGCTGGCTAATGGAATACCCGTCGCTTTTGAGACAAAAGGAACAGTCCTTGAAGCCCGAGGATTGACCTCGATGATATAAATTTCGTTATCCTTAACGGCGAACTGAGCATTCATCAAACCGACGACACCTAGCTCATGTGCCATGCGCTTCATTTGATCACGCATTTCGTCTTGCAGCTCTTTTGAAAGGCTGTAGGGCGGCAACGAACACGCCGAATCACCAGAGTGAACCCCCGCTTGTTCGATATGCTCCATGATGCCGCCAATGATGAAATCTTTACCATCACAAATCGCATCAACATCTACTTCTATCGCGTCGTTTAAGAAGCGATCGAGCAATACAGGCGTATCTTCCGAGACTTTTACCGCCTCGTTCATGTAGCGACGCAACTCACTTTCGTTATAAACAATCTCCATCGCACGGCCACCCAATACATAAGACGGGCGAACAACCAACGGATAACCAATATCGTTGGCTTTCTGGATCCCTTCATCCAAGGTGCGTACGGTACAGTTTGGCGGCTGCTTCAATCCAAGCAGGTCGATCGCCTGCTGAAAGCGCTCGCGATCTTCGGCTCTATCGATGGCGTCAGGTGACGTTCCAATAATTGGAACACCCGCCGCTTCTAGCGCGCGCGCCAATTTTAGAGGGGTTTGCCCACCATAGTGGACAATGACACCTTTCGGCTTTTCAACACGCACAATTTCCAGCACATCTTCCAAAGTTACCGGCTCAAAATACAGTCGGTCAGACGTATCATAGTCCGTCGAAACCGTTTCTGGATTACAGTTAACCATGATGGTTTCATAGCCATCTTCACGCATCGCCAAAGCAGCATGAACGCAGCAATAATCAAATTCAATACCCTGACCAATGCGGTTTGGCCCGCCACCTAGCACCATGATCTTGTCGCGCGAGCTTGGCTCCGCCTCACACTCACTCTCATAGGTGGAATACATATAAGCTGTACTGGAAGCGAACTCAGCGGCACAAGTGTCAACACGCTTATAAACAGGGAAAATTGACAGCGAATGGCGGCGCTTGCGTACCTCTTGTTCCGAAACGCCAACCAAGTCGGCGATACGGCGATCGGCAAAGCCCTTGCGCTTTAAGCGGCGCAAGTTTGTATAATCCAAACCGGCTAAACCGCCCTGTGCGATACCCTGCTCTTCAATGATTAAATCTTCGATCTGAACCAGGAACCACGGATCAATGCTGGTTAATTCATACACTTCCTCAATAGAAAAGCCAGCACGAAATGCATCGCCGACATACCACAAGCGCTCGGCCCCGGCGCTTTGAAGCTCTTGGCGAAGTCGGCTGATGTCGTCTTCTGAGTCGATATCAATTTTAGGTTCAAAACCATAAACCCCAACTTCCATACCACGCAACGCTTTTTGCAGTGATTCTTGCTGAGTTCGCCCAATAGCCATAACTTCACCAACCGATTTCATCTGGGTGGTTAGGCGATCATTAGACTGAGGGAATTTCTCGAAGTTAAAGCGTGGGATCTTAGTAACGACATAGTCGATAGATGGTTCAAAAGAAGCAGGCGTCACACCACCGGTAATATCGTTCTTTAGTTCATCAAGGGTATAACCAACTGCCAGCTTAGCCGCCACTTTCGCGATAGGAAAGCCAGTTGCTTTCGATGCCAGCGCCGACGAACGAGATACCCGAGGATTCATTTCGATGATGATCATGCGTCCATTTTCGGGGTTTATCGAAAACTGTACGTTTGACCCACCCGTTTCTACGCCAATTTCGCGTAGAACCGCCATCGAGGCATCACGCATGATCTGATACTCTTTATCCGTAAGGGTTTGCGCTGGCGCAACGGTGATCGAGTCGCCGGTGTGAATACCCATCGGATCAAGATTTTCAATCGAACAGACGATAATGCAGTTGTCGTTTTTATCGCGAACAACTTCCATCTCATACTCTTTCCAGCCAATAAGTGACTCGTCGATCAGCAGCTCATTGGTCGGAGATAAATCCAACCCTTTGGTACAGATATCTTCAAATTCTTCGCGGTTGTATGCAATGCCACCGCCTGTGCCGCCCATTGTGAATGAAGGGCGAATAATACAAGGGAAGCCAACCTCATCCAGGATGCGGAATGCATCATCCATATTTCGAGCAATACCGGCTCGCGGCTGATCCAGGCCAATTTTGTCCATTGCACGAGCAAAAAGCTCTCGGTCTTCCGCTTTTTCGATCGCTTCTTTTTTTGCGCCTATCAGCTCAACATCGTACTTTTTCAGCACGCCATGCTTATCCAGGTCTAGCGCAGTATTCAATGCTGTCTGGCCGCCCATTGTCGGCAAAATCACATCTGGCCGCTCTTTTTCGATGATTTTCTCGACCGTTCGCCACTCAACTGGCTCGATATAGGTGGCATCCGCCATATTCGGGTCAGTCATGATCGTTGCGGGGTTCGAGTTAACTAGAATAACTCGATAGCCTTCTTCTTTTAATGCTTTACAGGCTTGAGCGCCTGAATAGTCAAATTCACAGGCCTGCCCTATAACAATCGGGCCAGCGCCCAGGATAAGAATACTTTTTATATCAGTGCGTTTTGGCATCTCGCTACCTTCTCTTTTCCGTCTATTAACGAGCTCTTACGTCTATTAACGGGCGGCTTTAATTAATTCGATAAAGTGGTCAAACAATGGCGCGGCATCATGCGGGCCGGGACTAGCCTCAGGGTGCCCCTGAAAACCAAATGCCGGTTTGTCGGTTCGATGAATACCTTGTAACGAATCGTCAAACAATGAACGATGAGTTGCCTTGAGATTATCAGGTAAAGAGGATTCATCTACTGCAAAGCCATGATTCTGCGACGTAATTAATACCTTGTCGCCTTCGATATCTTTCACAGGATGATTGGCACCATGATGGCCAAACTTCATTTTGACTGACTTGGCGCCACTGGCTAATGCCAATAGCTGATGGCCTAAACAGATGCCAAATACAGGCATTCCGGTATCGACAATGGTTTGAATGGCCGATATAGCATAATCGCATGGCTCAGGATCACCAGGGCCATTGGATAGGAAAACGCCATCAGGATTCATCGCCAGAACCTCGTCGGCAGGCATCGTAGCGGGTACCAGCGTCAAATGGCAACCGCGTTCAACCAACATTCTCAAGATATTGCGCTTGGCACCAAAGTCATAGGCTACAACATGATAAGGCAACTCAGACGCGGCTTTAATTTTATGTCCTTCCCCCAGCGCCCAAGTGCTTGATGTCCACTCTTGAGTCGATTCAATGGTCACTTCCTTAGCTAAATCCATCCCTTTCAATCCAGGAAATGACTTAGCCTTTTCAATCGCTTGCTCTTCATCAATGGCTTCACCAGCCACTAAGCAGCCATTCAGGCTGCCTTTGCTGCGTAACAACCGAGTGAGCTGGCGTGTATCAATGTCTGCAATCGCAACAACCTTGTTGCGGTTGAGGTAGTCACTTAAACCTTCTTCGTTACGGAAGTTACTCGCCACCATAGGTAGATCACGAATAATCAGCCCAGAAGCCCAAATCGCTCGCGACTCTTCATCTTCTGAATTGGTTCCAGTATTGCCTATATGCGGATAGGTGAGCGTCACCATTTGCTGGGCATAGGATGGATCGGTCAAAATTTCCTGATAGCCTGTCATAGAAGTGTTAAAAACCACTTCTCCTACAGAGCTCCCTTCGCAGCCGATGGATATACCGTGAAATACCGTACCATCTTCAAGGGCCAATATTGCAGGTTGAGTCAAGGGAACCTCCTAAAGCGTGCTCGTGATAGAGAAAAGCGGAATGCACCAGGGGTCCATTCCGCTTTTATAATTGTTTCAATTGGATTGCCGAGTGCTATGGCAAATTGCGGCACATTTTACGCTAATCGACCCATTTAGAAAAGGCAAAAATACGCTTGCTTAGTGAAGCTCTAGAACATCTTGCATATCAAAGCATCCAGGAGCCTTGTCAGACACCCACAACGCAGCTCGTACCGCGCCGTTAGCAAAGGTCATTCGGCTGGATGCTTTATGAGTGATTTCGACACGCTCACCTATGTCAGCAAACATCACGGTGTGCTCGCCAACAATATCTCCGGCACGAATGGTTTCAAAACCGATTTGATTACGTGGACGTTCACCTGTGCGGCCTTCACGACCATATACCGCAACCTTTTTTAGATCACGGCCCAGGGTTTCTGCAACGACCTCTCCCATGCGCAGAGCCGTTCCAGACGGAGCGTCGATCTTATGCCGGTGATGGGCCTCAATGACCTCAATATCGGTATAATCCCCCATCACTTTCGCCGCCATTTGTAGCAGCTTGAGGGTTAGATTCACCCCTACACTGAAGTTAGGCGCAAATACCATCGGGATTTTTTTCGCTGCCGCTTGAAGCTGCGCTTTTTGCTCTTCGGTTAGACCGGTCGTACCAATAACCATCGCCTTGCCATGTTGCTCACAAATAGCGATGTTGTTTGCGGTCGCTTCCGGAATAGTAAAATCAATCAGCACATCAAATTGTTCGATGACAGACTCCAGGCTCGAAACAACCGCTATACCATTTTTACCAATATTAGCTAGCTCGCCGCAATCTGCACCTAATAACGAGCTGCCAGCATGCTCTATTCCAGCAGTAAAAACAGCACCATCAATCTGGTTAACTGCTTCGATCAATGTGCGGCCCATTCTTCCACCAGCACCTACAATTGCAATTCGTACATCCGTCATGTGCTACGTTCCTGTCAGTTTTTTAATGATTCAAAAAAGCTCTTCACCCCATCAAACCAGTTATGAGCCTTAGGGTTATACTTTTGGGCGTCATCAGATACGCTCTGATTAAACTCTTCAAGCAGCTCTTTTTGACGCTTGGTCAGATTCACCGGTGTTTCGACCAAAACACGACATAGCAGGTCGCCTTTGGCTCCACCACGCACAGAAGTCACCCCTTTACTACGTAACCTGAAAAGCCGCCCTGTTTGAGTCTCAGCAGGGATCTTTAACTTAACTTTACCGTCAAGCGTCGGTACTTCCAGCTCTCCGCCCAGGGCCGCGGTGGTAAAACTAATCGGTACCTCGCAATAGAGATTATTAGCATCACGCGTGAAAATCGGGTGTTCTCGCACATGGACTTCAACGTACAAGTCACCAGCCGGTGCACCTTTTTCGCCAGCTTCGCCTTCACCGCTCAAACGAATGCGGTCTCCGGTGTCAACGCCAGCAGGGATGTTAACTGACAAAGTTTTGCGCTCTTCTTTCACCCCGCGCCCATGACAGCTGCCACAAGGATCTTTGATCGTCGTACCTTGTCCGCGACAAGCGGGACAGGTTTGTTGAACGGCAAAGAATCCTTGTTGCATACGAACCTGACCAGCTCCGCCACACGTAGAACAAGTAACAGGAGAAGTCCCCTTTTTGGCCCCACTACCGTTACAAGTGGTACAAGACACCAAGGTTGGCACCTTGATTTCAACTTTTTTACCTGCAACTGCCTCTTCTAAAGAAAGCTCCAGGTTATAGCGCAAATCAGAGCCGCGGCGCGGCCCAGAGCGACCACCTCGCCCTCGTCCACCACCACCAAAAATATCGCCGAATACATCGCCAAAGATATCGTTGAACGAGTCACCACCACCGAAGCCTGCGCCACCACCCATATTGGGATCAACGCCTTGATGGCCGAAGCGATCATAAGCCTGACGTTTTTGACCATCAGCCAACACTTCATAGGCCTCTTTCGCTTCTTTAAATTTGGTTTCAGACTCTTTATCGCCTTGATTACGGTCTGGATGATATTTCATCGCAAGACGTTTATACGCCTTCTTAATTTCTGCATCAGAGGCCGTCTTGCTGACGCCCAGTACTTCGTAATAATCTCGTTTCGACATTGGTTTACGCCGTCTATTTCAATAACTTACATTACATCGAGCGCTAGTATTATCTTTAAAACCCAATACTACCACTCGAAA
>DFOV01000381.1:7783-15254 GCA_002376965.1 Gammaproteobacteria bacterium UBA3532
TCGAAAACCCAATACTACCACTCGCCTCGTTCTGATTACGAAAAAGCAGCAGAGAGTTGCCTCCCTGCTGCTTTCCACGGTTTCAGCCGTATCCCTTAACAGGGAGTAGAAGCAATCGACTTATTTCTTGTCGTCTTTCACTTCTTCAAACTCAGCATCCACTACGTCATCTTGCGCTGGACCAGAACTAGCTTCTGCATCAGCAGTTTGCGCTTCAGCGCCCTGCTCTGCATTCGCCTGGTACATACGCTCAGCCATTTTCGAAGAAGCATCGCTAAGCGCCTTGGTTTTAGCTTCAATTTCATCTTTGTCAGAGCCTTTTAATGCCTCTTCCAAATCTTTAATTGCTGCTTCAATCGCTGTACGCTCATCATCCGTTACCTTATCACCGGCTTCTTCCAAGGTTTTCTTGGTACCGTGAACCAGGCCATCTGCCGTGTTACGTGCTTGAACCAGCTCGGTGAACTTACGATCGTCTTCAGCATGCGCTTCTGCATCCTTGACCATCTTATCAATTTCATCATCAGACAAGCCGCTTGACGCTTTGATAACGATAGATTGCTCTTTACCCGTAGCCTTATCTTTGGCTGAAACGTGCAAGATACCATCGGCATCGATATCAAAACTTACCTCAATCTGAGGAACGCCACGTGGAGCAGCAGGAATACCTTGCAAATCAAACTTGCCAAGTGACTTGTTTTGGTTGGCGATATCACGCTCACCCTGCAAAACGTGAACAGTTACTGCGGTTTGATTATCTTCGGCTGTCGAGAACGTTTGCCCAGCTTTGGTTGGGATAGTGGTATTTTTCTCAATCAGCTTGGTCATTACTCCGCCCATGGTTTCAATACCCAAAGACAAAGGCGTAACATCAAGCAGCAGTACGTCTTTAACATCGCCAGAAAGAACGCCACCTTGTAGTGCAGCACCCATAGCTACCGCTTCATCAGGGTTAACATCTTTACGCGGATCACGCGAGAAAAACTCGGCAACTTTTTCCTGCACTTTAGGCATGCGTGTTTGGCCACCCACCAGGATGACGTCCTCAATGCCAGATACAGAAATACCCGCATCTTTCAATGCTACACGACAAGGTTCTAGCGTACGCTCGACCAGATCTTCAACCAAAGACTCTAATTTGGCGCGCGTAATTTTGACCGCCAAATGTTTTGGCCCAGTCGCGTCTGCCGTGATGTAAGGCAGGTTAACTTCTGTTTGCTGACTAGAAGACAGCTCGATTTTGGCTTTTTCTGCGGCTTCTTTTAAGCGTTGCAATGCCAGTGGGTCATTGTGTAAATCAATGCCGCTGTCTTTCTTGAATTCGGCAGCAAGATAATCAATTAAGCGCAGGTCAAAGTCTTCACCACCAAGGAATGTGTCACCGTTGGTCGCCAACACTTCAAATGTATGCTCGCCTTCAACTTCAGCAATTTCAATGATAGAAACGTCGAAAGTACCGCCACCAAGGTCGTATACTGCAACGGTGCGATCACCTTTTGACTTATCTAACCCATAAGCCAGCGCCGCAGCGGTTGGCTCATTGATAATTCGCTTAACTTCCAAACCAGCAATACGCCCTGCATCTTTAGTCGCCTGACGCTGCGAGTCGTTGAAGTAAGCAGGAACAGTAATAACAGCCTCTTTAACTGACTCACCCAAATAGTCTTCTGCGGTTTTCTTCATTTTTTTCAGAACTTCAGCAGAAACCTGTGGTGGGGCCATCTTTTGGTCTTTCACCTGAACCCAGGCATCACCGTTGTCGGCAGAAACAATCTGGTATGGCACCATTTTGATATCGCGCTGAACAACATCGTCTTGAAATCGACGACCAATAAGACGTTTAACTGCAAACAATGTATTTTTGGGGTTGGTTACAGACTGGCGTTTGGCGGATTGGCCTACTAAGATCTCACCGTCTTCTGTATAAGCTACGATAGATGGTGTGGTGCGATCGCCCTCGCTATTCTCAATAACGCGAACTTTATCGCCTTCCATAACCGAAACACATGAATTGGTGGTACCTAAGTCAATACCGATAATTTTACCCATATTAGTCACCTCCGGGCGGAAATCTTTAATCTTGTCTTAACACTTAACTGGGGCTTCTTAATCAAGAAATCAAGCCCGTTCATCAATTTTTGGTGCCGGTTCACGAGCCACCACAACCATCGCTGGTCTGATAAGTCGACCGTTTAATAAAAATCCTGGCTGAAAAACATTCATTACCGTGTTGGGCTCATGCTCAGCGCTCTCCTGCATCGTCATTGCTTGATGCAGCTCGGGATTAAATGGCTGGTCTAATGGCTCAACCATCGATACACCAAACTTCTCGATAGTTTTTAGAAATAACTTTTTGGTCATATCCATGCCTTCGCGCATAGCAACGGCATGTTCGTCATCGCCTTTGATCGAATCAAGCCCTCGCTCTAAAGAATCATAAACGGGCAATAGCTCGCCAACGAACTTCTCCAAAGCATATTTATGCGCGCCTTCAACATCCTTTTCCGCACGACGACGAATATTGTCTGCTTCGGCCTTCGCTCTTAACACTTCATCTTTATTAGCCTTCGCTTCAGCTTGAGCTTCTTCTAGCGCTTTTTTAAGCGCAACAACATCCTCTTCGGCCCCCGCTTCTGACGACGACTCATCTTCTTGTACCACCGTATCATCTACTGACTCTCCAGAGGCTTCTACAACAATATCTTCAACCGAAACACCATCTTCAACTGACGCATCAATATTTTCCTGACTTTCGATTGGCTCTTTCTCATCCGCCATGGCGCTAGCTCCACACAACTAAATTTGCAACGTCTTCACATCTACTAATGCATTCATAGACACGACCAGGGCATTCATAGACACGACCTAGGCATTCGTAGACATGACCTAGCGCTTAAATGGGGATGAATTGAACGGGTTCAACCCCGAATTCAAAGAAAAATACAATCCGTTATGCGATTGGCTGGACTCAATTGAAGCCATCATTGATAATCTCTTCAGGACGATCACAGGATTGAGTTAATGACTGCAGCTTTTCGCCACATAGGCATTATGGGTAAACAAAATCAAGGCGCGCACGAAACTATCGCCTCGGTGCGCCAGCTGATTATCGATATGGGACTTCAACTTAGCGTCGCCAAAGATATAGCCATATCCATGCGCTTACCCGAATCCGAAGCAGTCGAACCTGAAGCCTTAGGGGAGCAGTGTGACCTAGTAATTGTGGTGGGTGGCGATGGTAGTATGCTGAACGCCGGTCGTCTGCTAACAGACTCGCAAGTTCCAGTACTTGGGATAAACCGCGGCCACCTAGGCTTTTTGACAGACATAAGACCCAAAGACGTTCGGCATAAAGTGGCACAAGTCTTAGAGGGGCAATTTACCGAAGAGCCACGATTTCTGCTCAGCGCTGACATCATTCGCCGAGGCAAATCTGTCCACAAAGGAAGTGCGCTTAACGATGTACTCCTCTATTCCGGAGCCATCGCTCGAATCATTGAATTTGAGGTCTACATCGATCGCCATTTTGTCTGTAGTGTCCGCTCAGATGGCATGATTGTCTCAACACCAACCGGCTCTACCGCATACGCTTTATCCGGTGGCGGTCCGATTTTACATCCACATCTCGATACGATCGTTTTAGTTCCTATGTGCCCACACACATTGAGTAGCCGACCAATTTGTATCGACGGTAATGCCAGCATCGAACTGGTCGTTTCTTCCAACGTCGACCATAACCCCAAGGTGAGCTGTGACGGTCAGGTTCATTTTGAAGTGGAACCTAACGATATTATATCCATCGACAAAAAAGACCAAAAACTGCGCTTGATCCATCCACTGGATCACGATTATTTTCATGTATTGAGAACCAAACTCGGCTGGGGAACCAAACTTTAATTTATGATTACGCACATCACGCTTCGAAATTTTGTCATCGTGGATAAGCTCCAACTTGATCTTAATCCTGGTATGACGGTTATCACGGGTGAAACCGGCGCGGGCAAATCGATACTGTTCGACGCTATTGGGCTTGCCGTAGGTGACAGGGCAGACTCAGGCATGGTGCGCCACGGAACAGATAAAGCCGATATCAGCATTACCTTCAACCTTGAAAATAATCAGGATGCTCGAGAATGGTGTATTGAAAATGATATAGATGTCGACGATGAATGCATCATCCGCCGAATTATAACCAAAGAAGGCCGCTCAAAAGCTTCAATTAATGGCTATCCGGCTACGTTGCAGCAGTTAAAGCAGCTCGGTGAACAGATGCTCGAAATTCATGGCCAACATGCGCATCAAAGCCTGCTAAAACCGGAAAAGCAACGTCATCTACTCGACCATTTTGCAGGCATAACAGCTCAAGTCGAACAGCTCGAACGGTCGTATAAGCACTGGAAAAAACTAACCGACCAACAAAAGCGCGCGTCTGCAGAAATCACCGAGCGTGAAGCCAGGCTTGAGTTACTGCGTTATCAGGTAGATGAATTAGAAAAACTGGGCCTTCAACCTGGAGAGTATGAAAGCTTAGAGGTTGAACACAAAAGGCTGTCAAACGCGCAAGCACTGATTGAACTATGCCAAAAGACGTTATCTGTGCTCTATGAAAATGACGAAACCAATGCCTACGGACTGCTCAGTCACGGGCTTTCCATGCTGGAATCTGTGAACGATATGGACAATAGCATCGCACCGACCCTAGAAATAGTGCAGGCGGCCAGTGTGCAAATCCAGGAAGCGACGCAAGATCTACGAAGCTATTTTGACCGCTTAGAGTGGGATCCAGAAACTCTGGCTGAACTAGACGACAAAATAACCGAAGCCCAGGGCCAAGCAAGAAAACATCACGTATTGCCAGAAGAGCTTCCAAGCTGTTGTGATCGCTTAAACGAAGAACTTGCGCAATTAGAAAGCGAAAATGCCGCCTTAGAAAACCTCGACGAAGCGATTGATGACGCCTGGCAACGCTATGAATCCATGGCCAACGAGATATCAACACTGCGCCAGTCGGCGGCTGAAACTTTGGGAAACCAAGTAACCGAAGAGCTGGAAACATTGAACATTAAAGGGGGCGAATTAAATATCACCCTGGATGCCCTTACTCCCGCTATGGCGATGCCATATGGCATGGAAAATATCTTGTTTACGGTGAGAACTAATCCAGGACAACCCCTTTCACCATTACATAAAGTTGTCTCCGGTGGCGAGCTGTCACGGATCAGCCTGGCTATTCAAGTGATTACTGCGGAAAAAGGACAATCTCCAACATTGGTATTTGATGAGGTCGATGTAGGTATCGGTGGAGCGACGGCAGCCGTCGTGGGGCAGCATCTTCGTCGCCTGGCTGAATCAGCCCAGATCCTGTGTGTTACGCACTTGCCCCAAGTGGCAAGCCAGGGACATCAACACCTTCGGGTTCAGAAACAAAGTGAGGACAATGCCACCGCATCGACAATGGTCTACTTGGAACGTTCAGAACGCATAGACGAGGTGGCAAGAATGCTGGGCGGAACCAGCATCACCGCCAACACCAAAGCCAATGCAGAGGAGATGCTGATAGATTAATTGAGGCTATTCTTTGGGCTCGACGTCTATTCTTTAGGCTCGACATAGAGCACCAGTGAATGGTCGGAGATCTTATACCCATGCTTTTCAGCGATCTCATGTTGAAGGCGTTCAATCTCCTCACTAACAAACTCTATGACCTTTCCGGTTTTTATACAGACCATATGGTCATGATGTTCTCCATTTGCAACCTCAAAAACCGCATGACCACCATCAAAATTATGGCGTTCAACCAGCCCAGCCGCTTCAAATTGAGTGAGTACACGATAAACAGTGGCGATACCAACATCATCTCCCGACTCAAGCAATATCTTGTATACATCCTCAGCACTCAAATGGCGCGGCTCTGCATTTTCCAGTATTTGGAGGATTTTCACCCTTGGCAATGTGACTTTTAAACCGGCTTTTTTAAGTTCTTGGTTTTCCAAAACGGCTTCCTCCGCTATTATGTGTGCCCACTTTGATGTAAATTAGCTGAATGATTATTCAACAATGATAAAACAACTTCTTATAGTTTTAACGCTTTGCTGTGTCACCACTGGTTGTGACTGGAGCTGGTTCCCTCTAAAACCTTACCGTCCGACTGTCAACCAAGGTAATGTGATTGACGACAAAAAACTGGCTCAATTACGCCATGGTATGACAAAACAACAAGTATCTTATTTGCTCGGCAACCCGATGGCCACCGATGCCTTCGATCCCAATCGCTGGGAATATATATATTATACCAAACCAGGATACAAAGAGGCGACAAGCAACCGTTTAACGTTATTTTTTAAATCAGGGGAGCTGACAAAAGCAACAGGTTATGTCGACGCTATCGAAGATAGCCTGCTAACAAAAAACTAGTCGTCGCTTTTGGCTTTACTTTCGGCCTCTTTGGCTTTAGCTGCAGCGCGCTTCTTGCGCTCTGCCTTTGGATCTTTTATGAGAGGGCGATAGATCTCAATTCTATCGCCTTCATTTAGCCAGGCATCTTCTGGCTTTCTCACAGCCTGAGAAAAAATACCAACAGACAAGGCTTCACCATCCAGCTCTGGATAGCGCTCCAAAATACCTGACATTTTAACCCCATCAAGCACAGAGCACTTTTCAGGGACTTCCACGCTCAACAACGTCTGCTCGTCCGGCAGCGCATAGACCACTTCAATTTTCATCATTACGCACTCCCATATAATGCATGAGCTCGATGACAAAAGGTATCGACCATCGAGTTTGCCACTTGCGTTAACAAAGAACTAAAAGCCATTCCCATTAGCGCGTTTTTCATCTCAAACTGTAGCTGAAAATGAACTTTACAGTGACTTTCGCCCAGCTCGGTGAATGTCCAAGCTCCCTGAAGCGAACGGAACGGCCCCTCTTCCAGCTGCATATCAATACGCTGGTCTGGCATCAATTTGTTTCTGGTAATAAACTTCTGTGTCAACACCCCTTTAGACAGCTCAAGCATCGCCACCATTTCATCATCAGACTCAGACAACACCTCTGTCGAACGGCAACCTTTCATAAACCTGGGATAAGATGCAACGTCATTAACCACCCGATACATCTGAGCACAGGTGAAAGGAAGCAATGCATTTCGTTCAACTTTAGCCATAAACTACCAACATCCAATAATCCAACTACAACTATCCAATAATCCAACTACAACGCGTCGCGCCGAATCATATCATTTTTCGATTTGGTGGTCATACTCCTTGTGTTCTTAGACAGATCAGTAGAGCGTCCTTTAGCCAAAAGAGAACCCGCACAGCTACGCAATGACAGGCAATAAAAAAGGGCAACGGAGAATCGTTGCCCTTTGGGGTGTTGGTGGTGGGGTGGCACACCGTGGTTAACCTAGCAATCTCAGAGCATGCGGGGCGATGCGGGTTTGCGCCAAAACCAAAACTTCTCGACCTAACTA
>DFOV01000182.1 GCA_002376965.1 Gammaproteobacteria bacterium UBA3532
GACATATTGCTGGTGCCAATAATCCCCACCGCGCTATCACTGCGCACCCTTGAGCAACTAATAGACACGCTCAAGAGTAGCAAATCGAAACCTGATAATGTTTTTCCTTTTTTCACAATGGTGCAAGGCCGCAAGCGCATGCACTTGCAAATGATGGAGCATATCAGTCAGTATTGGCCGCAAACGCTTAAGCGGCGCATCCCTTTCAATGCTGATATTGAAAAAATGGGGACGTACAAACAACCTGTACAGACCTTCGCTCAACGCAGTATAGGCGCTATGGCCTACCAGATGCTATGGCAGGAAGTAATAGAAATAATTGAATAACATCAAGTTATACGCCTTGTAGCCAGTGAGGATGTTCAATTAAGAGCCGGCACATATCCTCAAAAGATAGCGGCTTGCTGAATAAATAACCCTGCGCTAAATCACATCGACTTCTACCGAGTAAACTATACTGTTCTTCAGTCTCGACACCTTCCGCGACTACTTTTAAGCCCAACCCATGAGACATCGCAATGGTAGCGTTAACTAGCTGCTGGTCTGCCATGTTATCCGCTATATCGGTAATAAATTCACGATCAATTTTTAAGGTGTTGAATGGATACTGTCGCAGATAACTTAAAGAAGAATAGCCCGTGCCAAAATCATCGATTGCCAAACCAACACCCAAGGCTTTTATCGCTGCCAGCGTATTCACTATATTAGCGCTACCGTTCATTAAGACGCCCTCGGTTATTTCGAGCTCTATAATTTGAGGCGGGACATCGGCCTCGGCAAGGAGCAGCTCTATCCGACTTGCAAGGTTTGGCGCAGTAAATTGGCGAGGTGATAAGTTCACGGCAAAAGAAAATAGTACGCCAAACTGCTGTTGCAACTGTTTGGCAGCGTCTAACGCTCTTTCCAATACATATTCTCCGATAGGAACAATTAACCCATTGTGCTCAGCTATCGGAATAAATTCGACTGGCGAAACAGAGCCCAAGCCTGGGCTATTCCAACGTAACAATACTTCAAAGCCGACGATCCGGCCCGTTTTAATATCGATCTTTGGTTGAAAGTGAGCGGCAAACTCATTGCGCTCAAGTGCACCATGCATGCGCTCTTCCAGCTCTAGGCGGCGGTTTACTTCACGGTTCATGCTCTCAGTGTAGTAAGACACGGTATTTCTTCCGCTTTGCTTGGCATGGTGCATTGCTGCATCTGCATATTTCAGTAGGTCGGAAGATTCATCGCCATCGTCAGGATAGATAGCTATGCCAATACTGACGGTCAATACTATTTCATGATTATCGACACAGAAGCTGTCTTTAAATGCAGAAAACAGGCTTTCAGCTAATAAAGTGACATCTTCGATTTGCTGAATGTTTCCGGCTATCAACAGAAACTGATCAGCTCCAGGACGAGCTAAGGTATCGTTACCGTGGATATATTCGCGTAACCTCTTGGCCACAGCAACCAGTAGCTTATTACCTGTATCATAATCTAACGAGTCATTTACTTTTTTAAAATCATCAATATCTAATGACAATACAGCAACCACCTTGCCATTCATCTGTGCTTCGCTTGTCAGCTGTTCGAGGCGGTCTACACTGAGATACCGATTGGGCAAACCGGTTAATTCGTCAAAATTGGTTTGATAGGCCAGCTTAGATGCATGTTCTTTCACTCGTGAATTTAACATGAAATTCCAATACAGCACGAGCGAAGCTAACAGCAAAGTGAAACCGACACCTCCACCAACCCAATACAGGTTGAATGGCTTATCTACTTTAATCGAAATCCACTTTTGTAATATGGCATTGCGCTCTTCCAGGCTGATTGAGTCCAGCGCTTTTTGCAGGATAGGAACCAGTTCAGGCCAGTCATTCCGAACCCCCATAGCTAGCTCAAAGTTATAAGGCGTCTGCCCGGATATTTTGACGTTGTTAATACCATGATTGCGAATGATGTGACTAACCACTGCAATATTTCCAATATAAGCAAAGGTTTCGCCCTTAGATACCGCCAACAAAGCACTTAGCGAATCAGGATAAGGTTGCAGCTTTAAGGTGGGATGTTGGCGCAGCAAAAGATCATGCGACGCATAGCCTTCTTCAATCGCTACTGTTGCCCCCTCTAGTCCATTTAAGCCATTGATATAACTAATGTCGTTACGCGTTATTATCATCATAGGATTTGATATATAGGGAGCTGTAAAGCTGGCATATTCATTCCGCTCTTGCGTTTCCATAGCACAACTAAACACATCCAGTGTTTTCATCTGCAGCATCTCGGTGATTTGACGCCAGGGTCGAACAGGCGACTGGACAAACGTTATCCCTAAACGCTGCTCAATAAGCTTCATGTAATCAGCAGCGATACCAGCATATATCCCATTTTCAATACTCTCAAACGGGGGCCATGCCGCATCAGACGCCAACTGAATCTGAGGGTGTGCTTCCAACCACGCCCGCTCCTCTTCGGTTAGCTCATCAGTAACAGAAAGAAAACCCGCTTCTGGACGCGCATAGTTTGGAACATTCCACCGCGCATAGATACTCATCAGCTCTTGATAGGTAAAAGACTCTAGCGCTTTATCCAATATAACAGCGAGTGTTTGCCAATCCTTACGAACACCGAATCGTTGCTTGGCATGATCCCGAGTATATAGATGAGCATATGCGAGATTTTGCACGCCATAACGCGTGAGCATATGATTTGACATGGCTATATCAGCCACCGTCGCATCAGCCCTACCTCGAGATACGGCAGTGAGAGCATCAACAAGGTTTTCAACATAGTACGGACGAACGTTTGGCTGTTGTTCCAGTATTAAATCTGAGGTCGAATAGCCCTCTACTAAGGCGATCAACTTGCCCGAAAGATCGTCCGGTGTTTGATAGTTATTGCTATCTGATTGGCGTGAAATTATAAATTGTGATAACGATATGTAGGGCCGCGTAAACTCAAACCATTTCTCTCTATCACGCCGCTTCACTAGCGTCGCGATAACATCGACACGACCTTCTTTGCCAGCCGCGTATATTTGCTTCCACTCGCCATTGGAATAAATCTCAAACTCAATCCCTACTTTTTGCGCAAGCTCGTTAGCCATATCGACAGCGATGCCAGCAAACTCGCCTCGCTCATTAATAAAACTGTAA
>DFOV01000366.1 GCA_002376965.1 Gammaproteobacteria bacterium UBA3532
ATTTGGGATTAACATGGTGGCGCTTGAAGATGGTCAGCCTAAGCTATTTAATTTGAAGGATATTCTTGCCTCCTTTATTCGCCATCGACGTGAAGTTGTTACCCGCCGCAGTATCTATGAATTACGTAAAGCGCGTGAAAAAGCCCATGTGTTGGAAGGTTTAGCTATTGCACTGGCAAACATCGATCCGATCATCGAGCTTATTCGCCGTTCGCCCACACCAGCTGAAGCGAAAGAAAAGCTGGTTGCACAGGGCTGGGAACTGGGTAATGTTGCGGCCATGCTGGAGCGAGCCGGTGTTGATGCCGCTAGGCCGGACGATTTACCTGAGGAATATGGCGTTCGCGATAACCAGTACTATTTATCGCCAGTTCAGGCTCAGGCCATTTTGGATCTTCGCTTACATAAATTGAC
Organism: Gammaproteobacteria bacterium UBA3532; assembly: GCA_002376965.1. Taxonomy (GTDB): domain Bacteria; phylum Pseudomonadota; class Gammaproteobacteria; order Enterobacterales; family UBA3532; genus UBA3532. Next base: position 415 of record DFOV01000366.1, read on the forward strand.
AGGTTTGGAGCATGAGAAGATCCTGGGTGAATACAAAGATCTGATTGCCCAGATCGAAGAGTTATTAGATATATTGGGCGATCCTGCACGTTTAATGTTGGAAATACGTGGTGAGTTTGAAGCGCTGGTACAAAACTTTGGTGATGAAAGACGTACTGAAATTGTTGCCGCTCAACATGATCTGTGTATGGAAGATCTGATTACTGAAGAAGATATGGTTGTGACCTTTTCTCATCAAGGATACGCCAAGATCCAACCACTGGCGGACTACGAAGCTCAGCGCCGTGGTGGACGTGGTAAATCGGCGGCAGCGACCAAAGATGAAGATTTTATTGAACGGATAGCCGTTGCCAGTACACATGATACTTTGTTGTGTTTTTCTAGTATTGGCAAGGTCTATTGGACGAAGGTTTATCAGCTGCCACAGGCAGGGCGTCAAGCGCGCGGCAAACCAATCAACAATATATTACCTTTGGTTGAAGGCGAGAAAATCAGTGCTATCTTGCCTATCCGCGAATACCTTGAAGATCAGTTCGTCTTAATGGCAACCTCAAAAGGTACGGTCAAGAAAACCGCTCTCAGTGATTTCTCTCGTCCTCGTTCATCAGGCATCATCGCCGTTGACTTGGTCGAAGACGACAAGCTTATCGGCGTACAACTGACGGATGGTACCAAGGATGTAATGTTGTTTACCGATGCGGGCAAGGTCATTCGCTTCAGTGAAGAGCATGTTCGCGTCATGGGAAGAACGGCGCGAGGGGTTCGCGGTATCCGCTTGAGCGAAGAACAAAATGTTATCTCGCTTATTATTCCAGAAAATGACGCCTACATTCTTACTGCCACTGAAAACGGCTTTGGTAAACGAACTCGTGTTGAAGAGTATCCGACCCATGGCCGTGGTGGGCAAGGTGTGCGTTCAATTCAGGTAACCGACCGTAATGGATTGGTGGTAGGGGCTATTCTGGTAGTGGATGGCGATGAATTGATGTTAATCAGTAATGCCGGAACCCTGGTTCGAACTCGTTCAGATGAAGTGTCGGTTGTTGGACGAAATACCCAAGGCGTGCGGCTTATTCGAGTTGCAGAAGAAGAGCAGCTGATTTCACTGGCACGGATTGAAGAGCTTACCTCGGAAGACGATAGCGAAGGCGACGATTCTGTTGGCGGCGAAGGGACTGATGAAAGTAGCGAGCCAGAAGGGGAATAAGGGTGAGTGTTTATAATTTTTGCCCTGGCCCGGCAGCACTACCGCGAGAGGTGATGCTCCAGGCCCAACAAGAGCTGCTCAATTGGAATAACATGCAGATTTCCGTGATGGAAATAAGTCATCGCAGCCCTGAATATATCGAAATGGCTGCGCAAGCGGAGCAAGACCTGCGCGACTTAATGGCCATTCCCGATAACTATCATGTATTGTTTCTCCAAGGTGGCGCGACCATGCAGTTCGCGTCCGTACCGCTGAATTTGATGGGGAAATGTGCCAAGGCCGACTATTTGAATACTGGTCACTGGTCGGAAAAGGCCGTTGCTGAAGGCGGAAAATACGGTCAAGTCACCGATATTAACGCGCTTTATTCCGTTGATGGCAAAGTTGATATTCGTCCCTTGGAGCAGCTTCAACCTCAAGGTCGACGTCTTGGTGAAGGTTGTGCCTATGTTCACTATACGCCCAATGAAACCATTGAGGGGATTGAGTATTCATTTATTCCAGAGGCCCAGGCACCGTTAGTCGCCGATATGTCTTCGACGATTTTATCACGGCCTATTGATGTTTCTCAGTTTGGTATTATTTATGCGGGGGCTCAGAAGAATATCGGCCCTTCTGGTCTGACCGTGGTTATTGTGCGTGATGATCTGGTTAATCAGGTGCAGCCTAGTGCTCCTTCTTTATTGCAATATCGTGCTCAGATTGAGCGTGACTCCATGTTGAATACGCCACCTACTTTTGGCTGGTATCTTGCTGGACTGGTATTCAAATGGCTTAAGAAGCAGGGCGGTGTTGAGGCATTTGCTACGCTAAACCAGAAAAAAGCTGATGTACTTTATCAGTGTATCGATGCATCCGACTTCTACCATAACCCCGTTGCCACCTCGGCTCGTTCGTGGATGAATATTCCGTTCACTTTGGCCAATCCTGAGCTTGACAAAAGGTTTCTGGAGAAGTCCAGAGAAGCGGGACTGCTTGCCTTAAAAGGGCATCGTGCCGTTGGTGGGATGCGGGCGAGTATATATAATGCGATGCCCTATGAAGGGGTAGTCGCACTTGTCGAATTTATGAAAGAGTTTGAGAAAAACTATGGATAATCAGCCAGTAACGCTCGACAGTTTGCGTGTAAAGATTGATCAGCTCGATCAATCTATTCTAGATCTCATCAGTCAACGGGCTCGCTGTGCTCAGCAAGTGGCTGAGGTGAAAAAAGAGCAGGGTGGTCCTTTAGTTTATTATCGTCCTGAGCGAGAGGCTCAGGTTTTGCGTAAAATAAAAGAAGCCAATAAAGGACCATTAGCCGACGAGGATATGGCACGGCTATTTCGAGAAATCATGTCCGCCTGTCTGGCATTGGAAGAGCCCGTCAAGGTGGCTTTTCTTGGGCCTGAAGGAACCCATACTCAAAGGGCTGTATTAAAACATTTTGGTCAGGCTGCGGTGTGCTTACCCCAGATTTCCATCGCCGAAGTATTTCGTGAAGTTGAATCAGGACAGGCTCAATTTGGCTTGGTTCCTGTTGAAAACTCTACCGAAGGCGTTGTTAACCATACGTTAGATAGCTTTGTTAAATCCAATTTGCGAATTTGCGGTGAAGTGGAGCTGCGTATCCATAATCATTTGCTGGCCCATCCAGATACAGATCCGGAGAACATAACGCGGATCTATTCACATCAACAGCCTTTAGCCCAGTGCCGCCATTGGCTTGATACCCACTATCTGCATTCAGAAAGGGCTGCTGTCAGCAGTACTTCAGAAGCTGCCAAGCGCGCCGCAAATGAGATTGGTAATGCTGCAATCGCTAGTGAAATGGCGGCACAAATTTATGATTTAAAAACCATTGCGTCCAATATTGAGGACGAACCGGACAATACCACACGCTTTTTAGTTATAGGGCACTATGCTCCACCGCCCAGCGGTGAGGATAAAACCTCGCTAATGGTGTCAACGGCCAACAAGCCTGGTGCATTGCATTACTTATTGGAGCCGTTTGCCAAAAGTGACGTATCAATGAGTCGTATCGAGTCGCGACCATCGCGAAATGGTATGTGGGACTATGTATTTTTTATTGATATTGAGGGGCATCAGGATGATGCTGCAATTCAGCAGGTACTTACCGAGTTGAATCAAAATACATCGATAATGAAAGTGCTGGGTTCATACCCGCGCGCTGTTCTATAAACCAAGCTGGAGAGCAATAGTGACTAATAAGTTTGCATTATTGGCCAGAAAGGGCGTTCAAGAGCTCACTCCTTATCAGCCAGGTAAGCCGGTGGAAGAGTTGGAGCGTGAACTAGGCATTACCGGTAGTTTAAAGCTGGCGAGTAATGAGAACCCGCTGGGGTGTAGTGACAAGGTACGTGAATACTTGGCTAGTGGTAACTATGAACCTGCCATCTACCCAGATGCTAACGGCTTCTACCTGAAAGAAAAAATTGCTGAACGCCTTGGTGTGACGATTCCGCAAGTGACCTTGGGGAATGGTTCGAATGATGTACTGGATATTTTGGCGCGCGTTTTTGCAGGTCCTGGCGATGAGGTGGTTTATTCGCAATATGGCTTTCTGGTCTACCCGATTGTGACCAAGGCAGTGGGTGCCATCGGCATTGAAGTCCCTGCCAAGCAGTATGGTCACGACCTAGTTGCTATGGCTGATGCTATATCTGCGCGAACCAAATTGGTTTTTATTGCCAACCCAAACAATCCTACCGGTACTTGGATTACCCAGTCTGAGTTGCAGGTGTTTCTTGACCGTGTTCCGCCAAGTGTGATTGTCGTTGTTGATGAGGCGTATGTAGAGTATGTCAATGTACCCGATTACCCTGATGCTTTGGCATTATCCGCTCGCTATCCCAATCTGGTCATTACTCGCACTTTTTCAAAAGCCTATGGATTGGCCGGGCTAAGGATCGGCTTTAGTGTTAGCCATCCCGACATAGCTGATTTAATGAATCGCGTACGTCAACCATTCAATAACAGTTGTCTGGCTCTCAAAGCCGCTGAAATCGCGCTGAATGATCAAGAATTTATCGAGCGTAGTGTTGAAACAAATAAAGCCGGATATTTGCAAATAACTCAGTGTTTGGATAGGTTAGGCGTTGACTATGTTCCGTCTCAGGGCAATTTCGTTTTGATACGTGTTGGCAGTCAATCAGATGAGTTATATCAGCAGTGGTTGGAGCAGGGCGTTATCGTTCGTCCGGTTGCCAACTATGGTTTGGTCGGGTTTTTACGCGTGTCTATCGCAACGGAAGAGCAAAATCAGCGTTTGATTGATTTGCTGGGGGCATGGCGTGCCGATTAAGCGCCTGTGTATTATTGGACTGGGCTTGATCGGGGGGTCAGTGGCTATGGCCGCGCGAGCGGCTGGGATTTGTCAGCAGATCGATGCTCTTGATTGTGATGAACCCGCGATAGCCTACGCCTTGGAGCATGGGATTATTGATACTCAAGCTTCCGGCCTGGAGGAATTGGTGTCGGCTGATACACTGGTTGTGATTGCAACGCCTGTATCGCTAATCGCAGATATGGTGGCCAAGCTTTGGCATCAAGCGCAAAGCAAGGGCTTGTCGTCATTTTATATCACCGATGTTGGTAGCGTTAAACGAAGTGCTATTGAACTGGTACGCGCTGAAATCGGCTTATCTCCATCAGGGTTTATACCTGCTCATCCCATTGCAGGCTCCGAGAAGAATGGCGTTGAACATGCACAGGTAGATTTACTTAAAAACAAAAAGGTCATTTTGACGCCAACCGATGAGAGTGCCGGTGAGGCTGTCGATCTTGTTACTGAATTTTGGCAGGCAATGGGGGCTAAAACTGAGCAAATGTCGGCGCTACTTCATGATGAAATATACGCTGCCACCAGTCATCTGCCACATATATTATCTTTTGCTTATGTCCAGCAAATGCATGAAATGAACCGGCGCTGTCCTGTCTTCGACAATGTTGGCAGCGGCTTTCGTGACTTTACCCGTATTGCCGCAAGTGAGCCAGCTGTTTGGTCTGACATTCTGTTGTCGAATAAGGATGTCATACTGCCTCTGATAGAAGACAATATTGAACACCTAAAACATATTACATCACTTATAAGTACGGGCAATAATACTGCCCTGATCGACTATTTGGCGGTTGTTCGTGATATCCGCCAACAAATAAACGGTAAATAACATGTCTGAACAGAAAAATGTAATCTTCCGCGCACGCGGTACCAGTGCTCTTCAGGGAGAAATTCGTGTACCTGGTGACAAATCGATTTCACACCGTTCCATCATGCTGGGGTCTTTGGCAGAGGGCGTTACCGAGGTTACTGGGTTTCTAGAGGGAGAAGACAGCCTGTCGACGTTAAAAGCGTTTCAAGCCATGGGGGTTAACATTGAAGGGCCTAGCAATGGCAAGGTTACCATCGAAGGCGTTGGCTTGCATGGACTAAAACAACCTGAAAGCGATCTGTATTTAGGTAATTCAGGAACATCTATGCGATTGATGTCTGGTATTTTGGCCGGACAAACATTTGATTGCCGCCTAACTGGCGACTCTTCTCTTAGTGGACGTCCCATGGCTCGCGTTACCGATCCGCTAGCTCAAATGGGCGCGGAAATTAATACCGCAGATAAAGGACGCCCACCCTTAGAAATTAAAGGAAAAGGGAAGCTCAAAGGTATACATTACGATATGCCGATAGCCAGTGCTCAGGTTAAGTCGTGCATGTTGCTGGCCGGTTTGTATGCCGAAGGTGAGACCTCGGTAACAGAGCCTGCTCCTACCCGTGATCATACCGAAAGAATGCTGGCTGGATTTGGCTATGAAGTGCTTCGCGATGGCAGCCGAGTATCACTAAAGAGCGGTGGAAAGCTGACGGCTACAAAAATTGATGTACCTTCCGATATCTCATCGGCAGCCTTTTTTATGGTCGCCGCTTCCATCGCCCCTGAAGCCGATGTCACACTGAAGCATGTTGGCATCAACCCGACGCGCATCGGTGTAATCAATATATTAAAACAAATGGGAGCCGATATCTCGCTAGCCAACGAGCAAACCATAGGCGGTGAGCCAGTAGCGGATATACGTGTCCGCTCTGCTGAATTAAAAGGTATTGAGATACCGCAAGATCAAGTTCCTTTGGCTATCGATGAGTTTCCAGTGCTGTTTGTGGCCGCTGCGTCTGCTGAAGGACGCACGATATTACGCGGCGCAGAAGAATTGCGAGTGAAAGAAAGTGACCGTATTCAAGTGATGGCGGATGGCCTCGAAGTTTTGGGTGCTAAGCTGGAAGTGCTGGATGACGGTATAATTATTGATGGAGGTGCTCCCCTGACAGGCGGTGTGGTGCATAGTCATGAAGATCATCGAATCGCCATGTCGTTCAGTGTTGCGTCGCTGATTACCGAAGGCGAAGTTGAAATTCATGATGCGAATAATGTAAAAACCTCGTTCCCCAATTTTGTTGATCTAATGGCTAGCATTGGTCTAAACATACAGGTAGAAGGGGAATAGTTGTTGTGACTAATATTCCTGTAGTGACTATTGATGGGCCAAGTGGCGTGGGGAAGGGGACGCTAGCTAGCATGCTAGCCGACGATTTGGGCTGGCATGTTCTGGATAGTGGTGCTCTGTATCGCGTGCTGGGTCTAGCCGCACAACATCATAAGGTTCCGTTAGATAGCGTCGAAGCTTTAACCCCTCTGGCTGCCCACCTTGATGTCACCTTTGATTATCATGCTAACGGCGATAATCATATTATTCTTGAAGGTGAGAATGTTACCAATGACATTCGCACGGAATCGGCTGGTAGCGCCGCATCATTGGTTGCTTCCATCCCCGCGGTTCGTGATGCTTTGCTAGAACGGCAGCGCGCTTTTCTGTCTGAGCCTGGTCTCGTTGCTGATGGACGAGATATGGGCACCGTTGTGTTTCCTGATGCCCCTTTGAAGATATTTCTTAATGCGTCTGCAAAAGCCCGCGCTGAACGTCGTTTCCGTCAGTTGAATGAGATGGGCAAAGATGTTAGCATGGAGCGCCTCTTGGAGGAGATAAATGCGCGTGATGAGCGTGATCGTAATCGTCCTGTAGCGCCCTTAGTGGCGGCCCAAGATGCATTAACCCTCGATACGACGGGACTGACAATCGAACAAGTCTTTAGCTGGGCCCAGGCCAAGGCTAGAGAGGCTTTTGCTTAGCTGTTGTTTCGTGTGTCGATTAATCGTGGCCCTGTATATGCAGGGCTTTATTTTTAACTAACTAACCGTACACGCTTTTTAGGTGTGATACGTTATCTAGCGTTGGCCTTCGGGTCAGATTGGGATTTTTAATATGAGCGAGAATTTCGCACAACTGTTTGAAGAAAGTTTACAAGAACTGGAAATGACACCAGGTTCCATCATTAAAGGAACCGTTGTTGATATTCAACAAGATTTCGTTGTGGTTTACGCCGGGCTGAAGTCTGAAGGTATCATTTCAAAAGACCAGTTCATCAGTGAAGCGGGTGAATTAGAAGTTGAAATTGGCGACGTTGTAGACGTTGCTCTAGACTCTCTTGAAGATGGCTTCGGTGATACACAACTTTCTAGAGAGAAAGCCAAACGCGCTGAAGTTTGGGCCGATCTTGAAAAATCTTACGAAGAGAAAGAGTCTATTATTGGTGTTATCAGCGGTAAAGTTAAAGGTGGCTTCACTGTTGATATCAAAAACATCCGTGCATTCCTGCCTGGATCACTGGTTGATGTTCGCCCGATTAAAGATGCTAGCCACTTAGAAGGCAAGGATCTTGAGTTCAAAGTTATTAAACTTGATATCAAACGTAACAATGTTGTTGTTTCTCGTCGTTCTGTTATCGAAGAAGAAAACAGTGCAGACCGTGATGCACTTCTTGCTAAGTTGGAAGAAGGCCAGTCTGTTAAAGGTATCGTTAAGAACCTTACAGAGTACGGTGCATTTGTTGACTTGGGTGGTGTTGATGGCCTGTTGCACATCACTGATATGGCATGGAAACGTGTTAAACATCCAAGCGAAGTGGTTAGCGTTGGTGACGAAATCGACGTTAAAGTTCTTAAGTTTGACAAAGATAAATCACGCGTATCTCTTGGCTTGAAACAGCTGGGTGATGATCCTTGGGGTGATATCGATAAGCGTTACCCAGAAGGTTCTCGTCTGCTTGGTCGTGTTACTAATATCACTGACTACGGTTGCTTTGTCGAAATCCAAGAAGGCGTTGAAGGTCTGGTTCACGTTTCTGAAATGGATTGGACAAATAAAAATGTTCATCCTTCTAAGATCGTTCAACTGGATGATGAAGTTGAAGTCATGGTTCTGGATATCGATGCAGAGCGCCGCCGCATTTCACTTGGCATAAAACAATGTAAAGTGAATCCTTGGGAAGAGTTTGCCGCTACACACAACAAAAATGATCGCGTTTCAGGCAAGATCAAATCTATTACTGATTTTGGTATCTTCATCGGTTTACCTGGTAACATCGATGGCCTTGTTCACTTATCTGATATCTCTTGGAATGCTCCAGGTGAAGAAGCTGTACGTGATTACAAGAAAGGTGATGAAGTCGAAGCGGTTGTTCTTTCTGTTGATGCTGAAAGAGAGCGTATTTCTCTTGGTATTAAGCAAATCGAGCAAGATCCATTCTCAACTTTCCTTGCAGAAACTACAAAAGGCTCTATTGTTAAAGGTAGCGTAAGTGAAGTTGATGCGAAAGGTGCTGTTATTGACCTTGGTGGCGGAGTAGAAGGCTATCTGCGTGCTTCTGAGTTAGCTCGTGAGCGAGTAGATGATGCAACTGCCCACTTGAACCAAGGCGATGAATTGGAAGCTAAATTCATCGGAGTTGACCGCCGTAATCGTGTTATCAACTTGTCTATCAAGGCAAAAGATGCCGCGGACGAAGCTGAAGCGTTAAACGATGTTAATCGTGCTAACGAAGAAGTCGCTTCGGCTGCACCAACAACGTTGGGTGATCTACTAAAAGCACAAATGGAAAGCAACGACTAGTATTGGCTTCCTTTGTGTAATTGATACCGTAGGGGGAGTGAAGTGACTAAATCCGAATTAATAGAGCGCATCGCTACAATGCAGCCAGATCTACAATTTAAAGATGTGGAGTCTGGTGTAAAGATGATATTAGACATGATGTCTGATTCATTGTCTCAGGGTGAGCGTATCGAAATTCGAGGGTTTGGAAGCTTCTCTCTCCACTATAGAGCACCCAGGGTTGGCCGCAATCCAAAGACTGGTGACTCGGTCACCTTGGATGCTAAATATGTACCTCACTTTAAACCCGGTAAAGAATTGAGAGAGCGGGTCAATTCGTTGTAGAATCGGGTTTATACGCTAACTACCCAGACTCAATCTCTATGCGCATTATTGCACTTGTCGCTGCCACTGTCATTTTGGTATGCGTGGCTATGCTTTTCGCCCTAAATAACATGCAGGTAGTCGCTGTCGATCTCATTGTGGTCCGCAGTGAAATGCCAGTAGCTTACGTGGTTGCAGGGGCTGTTTTCCTTGGTCTTATTCTTGGCGTATTACTGACTTTCTTTCTCTACCTGAAAGTGCATTGGCAGTTAATGCGAGCAAAACAGCAGAATAAACACTTAAGCAAGCGTCTGGCATCATCCGGCGTTGCGCTAAAATCCTAAAATGCCGGGCATATCTTCCGTTGTAATGGCCATTACCGGTGCTGGCTTTGGCTGGTTGATCGGACGGATAACTAAAAAGACGGATTTTTCCCAACCCTCTGAACAATGTGTCTCATTTTATCGTGAAATGAGCCAGCTCGATGGCGAGGCGTCAGATAAAGCTGTTGCTATATTAGAGCGTCTTATCGAGCAAGACAGCTCGACCATTGATGCATCGCTTAGCCTGGCTGCCTTATTCCGGCGCAAGGGCGAAATCGATAAAGCCATTGCGCTACATCAGAAAGTGCTAGCTCATCAATCTTTATCCGGTGAGCTGAAGAACCAGGTCTTATATCAGCTAGGCCAAGACTATCTAGCTGCTGGCTTGCTCTGTCGAGCTGAAAATATTTTTGAAGAATTAAAAAAACACAATGAGATAGGCTCCCAATCCACCGAGCAACTACTGACGATTTATAAAAAGACCGCCGAATGGGAAAAGGCGATAGCGTTGCTCTGTGGCAAAGGGCAAAAAAAAGCCGATTTGGAGCGATTAAATTCGCTGGCTCACTGTTATTGCGAAATGGCTGACCAAAGCCTAGCCAAAGGCGAAATACATGCAGCTATCAAACTCTACACACAGGCGAACAAAGCTGTCTCAAAACATACGCGAGCAGAGCTGGGTTTGGCTAAGTGTTTATTGCTTACACGGCAATATGGCGAGTCAGAGCAATATGTTGAGCATATTGTAGAAACCAATAGAGAGCGTATTGATGAGGCTTTACGCATATTGGAGGATATTTATAGAGCGCAAGATAATGGCGACGGTTTTCTACAAAAGCTTGAAGAACTTCTAAACCAGAGCAGTTCTGTTGACTTGGTTGAGTTCTATTGTGATGCATTAATTGCTCGAAATAAACATAGCGCTCTAAGTGCCTTTTTAGTTCCGCGTCTTGACGCGTCTGCTGACATCAGGCTGTATTTAAAGTGGTTTGAGAGCTTGCCTGATAAAGACGCCGTGCTGGGCCACTTGCACTATAAGCTCATATCTATGAATGAAGAAAGCAGAGTATACCTGTGTTCCAACTGTGGATTAAAAACTCATATGTTGTCTTGGAAATGCCCAGGCTGTGAACAGTGGGAAACACTTAACCAGGTATCAGGTATTTAGCAAATAAACTGAGGGTAGGCGCGAAAGGCGCTAAATATATAATGGCAAAACAAGTTATCGTCGCACTCGACTTTTCTGACAAATACCAAGCAGAGGCTTTGGTTGACCGGCTGGATCCGAAAAAGTGTCGCCTTAAGGTGGGTAAGGAAATGTTCACTTTATTTGGCCCTGATTGGGTTAGGGCACTCAGTCAACGAGGATTTGACGTATTTTTGGATTTAAAATTTCACGATATACCTAATACTGTTGCCCAGGCTTGCCTTGCCGCTGCAGACTTAGGTGTATGGATGTTGAATGTACACGCAAGCGGTGGGCCGGTGATGATGGAAAAGGCGGCGATTGCGCTGCAGCAGTCTCATGGAGATAGCCGTCCATTACTTACAGCGGTAACGGTATTGACCAGTATGGATGAGCAACAACTGGCAAGCATTGGCATTGCGCGCTCGGTCGATGAGCAAGTATTAGCGTTAGCCAAATTGAGTCAACAGTCTGGTTTGGATGGTGTTGTGTGTTCGGCTCGAGAAGCCGCGATGCTTCGAGCGACCCTGAATCAGGATTTCAAATTAGTTACGCCAGGTATTCGCCCTGTATTTGCGGCAACCGATGATCAGGTGCGAATCATGACACCCAATGAAGCGATAAAAAGTGGTGCTGATTATCTGGTAATAGGTCGCCCAATTACCCAGGCTGAAGACCCTATGTTGGCACTCGAAAAGATCGAGTTAGAGATTTCGGCATAAGCTTAAACAAGTATTTTGAGTTAGTACCGGTATACAATGGATTACAGGTTATGGTTGATTTTTCCATAGCCTGATAGGGTTTGGATGACAAACATTTGGGATTGCCTTTTTGGGTATCTGATTTACTATTGTTATTGAGCAGGACGCACAACCATATAAAGCCAGGAGGGTTTTCTAATGATACAACGCTATTCTCAAGTTATTTTTCTTGTCCTTTCACTACTATTATCTGGCGGCGCTTTTGCCACAGAAACAATTATTGATATCAACCACGCCTCGGCTGAAGAGTTAACAGAGCTCAATGGCATCGGAGAGGTAAAAGCGCAGGCGATCATCAAGTATCGCACTGAGCATGGCCCTTTTGTTTCAGTCGAAGATATTGTCAACGTAAACGGTATTGGTCAGGGCACATTGGCCAAAATCAAAGAGCAAATAAAAACCAAATAACGCTAATTGCATTTAGTTCTGCTCTGATTAAATAATAAACCCCGCCATGAGCGGGGTTTATTATTTAGCCATCTTATACTATATATTGGTAGTGTATGTTTACCTTTTATGTGTTGCCAGTGTATGAGTGATCAAGTTTTATCCATCCTCGTCAAGTGGCTGGATATTTCTTAAGTAAACATCTGCTGCATGGGTGCTGCGGCCAGGCCATCATGGATGAGTATATGGCGTTTTACGCGAGAAATATCCAGCTGCCTGGCGGCAATGGATGGTAGCTATTTATCCTATTGTCCCGCACTTGTTGCCATACTGAGACAACAAATGGAAATTAAGCCTGCTCTAGATATCCTTATATGGTTTGCGCGGTAGTATATGAATAACCCTGAACAGAAAATTGAAGAATATCAGCGTCAAGTTGACAACCTGTTAAAATATAAGAGGTTATTTTTTGCTGCCCAAGAAGAGATTAAGCGGCTCAAAGAGGAAGGAGCAGTATCTACTGGATTGGACGATAACATTGCGCAAGATGATGATGAACTGGGGCTGACACTAGACCAAAGTGATGGAGAAGATGACTTGGACTTAGGCTTTGCTGATGGCGAAGTTGAAGACATTGAGCTGGATGATACTCTCGAAACGGCCACTTCTGCTCCAGTGCGAACAATTGCTGAATCAGAAGAGCTTCTGAATCAAAACCTGGAAAAATTTCGCGACCTATTCTTCAATATGCGCACTTTACTTGGAGAGGAGCGTAGCTCTAATAAGACGCGTATTGACCATGCTGTCACTTTGGGCAAGCAACAAAGCGAGCATATAGACAAAGCAGAAGCCGTCATTGACGATATTCTTAACAAAGATGATGCCTTTCTTGGAGTTCTCCAGCCGGTTACTGAAGTGATAAGTGATATCCATGCTCAGCATGATGTCATACTGTCTCAACTATCCGTACTTGAGGCTAGGTTTGCTGAAGGGATGGCTAGCTGTGAGCAGTTAGGAATCGACACTGGAGAGCAGGCGAATACGCAAAAAAGAATGCTTGAACTGGAAACCAAGCTAGAAAGTTACGAGAAAGCGCATGCTCTTGAGCGCGAACGAAAAAGTCGCTTTGAGGTGTTGCACATTATTGATGCGTTACGCTTGATTCAACTTAAGCATGATCCGGAAGATTTATTGCAAGCTATCCTTGATTTGTGTGATCGCGGTGACCTTAGAGCAACCGGCATCCTAGCCGTCGCGGGCAAAGTAGTACGATTATCTGAGCGGGGTGTCACCCGCAAGAAAGACATTGCGCTTATCGAGAAGCATAAAGATGATGGTGATGTCGTACACTTAAATAAAAAAATCCTCCTCAATGATAAACCGATATCAATTTTGCTGGGAGCTTCTAGCGAAGATGTCGGTGAGAAGTCTGTCTTAGGCCTGATCCGTGGGTTTATTTCTATTACAAAGTGGCGAATTACGGCTTTGGAAGCTGGTGCTACAAAAGAGCCTGTTGCCAACAATGACAGTGCTACATCGGAACAGCTTGGCAAAGTAATGGCGCTGGGAGAACAGCTTATTTTAGGAATTGAAAGTCAGCTTAAAGCGTTGGAAAATGCGTGCTTATCTATCGTTGATGAGCAAACCGATGAGATATCCTCCTTGATGGAAAGCCATGACGTTGATCTAAGTGTTCAAGCTGAGCTGCTGGCTACTACAGAGAGTAGCCGAGAAAAAATTGAGCAAGTTCTCGAGCGTTACGCGCATTTAGACCCGCGTTTCAAGGCACTATTCGTTCACAAATAGGCTCTGGACTATAATTTATTTGGGCCTTGTGATTGTTCTACGGGAGCTCGATAGAAAAGGTATATGTCGGTTAGTCGCTCTGGTATATCTGCAATCAGCTTCTTTTTTTCTGAAGGGCTTTGGTGCAATTCCTCGAATACAGGATCACTCCCTTCACTGCTAGCTAAGACGATAGGTAGCAGTATTTCGCCAACTTTTTCTTCTCCTTTTTCGTACCAGGCTGACTCGGCAAGGGTTGTTGCATCTAAAAAGCCATCACACCAATCGGTAAGAGCATCTTCTTCAGTGGCTATTGAATTGAAATTCAATGGAAAATGGAATGGGTGATGGTGATATAAATGGCTGTTTATGAAATGCAGCCAGCGTTGGGCAAAAGATTGGATTTGCTGTTGTCGTTCAGTTAGATCATCTTTTTCGTCTTCTATGCCATAAAGCAATGCTTCCCAAGGTTCTTGTTGGAGAAGTTCGGGACCGGCAGCAAGCGCACATAAAAAGCCATGCATACCGAGGTAATTCAGGCCATTGGGGTTATCGGTGTCGCTATCCAGTACACGTTGCAACTTTTCGTGCTCTTCGAGCGTAAGGTTGGATAATTGGGGGTTTGTTGGCATTTTGTGACCTGCTTCGCGGAATTGTAACCGTCGCCATTATAAAGTTGGGGTGTAAATTATAACATCGTTAGCTCACCTAGAATCAACCGAAAGGGAGAAAGGAATCATGGCACATACATTTCGAGTCGAAGGCATAGAACCTAAAGATATTTCGTTGTTTCGTTCATTGATGACAATTGCAGAAGGACGGCTAACCTCTCCATGGACATTTATGGCAAAAGGCGATTGCAGCGATGTTGTGTTGATTGACATTGATGCAATCGGAGCTGATGGGTTTCAGTCATTGTGTCGTAAGCTAGTTGGAGTTATTCCCGTGATTTACGGCAAAGAGAATACATTGAATTCTCATTTCTATCTTTCCAAGCCTGCGCGCCCCATGGAACTGGCTAAGTTGCTCAACGAGTTACATGTCTATCTTGGTCGAGAAAATGGCGCCGCCAGTAGTGACTATGTCGAAGCCTATAGGCCCGAAGAACATTTTGTCGGTATTTTACGCGAAGCAGCGGCCCAACGAAGCGTTGTTTGGCTCAAGCATTCTGAATATCCGATTATCCTTGTCGATGGCGCCAACAAAATGGTTTATACCAAGACCTCTCAAAAAATTGAAATGACTACTGAGTGGTTTTTACGATTAGAGGCCATCGATAGTCACGATGTTACCATTGCATCGGTGGATCAAAGTAAAGTAGAAGAGCTAATCAAAGCGAATCAGCTGACGGCGCACTCCCTCGAATATATGTTGTGGCATGTTACCACGCTTAGTGCAAAAGGTGCGTTGTATCATGGCGTAAGCGCGTTTCAGCCGGTCGAAATTACTCATTGGCCGAATATTGAAAAGATTGGCCGTGAGCCCTATGTGACAAAGCTGGCTGCTTATATGCTATGCCACAAGGAGGACTTGGTAACAGTGGCCAACAAAACACAAACGCCTTTCACCAGGGTGGTTGATTTTTACAACGCTTGCTTGATCCTTGGTTATGCGACGCATCCTGCCGAGCACAAAGAACAAAGCATGCAACCACTTTCTAGGCGGATTATTCCTTTCCTGAGCCGACGCAGGCGAGCCGATTCTCACTGCTAACCCACTAGATTGCGGCATCCCCTGACTATGGTATGATAGGCGCTCGCCAACAATCATAGAAGCCAGGGGATGTATCCGTCTACCAGCCTTGAACTAGACAACCTTCATTGCTTTCGCGATGAAAGACTACTTATCGACCAGCTCAGTGCTAAGCTGGCCTCAGGTGATTTAGTGCAACTTGCCGGTGTTAATGGTGCCGGAAAAACCACGCTAATCCGCATATTAATTGGTTTAAGAACGCCTGACGAAGGGAGGGTTCTCTTTAATGGCGTACCGATCACTGATTGTTATCCCGAGTTCTGTCATGCTTTGTCTTATATTGGGCATCGTACTGGTAATAAACTATTTCTAAGTGCCAAAGAAAATCTGCATTTCTGTTGCCCCTGGGCCTCTGAGGAAGAGCTGTTAGAAGCGTTAAACCACGTCGGGTTATATGGATTTGAAGATAGTCCGCTGCATGCACTTTCAGCAGGGCAGAATCAGCGGGTTGCCCTAGCCAGACTCTTTGTTTCGACGACGCCTGTCTGGATACTGGATGAGCCTTTTACTGCGCTGGATACAGATGCTATTCATGCCATTGAAAACCTAATGTTGTCCCATTGCCAACGCGGCGGGATTGTGGTTTTTACTTCGCACCAATCGATGCGTCAACAATCGCAGACTGTGCGCCAGTTGTCGTTAAAAGGAGCGACTAATGCGTAGTGTACAAGCGCTTGTCGTTAGGGATTTGGCACTGGGCATACGCAGGCCATCGGAAATACTAAACCCACTGATTTTTTTCGTGATGGTACTAACGCTGTTTCCTTTGGGAGTTGGTCCAAGCCCTGAGATTTTAGCTCGAATAGCACCGGGTATCATTTGGGTTGCGGCCTTATTAGCCACCTTGTTAGGGCTTGACTCGCTATTTAGAACAGATTACGAAGACGGTGCCTTGGATCAGTTGCTTGTTGGTGGGAACCACTTGCCGCTAATGGCACTCTCTAAAGTGCTGGTGCATTGGATCTTGTCGGCAGTGCCGCTATTGATTCTAACACCGCTAATGGGCCTTATGATGCACTTGGACTGGGCTGCCATTCGCGTGCTTTGGCTAAGTTTATTGATCGGTAGCCCATTGCTCAGTATTATCGGAGCATTAGGTGCCGCTTTAACCGTCGGGGTAAAACGAGGTAGCGTCTTGTTATCTTTGCTTATTTTACCTTTGTATGTACCAGTACTGATCTTTGGAACCAGCGCTGTGAGCGCTGCGGCTATGGGGCTGGATTACAATGTTCAAATTGCTATCTTGGGGGCTATGTTGGCGCTGGCGTTGAGTTTAGCACCACTGGTTATCGCTGCAGCACTGCGCGTCAGTGTGTCTTAATGTATGACTGATAAAATAGTGTATGACTAAGTGAAATAACAATAAGATTGGCTTAACAAGAGAAATATCATCTATGTGGCAATGGTTTCATAAATTGGGTTCGCCTAAATACGTTTATCCGTTATGTGGGAAGTTGTTGCCGTGGATGGCATTTTTCACTACTGCGCTGTTAGTGATCGGAACTGTTTGGGGGTTGTTTTATGCTCCTGCAGACTATCAGCAAGGCAATAGTTTCCGAATTATCTATATCCATGTTCCGTCTGCTTTCATGTCGATGGGAACATACACCTATATCGCAGTTCTGGCTGCTATTGGTATTATTTGGCGAATGAAGCTGGCTGATATGTTTGCTGTGGCTATAGCGCCTATTGGTGCTGCATTCACTTTTGTTGCCTTGTTCACTGGTGCAGTATGGGGGAAGCCCACCTGGGGTACATATTGGGTGTGGGATGCGCGTTTGACCTCTGAGCTTATTCTATTGTTTCTCTACTTTGGTTTGATTGCGCTTTACCATGCGATCGAAGACAAGCAGAAAGCGATTAAAGCTTTCCGTATCCTGGCGCTTGTGGGTGTAGTGAATGTTCCGATTATTCATTATTCAGTCCATTTCTGGAACACTTTGCATCAAGGCGCAACCTTGTCAAAGTTTGAAAAGCCTTCTATGGCGCCAGAGATGTTATGGCCGCTGCTTATAAACATTCTCGGTACGGTGTTGCTATTCCTAACAATAGGAATGATGAGGCTGCGTAATCATATTCTGGTTAGTGAAAAGAATACCCAGTGGGTCAAGCAGGAGGTGCAACATGTTCTTTGAGTCTTGGGCTGAAGTGATCCATATGAACGGGCATGGCGTTTATGTGTGGTGGTCTTTTGGAGTAACTCTGGCGGTGGTTGTCGGGCTGGTGGTAGAGCCAAAGCTTAAGCAACGTCAGCTTAAACGTGAACTGAAACAATACTATCGTCGTCAAGAAATGCGGAGTAACAATGAAACCACATCGCCGTAATCGTTTAATTATCATTTGCCTGAGTGTTGTCGGGCTATCTGTTTGCTTGTTTTTGCTTGGCTACGCGTTTAAGCAGAATATTAACCTGTATTATTCACCCCATGAGGTGAATGCCGGAGCCGCCCCTATTGGCCCGTCAATTCGTGTTGGTGGCTTGGTAGTCGAAGGCAGTGTTAAACATGCGGATAAGGGATTAGATGTTAGCTTTGATGTGACTAATGTAAAAGGGACAGTCACCATCCACTATAGTGGGATTTTGCCTGATCTGTTTCGTGAAGGGCAGGGGATTATTGCGTTGGGAGCGCTAAAAGACAATAACACGCTGGTGGCCAGTGAAGTGCTTGCCAAGCATGACGAAGAATATATGCCACCAGAAGTGGCTGAGTCACTTAAAGGAACTAAGCACCAACTTCCTGAGTAACTTTTTCTAAAACAATGTTGTTAAAATAATAAAGTAGACCGCGCAAAACTTCTGATTTGCTCTATTCTCTATCATTGACATAGCCAATCAACAGGCCGAGACTTTGGCAGCTTGTTCGTATGGCTCTAAAACTTGAATAAAAGTAATTTGAACCTATAAAAAAAACGAAAGTCACAGACTGCGTGGGTAACAAGTTAGTAATAATCAAAATCAATAGTAGGCGTATTATTTGTTAGGAGACAAACAATGGCTAAATATACTAAGAAATCTGTCGCGACCTTGGTTGGCGCTTCTGTAGCAGCGACCTTGTCGCTGGCTTCTGCAGCTAATGCTCAATCTAACCCTTTTGGCTTTACCGATCTTGAGTCCGGCTTCAATGTCGCTATGGGTGAGGGCAAGTGCGGAGAAGGTAAATGTGGCGAAGGCAAGTGCGGCGGCGACAAAGCTAAAGAAGGTAAATGCGGCGAAGGCAAGTGCGGCGGCGACAAAGCCAAAGAAGGTAAATGCGG
>DFOV01000014.1 GCA_002376965.1 Gammaproteobacteria bacterium UBA3532
CAGCTTATTTGCCCTGTAGATGGCGCAATCAGTGAGTTAGGAGATATTGAGCACAACCAGATCATTCAGGCCAAAGGCCACCAGTACACACTGGACGCATTTCTGGCCAAAGACTACGCCAAAGCGCAACAATTTCACGATGGCAAGTTCGCCACTTTATACCTGTCACCACGAGACTATCACCGAGTGCATATCCCCTGCGATGGCGAACTGCGCTCTATGACGCACGTACCCGGCAAACTCTATTCGGTAAATAATGACTCGGTATCACGAGTACCTGGGCTTTTTGCAAAAAATGAACGCCTAATATGCTATTTCGACACTGCTTTCGGGCCAATGGCCTATGTCATGGTCGGAGCAACCATCGTCGGTAGCATTGAAACGGTATGGTCTGGCGTGGTTACGCCACCGCGCAGCAAATCCGTTCGCAGCTGGGAATACGAGCCAGGACAAATTCAGCTTAAACAGGGCGACGAGCTTGGGCGCTTTAGACTAGGCTCTACCGTTATCTTACTATTTCCTAAAGATTGCATGGCATTTGATGCCAGCTTCTGTCGCCAACCTCAGATCCAACTAGGTCAGACCATGGGAAGCCTCATCCAGCCTTAGGCAAGCTAAAATAGAGATGCGCTAGGCCCTATCCCAAGCAAATGGAAGAACTTCGGCGATAGTAGCGCATCCAAGCTTTAGCATCAGCAACCGGTCAACACCAAGTGCCACGCCCGCACAATCAGGCAAGCCACTTTCCAGCGCTGATATCAGTCGCCAATCTGAGTTAACCTGCGCTTTTTCTAAGCGTTCGCGGATCTGGTTGTCGGTACGAAAACGCGATGCCTGAGCTTCAGGATCAGTTAACTCGTGGTAACCATTAGCCAACTCGACCCCTTGATAGTAGAGTTCAAAACGTTCCGCCACCTTACTATCATCTTTTGACAAGCGCGCCAATGCCGCCTGGCTGGCAGGATAGTCATACACAAAACACGGCGCGTGTTGCCCTATTTGCGGCTCGATAACGTAGTGCATAAGCATCGCCAGCTTGTCATCCCGTTCACCGGTTGCAACCAAGACATCTTCAAGCCTGTGTTGCCGCATAGTTTGATCCAGCTCGGTATCACTTGCGGTTATCGGGTTGCAGCCAACAAAATCTTCAAACAACTGACAATAGGTCCATTTCTCAGGCTGGTTGCAACCCAAAATCATGCAAACCAAAGCAGCCACTTCGTCCATCAACTGATGGTGATTCCAGCCAATCCGGTACCACTCTAATAAGGTGAATTCGGCATTATGGTGCTGGCCTTGCTCATCTGGCCTAAAGGCTTTGCCAAGCGAATAGATATCTCCGCTACCAGCTGCGAGGAGGCGCTTCATCGCATACTCTGGCGACGTTTGCAAATAACGCCTATCACCAAAGTCGGCACAAAAGTTATCTAGATGGGGATCGCTTACCCCAAACTGGGCTAGCAAAGGAGGATCAACTTCCCACACTTTTTGGTCTGCAAAGAACTGCCGAATACAGCACAGCAATTCTGCGCGCTGACGCAAAGCAGTGATGGCAGCAGATGGCCGCCAGCACTCATTCTTTGCGGGAAGCTTTTTCATTAAGTGAAACTTAATTATTTAACGCGGCTAACGTACTCACCGCTGCGGGTATCACACTTGATCGTTTCGCCAATTTGAACAAAGAGAGGAACACGAACCACAGCACCGGTGCTCAGGGTAGCAGGCTTACCCCCACTACCAGAGGTGTCGCCTTTCAACCCAGGATCAGTTTCAACCACATCCAGCTCTACAAAGTTAGGTGGGGTAACAGAAATAGGATTGTCATTCCACAATGTCAACATCACCACATCTTCTTCTTTTAACCACTTAGCGGCATCACCAACTGCGTTGTTATCGGCAGCCACTTGCTCAAACGATGTTGGATGCATGAAATGATAGGCTTCGCCATCGTTATACAAATACTGGTAATCATCTTCCATGACATCAGCTGCTTCTACCGACTCACCCGACTTGAAGGTTTTCTCGACAACCCGTCCCGTGATAAGGTTACGGATCTTGACGCGATTAAACGCCTGGCCTTTTCCGGGCTTAACAAATTCGTTTTCTACGATATTGCAGGGCGCATTATCTATCATAATTTTTAACCCTGACTTGAATTCATTGGTACTATATGTCGCCATACCGCTCTCTATTCCTAATTGCATGAAAAAGTGGCCCAATGATAACGCGTATTGAACAAATATTGCAGCCCTCCGACTGGCAAACTGAGTTAAAAAACGTTTTTACTGATCTGAAACAGCTATGCCTGTATCTGGAGCTGCCGGTTGAATCTCTTTATCAAGCGTTGCCAGCTCAGCAGCTTTTCCCACTAAAGGTCACTCAACACTATGCCGATCAGATAAAAAAGCGTGATGCTGACGACCCCCTTCTTAAGCAGGTTATTCTCAGCACTCATGAGTTAGAGGTGGTTTCAGGGTATAGCGCAGATCCGGTAGATGAACACCAAACAGCCATTCCAGGCCTGATTCACAAGTATCCTGATCGTGTATTGCTAATCGTGACCCAGGCATGCGCCATTCATTGCCGCTATTGCTTTCGACGCGCCTTTCCGTACCAACAAAACAATCCCGGCCGTCATGCATGGCAGAAAGCATTTGATTATATTGAGATGCATGATATCAAAGAGGTGATATTGAGCGGTGGCGATCCACTGGTTGTCGATGACAAACATTTACAGTTTTTCGTTGAGGCGTTGAATCGTATATCCACAGTAAAGCGTATCCGCCTACACAGTCGTATCCCAGCGGTTCTGCCCTCACGCATTACACCACGACTACTCCAGCTGCTAGGCTCCAGTAAAGCCAAGGTGTGTATTGTTTACCATATCAACCACGCCAATGAAATTTCTGACGAGGTACGTCAAGGCGCGAAGGCCCTGAGCCAAGCTGGCGTCCACCTATTAAATCAAAGCGTTTTGTTACGCGGAGTAAATGACCAAGTCAGTTTACTCGCTGAGTTAAGCGAAGCCTTGGTTGATTGTGGCATCCAGCCATATTATTTGCATGTTTTGGATAAGGTGGTGGGTAGTCATCATTTTAACGTACCAGATGAAGAAGCTCTTGATCTTATCGAGCAACTACGTCAACAAAAATCCGGCTACCTCGTCCCCCAGCTGGTAAGGGAAGTCGCAGGAAAAGCGAGCAAAATCCCCGTCGATAAAATAGCCTAACCCATATTTTGCATAATCCAATGCTTTAATTGATGTTCTTGTAACGCCCCAGACACACGCTCGACCTCTTGTCCCTGGCTAAAAAGAATCAGAGTAGGAATACTGCGTATATTGCACAGCTGACTGAGATCGGGATAGGCCTGAGTATCAACCTTTGCAAAAAGCAATATCTCAGACTGGGCCGCAACGCGTTCAAAAACCGGCGCCATCACCTTACAAGGACCACACCAATCGGCCCAGAAATCGACTATGACCGGCAAGTCATTTTTAGTTAGAAATGCCTCGAAGTTCTGGGAGTCCAAAGCAACAGGTTTAGGCGAAAAAACCGGCTGATGACATTTCCCGCAGCTGGCCTCCAGGTATGAACGCTCGTCAGGAATACGATTGGTAGTAAAACAATGCGAGCAAACGATATGCATATAAAGCGTCCTATATAATCAGGAAACAAATAGCGTATCATCCTCGCACAGAACATCAACAAGCAATATACAAGCCTCATCAACGAATAAACCATAAGTTTTACACATGTCGCCCTCGCTGGTATCGCGGTATACGTCAGAAACGACGATACGCTCGCGACGAGCAGCATGCAAAGCGACAATGATGGGGAAATAAGGCCGATGAACCCAATTGTGACCAATAAAGTGAAAGTCTTGACGGATGTCTTTTCCGACCAATTCATAGTTTGGGGAAACCTGCTCGCCCTCTATGTTGCAAACATAAAACCGCCGAATGCCATCCTGCCCCAAACATTCAAAGTCCAACGGAGAATCACCCTGCGCTCTTAACCATTTAGCAATCTGCCGCACCTGTTCAAAAATCGTTTGGTTATGCTCCCCAGCTCGACTTAACTGCTCGACTTTGCGCGTCAAATAGCTATTGCGCAATTGGCGCGCTTGCCCCACTGTCCGCTTTCTTTCAGTGAACGCATTTTGTGCTCTGGCAAACAGCCAGCCCTGTATATAAGTCGCGCCACACTCAATCGCAAAATGGAACTCCTGCTCAGTTTCAACACCTTCAACGACAATCTGGCACCCCGCACGCTTGACCATATTTCCCGCGGCTAACAGCACATCGGCTGCAGAGCTACCCCGCGCGGCCTGCTTGAAAATAGCCATATCCAGCTTAATCATATCCGGTTGTAAGGCGATAACGCGATCGACCTGGGAGGCGCCAGCCCCAAAGTCATCAATCGCGACTTTCACTCCAGCATTTTGATACTCTCGCACCAGTCGACGCAGCTTATCGATATAACACCCGGTTTCGGTCAGCTCAATCAAAACTCGAGATGGTTCTAAACCGCTTTGGCGGATCATCTCTATGGTTATACTGGGTGAGGCATCATCCATCATATCGACCCAGTCGGGCGATATATTCAAACTGATAAAGGTATCTTCATTTGCGCCAGCCGCATAAGTCAAAGCCTGTTGTCGTACATAACGATCAATTGATCGCTGCACCAACGAAGGTATGCTACGGTCAAAGAAAAGCGGACCCGCAGACACAACATTGCCCTGTATATCGCGCGTTCTGGCCAGTACTTCATAGCCTTGAATGATGCCTGTAGCTAAATGGACTATCGGTTGATAGAACGGAAAGTAGCCAGATTCATCCAGCTCCCAAA
The DNA here is from genome assembly GCA_002376965.1 of Gammaproteobacteria bacterium UBA3532. Lineage (GTDB taxonomy): Bacteria > Pseudomonadota > Gammaproteobacteria > Enterobacterales > UBA3532 > UBA3532. Next base: position 4,854 of record DFOV01000014.1, read on the forward strand.
CAACAGCAGTAGACTGGAGCATTTGCTCTCCTTATATACACAAACAACTTGCAAACCTTCGTCAACAGTGACGAAACTCAATTTCCACACAATGACTTTCTGCAGCGCAACATTTGGTGCAAATAGTGCCCCATTACAACTAAAACATTAGCAAATCCTCAAGCAATAACCGATCCGGCATTTGTCAATCATGCCATTTTAAACACCCGTTTAGTTTAATCCGCTGTTGAATGCCAGAATTTCAATACGAAAAACAGTAGCCATTAACAACTCTCTACATGCTTTTCAAATAACATGCTTTGTACACGTACCAAAACAGTGCATTCGCATGATGCAATGTCTCAGAATATGTACTTTTACGGTGCGCCAAATAAGCAAGAGTACGCTACTATATACGCGTGCTACCGATAACAGGGATCTCTGGTGAACCTCTATTTTCGACTACTACTACTGTGCCTGCGTTTGGCAGGGCAAAAGAAGCGCTCCATGCTTGAGCCAAGCATATTACCGTTTCGGGTTTTACCGCATGACTGCGATGTCAACATGCACCTCAACAATAGCCGGTACCTGGCCTTTATGGACTTGGGAAGGCTGGCGGTGTTGGGACAAGCCAAGGTCATTGGAAAAATGCTGTCGTTGCGATTTTTCCCGGTTATTCACGCGGTAAATATCACTTATATTCGAGAATGCAAGCCTTTTAGCCGTATCAAGTTAAAGACTCAGTTGCTTGGTTGGGACAGAAAGTACTGGTATATGGAGCAGAAATTCTATGATTCGACAGGCCAGTGTTGCAGCGTTGCGCTGGTCAAAGGCGTGTTTATACAGCGCGGTAAACTGGTATCAGCAGATGCACTAATGGAGCAGCTAGATCTAGCCCTCACATCCCCGACATTGCCCGACACCATTCACCATTGGCAAAGCTTGCAAAACGCTAAGAAAAACCATGTTTAATCCGTAGCTATCCATCCTCGCCTGGTGGTTGGAAATTTCTTGCGCAAAACGCCGTGAAATCGTCCATGATGGCTTAATTGCCGCATCCATGCGGCAAATATTTGCTCCAGAAACATCCAACCACCAGGCGAGGATGGATAGCTACTTGCCTTTCAAACTCTTCAGCTGACGCTCTAACCCTTCACACACAATGGATAACACCTTGATTCGGGCATAGCGTTT
>DFOV01000006.1 GCA_002376965.1 Gammaproteobacteria bacterium UBA3532
GCCGATGATCAAAGTGACTGGTGGTCAGCGTATTGATCTGGTTGGCGTTAAAAAAGATGACCTAACCTCTGTCTGGAAAGATTTGAATGAAGCAGGCATGGTGTCAGGGCATGCCTATGGCAAGTCATTACGTACAGTGAAGACCTGTATAGGGAAAGCCTTCTGCCGTTTTGGCACACAAGATTCCACCCAAATGGGCTATGATCTGGAAAAACTAACCTGGGGTTCATGGACACCAGCAAAAGTGAAAATGGCGGTTTCAGGCTGTCCTCGTAACTGTGCTGAAGCGACTATTAAAGACTTTGGTGTAGTTGCTGTTGATTCTGGATGGGAGCTACATGTTGGCGGTAATGGCGGGCTTGAGGTTCGAGCCTGTGATTTCTTAACCAAAGTTGAAACCGAAGATGAAGTTATGGAATACGCTGCGGCCTTCATGCAACTATACCGTGAGCAAGGCCGCTACAACGAACGCACGGCCCCTTGGATAGTGCGAGTTGGACTCGATTTTATCAAGGCCAATATAGTCGAAGACGCTGAAAATCGTAAAGCCCTCGCTGATCGGTTTAACGCTTCTCAGAAGATCTACCAAAAAGATCCATGGAAAGAGCGCGCGTCTGAAGGTAAGCGTTCTAATGATTTTATACCGATCAAACAAGTGTCTTAAACAATCAGGTATATTTATCAAGTAGACCACTCCCATTTTTGTATTGGAGGGCCTCACAGTCCTCCCCGATAAAGAGATTTACGTTATGAGTAATTGGATTGAAGTTGGCCCAGTTGAAGAAATCCCCAAGCTAGGTGCGCGCGTCGTCAAAACCAATTTTGGTGATATCGCCGTTTTTAGAACGGCTGAAGGTAAGGTTTTTGCCTTGCGTGATGAGTGTCCACACAAGAAAGGCGCGTTATCACAAGGTATTATCCACGGTGAACGTGTGACCTGCCCATTACACAACTGGGTAATAGAGCTGCAAAATGGTCAAGCTGTTGCACCAGATGTTGGCTGTACTCCGAAATACGAAACAAAAGTTGAAAGCGGCATTATTTATTTAGGCAGTGTTGTTACCGAAGCCGCATAATTATATGTTTTACTCTATACCCAAGCTGCTTCAATACGCTTGGGTAAATCTATCCAGGCCCACTTTTTTGAAAGTGGGCCGAAAGCAGGCTCTAACGTTTTAGTTATCTACTGCAATTTTCGCTGGGTCAATATTCAATGACAACGCGCCAACAGGCTCGTTGAAGAAATCAATTAACCACACTCCCGCCCCTGTACCACTGTCGCCTTCAGCAATCCATAGCGTGTTATCTACTACGGTAATATCTCGTATATCTCTGCCGCTAAACGCGTTAAGCAAACCATAGACTTCGCCAGTAGATGGATTGAAGTCGTATAAATCAATATCTTGCCAACCGTGATAGCCCAGGAAGTATCCAAGATCGTCACTGATTACTGCTACATCACTGATTTGTCCATAAGGGTGATCATCCGCATCACCATCATCTAATACCAAGCGTGTTTCTAGCGTAGCTAAGTTCAAAGCTTCTATCCCACCGGTATATTGGGGAGATGCTTCACCAAATCCATAAGCACCTACAGAAGACACGAATAGTTCTTCACTATTAGCCACATAGCTGAAACCACTTGGATTTCGCGTTTTTAATACAACGGATGAAAGAACTTCCTGGCTGCTGGCATCAACCACAACAACCATACCGGCCTTAACTGGCGAAAAGCTTTCCAAACGCTGTAATAGTACATAGACTCGCTCGCCCACAACTTTAACATCCACAGCTTCGGCAACGCCGTCTGCTGTATCAAAGCCTGATAGGTCTATGCTATTTTGGATAAAATCAGCTTGGCTGGATGCATTCAGATCAACCACCAGTAGCTCGCCACCAAGTGTTGCGATAAAGCCAGTAGACTGGCCGTAATACCCTATCGCCTGCGGATTTGCGCTAGCAGATTCGGGGGTTGGCTTTGTCGAATAGAGCCAGATAGGTGCTTCAGGATCACTGAAAGAGTATTTCTCAATAAAATCCAGCCCGAAACGTCCAATACGATAGAAGTGACCGTTATTCGCGCTGACGCTAATGTCACTCACAGCTTCTTCACCAGTGGTATCAAAACCGGCGTCTTTCAGATAAATCACTGCCGAGCTGGTGAAATCACTGGTAATGCCAGCGATTGCAACTTGAGAGCAGGACTCAATGCTCTCGGCGCAGCTGGTTCCTTGATCCGCTTGATCGTTTTCGTCTGAAGAAGATGAACCGCCACCACACCCAATAAGCAATAGAGGTACAGCGAACGATAGTGGGGCAAGTAACTTTGAGGTTGTCATATAACATAACTCCTTAGGTGCAGAATTCGGGGGAATTAAAAATCGTATTTCAAACTAACAAAAGCTGATCGTCCTGGAAGCGGATGACCGTTATACTCTTTGAGATCGGAGTCCAGAAGATTTTCTACTTCCAAATCCAAGCGCAATCCATCCCAGCGGTATTGAGCAGTTAGACCCAACAGGTGCTGTGTATCAACACTATCCAGATTAGCTGAGTCCAAATAGAACCCATTGTTATAGTGATGATTCAAGCCTAGTCGCCACTGTGGTCTGACCAGGCTTATCTCTAAAAATGTTTCCCACTCAGGTTGCAGTGGTAACGCTTTGTTATCAAATGCCGCGTTGGAAGATGCTGTGGTTGCATCCACAAAGGTAATAGCCCAACTGACGTCTATTAGCTCTGCTAAATCTGAGCTGCCGGAGAACTCAAACCCTGCAACATCGACATCACCGATATTTATATAGCGCCCTATCCCTCGGCTATCGTAGGTTATGCCTATTCGGTGAGTTAGTTGGCGATAATAAAGGCTGCTTGCCATTGAAGTTGAACCCGCTTGGTACTGTAAGCCAACATCAATGTTTCGGCTTTTTTCTGTTTGTAACTCGTCATTTCCGCGAACGACACTACCCATACCAAAACGCTCAATTAACGTTGGGGCGCGGGAATAGCGAGCCATATTGCTGGTTAGCAAAATGGCAGGGCGTAGCTGATAACTCGCTCCTAACTGTGGGTTCCAATGCTGCTCTTGTTGTGTCTCATTAGGTGCGGACAAGTCAAGGTTGGTGTAGCGCAGTCCCGGATAGATACCAAGGCGCTTGCTCAGTTCAATATGATCACTGACACCCAGTTGAAACTTGGCCATATCTGCATCGGTATCTAGCACGGAGCGACTATTTTTGCTCCGATCATCACTGGCAAATTCTTCATAGAAATAGCGCCCATCAAGCTGTAGGCTGTGTTGTTCAATGCTTTTTTGGTATTGAATATCAGCACCATAGCTATCGTTTTGCTGCTTTGTATGAGACGCTAATCTCCCGTGGTTATTAGAAGATTGCGTATACAGCGTATCTAGCTTACCTATATAGCCCCGTACTGCCAGCGCTTGCTGACGAAAGCTAATACTGCTCTTGGACATACGGCTGTTATACTCGGCATCATTAGTGATATCTAGATCAAAAATACTGTGTGGAATTTCTTGACGAGTGTCGCTAGACAGGTGGCTGATGGTTAGCTCACTTTGACTATTTGGGAGATAACTAAAGGATGCGAGGCCACTATTTTGCTCATAAGCTGCGTTATGGCGCTCAAAGTGTTCTTCCCATACTTCGTCATCATAGAAGGTAAAGTCATTATCGCTAGCAATATGACTTCCAGACACTGAATAACGAAAGTTCTTGAAACTGTCTGACGACAAAAAGGCCAGCTTACGCGAATCAAAGCTTCCGATACCTGCATATGCACTGTGTTGTGGTAAATGCGAGGTTGTCAGGTTAATTGCACCGCCAAGGCCACTATCTCCGAAAGACACTGGAGTATTGCCTTTATAAACTTCTATTGAAGCCAGGTCATTAATATTGACCCAACTCAAATCAAAGGTTCCAGCTCCTGCAGTAGACAGTGGTATGCCATCCAAAAAAATTGGCGTTTGCTGGCTTGAAGCACCTCGAATAGATACGGTGTTTAAGCTACCCAGCCCTCCTCGCTGATTGACGTTAACGCCCGCCTGTTCTTGTAGCACATCGCCTAAATCGTGAAACGAATTTTCAAAGCTATCTCGATCAATGGTGGCTGATTGGATGCTACCAACGTCCTGTACCTGCCAATTACCAGGGTTTTGCGGAGCGGTAACGACGATGACATCCGCAAAAGCGAATTGGGCAATCCCAAAAAAAGAACAGAAGAATAGTGATTTCACAGACATAACGAGCTCCAATAACTTAAAAAAGACAGAGGCTCGTTTTAGAGAAGGCAAGGATCTCCGACGATAAACAACGCCCACCGCATTGTTTTACCCCGTCTGAGTGGCATGCCACTCCAGATACAGTCGGTCTCCGGACTCACAAAAGCAAGGACGTCGTCCTATCACCACAAATTCCTTCCCAAGCGTTAACTCAGTGGTTTTAAAATGCGGTTGACCTTTGATTACCGTTGCGGGGGCAGTACCGGATTTTAACCGGTTTCCCATGCCTGCTTGTTAGAGTGATAACAAACTAGCACTGTACCTATCAATAATTTGGGGGCAAGTTTATGGGGTTATTAAAGACCTGTCAAATAGACTTTGACAGTCGAACCGACGCTTCCAGTTCCGGCGATAGTTCGACGTTTTCTATATTGCGAAAGTGGCGTGAAATCTTGCTCGCTGATGTGTGAACATCTTTCACATCCTGTTGTGCCTGGTCAATATGTTTTGCCAAGTTGTTCATGCGCTTTTCAAAGCGAGAAAAGTCTAATGACAGGCGCTGCAAGTGTTCTCTGATCAAACAAACCTGCTCATTGGTTGCTTCATCTTTTAACACGGCGCTGGCCGTGGTGAGCACAGCCATCATGGTACTGGGGGAAACCATCCACACCCTTAGTTTGTGCGCCATCTCAACCAGGTCCATATGATGAGCATGGATTTCTGCAAAGATAGCTTCAGCGGGAATAAACATCATTGCCCCTTCCGAGGTTTCTCCTTTAATGATGTATTTTGAAGCGATATCGTTAAGGTGCTTTTTAATATCTTGCTTAAACTGTCTTTTAGCCAGCTCCTTGTCACTGATTGCTACATCAAAGCTCGTCATTCGTGCATAGCTTTCCAGTGGAAATTTAGAATCAATAGCGATGTTTCCTGTTGGTTCGGGTAAGAACAGCATGCAATCTGCGATACGGTTGTTGGACAAGGTATGCTGAAACGCGTAGTTTTTTGTTGGTAGAACGTTTTTAATCAGGGTTGATAGCTGCACCTCGCCAAAGGCACCACGCGATCGCTTATCCGAAAGCACTTCTTGCAGTGAAACAACGTTGCCTGACAGTTCGGCAATTTTTTTCTGGGCATCGTCTATTAAGGCTAAGCGCTTCACTACGTCAACAAAGGTCTGATTGGTTTTTTCAAAACCACTTTCCAGGCGCCTTTCCACTTCTGTACTGATGGCTCTCAATCGATATTGGGTGTCATGATTAAGTTGAGCAATTTGCTTGGCAATGGCTTCGGAATGATTTTTAAGGTGAAGTGAAGTGCCATGCTGAGTGCTACGCAGGCCTTCATGTAACGAAGCCATTAGGGTTTCTTGAAACTGAGTGAATTGACGCATCATGCGTTCATTACTGGCGTTGAACTGCGTATGCAACATTTGCTGCTGACGTAGTTCAACTTGCCCATATTCTTTACTAAGCTGCTGAATAGTGCTTTGGGTTTGATGGCTTTGCGTCATTATCACACTATGCAACTCTTGATAACGAGCGGATAAGTTTCTGATTTGTCGTACCATAATCAATAAACAGACAAGCAGCACGACACAGAAGCACCCTGCTCCGACCAATGCCCAGTCATCCGATGCCCAAGAACCCAGCGCCCAAGAATCCAATACCCAAGAATTCCGTGTCATACACTCGCAACCATTCTTTCTTTCATCCTCAATATCTCATCACGAACCTCAGCTGCTTTCTCAAATTCAAGATCCTGTGAATATTGATACATTTTCTTTTCTAAGCCCTTAATAACTTTAGCATACTCTTTCGGGGTCTTGGGTAGCTCGCTATCAGCCGGTGTGCCTGATTTTGCGACATATTCTTTTTTCGGTTCGGCTACCGCCCCTTCCATGACATCGATAATGGCGCGTTTTACGGAGGCTGGCGTAATGCCGTTTTCAGCATTAAACTGCTGCTGCTTTTCTCGGCGGCGGTTGGTTTCGTCGATGGCTTTTTGCATCGACTTGGTGACCTTATCGGCATAAAGAATCGCTTTACCATTAAGATGGCGAGCTGCACGGCCAATGGTTTGGATCAAAGAACGCTCAGAACGCAAAAAGCCTTCTTTATCTGCATCTAATATTGCGACAAGTGATACCTCAGGCATATCCAGGCCTTCCCGTAGCAGATTGATACCAACCAACACATCAAAATCCCCTAGCCGCAAGCCACGGATAATTTCAGAGCGTTCTACCGTATCAATGTCAGAGTGAAGATAGCGTACTCGAATATTATGGTCTGAGTAATAGTCAGTCAGATCTTCAGCCATACGCTTAGTAAGCGTTGTGACCAACACTCGCTCGTCACATTTGACACGCAGTAGAATTTCTGACATTAAGTCATCGACCTGAGTGGACACTGGGCGCACATCTAACACCGGATCTAACAGGCCGGTAGGACGCACAACTTGTTCCACTACCTCCCCGCTTTTATCCAGCTCATAGACTCCCGGTGTGGCAGAAACGTAGATGGTTTGGGGGGCAATTCGCTCAAATTCTTCAAATTTCATTGGACGATTGTCTAATGCCGAAGGTAAGCGAAAGCCATAGTTAACCAGGTTTTCTTTTCTTGAGCGATCACCACGATACATAGCGCCAATCTGTGATACGGTCACGTGGGACTCATCGATAAAAAGTAGCGAATCCGCAGGAAAATAATCAAATAAGGTTGGTGGCGGTTCGCCCGGTTGGCGACCCGACAAGTAGCGAGAATAGTTTTCAATGCCAGAGCAGTAGCCCAACTCGTTGATCATTTCGATATCGAACTGGGTGCGCTGGCTTAAACGTTGTGCTTCAACGAGTTTATTATTTTTTTCCAAATCTGCCAGACGATGGCGAAGCTCTTCTTTGATAAAATCCAACGCCTTGGTCAGCGTATCTTTTGGGGTGACGTAATGGGTTTTGGGGTAAATAGTAGTACGTGGTACGCGGCGTAATATCTCGCCTGTTAAGGGATCAAAATATTTTATATCTTCTATTTCATCATCAAACAGCTCAACGCGAATGGCATCTCTATCACTGTCTGCTGGAAAGATATCAATAACATCGCCTCTAACACGATAGTTACCGCGATCGAGTACCACGTCGTTACGGGAATATTGAAGTTCGGCCAAGCGGCGTAATATATTTCTTTGGCCAATGACATCGCCGCGCACCAGATGCAACACCATTTGCAAATAGGATGTTGGGTCACCCAAACCATAGATAGAACTGACAGATGCTACTATCACCACATCTCGCCGCTCCATCAATGATTTAGTAGCAGATAGTCGCATCTGCTCTATATGTTCATTAATAGAAGCGTCTTTTTCGATAAAGGTATCAGAGGCAGGTACGTAGGCTTCAGGCTGATAATAATCGTAATAAGAGACGAAATATTCCACCGCATTATTAGGAAAAAACTCCTTCATTTCCCCATACAGTTGTGCTGCTAACGTTTTGTTGTGAGCCAATATTATTGCTGGTCGTTGCAACTCAGCAATAATATTGGCCATAGTGAAGGTTTTTCCTGAACCGGTAACCCCCAGTAAAGTTTGATGTGCCAACCCGCTTTCCAGACCATCGATGAGCTTAGCAATGGCGGTTGGTTGATCTCCTGCAGGAGAATAATTACTAACCAGCGTGAATTTTTTCTCTGACATTATTGACCCCATTATTATCAGAACACCCCGATGAGCATAGCGCCATCGGGGTTAAGGTGGTCATAATATCACTGGCTTAGCTGCTCGCGCTATGGCTGCCTTTTATAGATATACACGTTCTGGTCAACACCATTGACCAAAATATAAACATCTTTTGAAGGAACATAGCGAAAACGTCCAAAAACACCTGTTGTATATTGTCCCGGTAGGTGCGAGGCAAATGTAGGTACGGTTGTGTTCGATGAACTTGGCGCGATCTTGCTTATTTCAAAGGTTTCAGTATTAATACGATACAGATCGGTAGGGCTAATCGAACCATCAAATTCAGCATTCCAGACGACAATATCCTTATGCACCGGATC
>DFOV01000090.1:0-4638 GCA_002376965.1 Gammaproteobacteria bacterium UBA3532
GATAGGGGAAAGCTGGGACTGTTGGCCGGTGAACTTCGAGACCAGGGACTAGAAGGAGTCTGCTGGCAGGTCGACCTCGAAACTACCAGCAGTGACCCGCTGTCGCATAAATGGTTTGACTTAGTACTGGTTTTTAACTATCTCCATCGACCGCTGATGGCGTCGATCCGCGAAGTGGTGAGACCAGGCGGGCTGATCGTTTACGAGACATTTACGGTACATCAGCCCCAGTTTGGTAAACCTACGAATCCAGATTATCTGCTAAGACCCGGAGAGTTATTGGAGTCTTTCGGTGAATGGGAGGTTGAACACTACTTTGAGGGTGAAATACAATCCGGCAGCAAAAAGAATAGATGCGCAAAGGCGAGCCTCATAGCTAGGAAGCCCAAGCAGGCATTGAGATAGCCAGTACAGAGGCGTATGAAAAAATCAAAAATTGTTCCATTGAATATTGGGGCCACAAGTCAGCAATCGCAGCAGTTCTTTGGCTGCGAAGTACTAAGAAGCAATCGCAAGACGCTGGCTCTTTTTATCTCCCATAGGAAGGTGGTGGTCAGGTGCCCCCATCGTGCTCCCATAAAAGAAGTGCAAGACTTCGTCAATAGAAACCAGAAATGGATCCAGGCACGGCTAGAAGAAGAGTTGAAAAAAAACAAGGAAAAGTTAAGAATCGAAAAAAATGGCAGAATCTTTTACCGCGCACGGGAGCTGACCATAGAGTATAAGGAAGGCCGGAAGCAGCGCATTTTGATCAATGGAGATCGGTTTATCATCCAGGGGCATAAGCTCAATGTCACCAAGGCTACCGTGCAGTTAGAAGATTACCTTATCGACAAGGCGAGTGAGCACATCATTCCCAGGGCGCATGGGCTGGCTAGATACTTGGGTGTAGATCGAAAGATTAAGGAAATCAAGCTCAGGAAGACTAAGTCGAAATGGGGACATTGCACTTCCACCGGAGTTATCCAGTACAACTGGTTAATTATGCTGGCACCCTATAGCATCATCGACTACATGATCACACATGAAATCTGCCACCTGATACATATGGATCACTCTAAACAATACTGGGATTTGGTGGCATCGATATGTCCGAACTATGAGTACTACATTGAGTGGCTTAAAGAGCAAGAACATCGCTTCTGGTTCTAAGAAACTGACTTCTTGAACAATAAATCCCACACTCCATGTCCAAGTTTTTTTCCGCGCTGCTCAAACTTTGTTGTAGGGCGCTTTGGGTGCTCCCAGTAATTGCTGGAACCATTTTCGTTTACTAGTCCTTCAGCCTGTTCCAGTAATTCTAGCATCTGTTGAGCGTAGGGTTCCCAGTCGGTCGCTAGGTGCAAAACCCCACCAGGTTTGATTTTCTCTGTTAAGAGGGAAATGAAATCTGGTTGGACCAACCTGCGTTTTTGGTGCCGTTTTTTGGTCCAAGGATCAGGGAAAAGTATAAGTATTTTGTCAATGGAGTTTGACTCAAAGCAATTAGTCATTGCCTCTTTCGCGTCTTGGTAGATTATCCAGAGATTCCTGAGCTTGTTTTCTGCAATGTTGTGTAACAGCTTGCCGATGCCTGGTCGGTGTACTTCAATCCCGATGAATATCTTTGTGGGTTCATCACCGGCCATCTCCAGAAGGGAGTCCCCCATGCCAAACCCTATTTCGACGATAAGCTCTGCTTTTTCAGAAAGCATTGGCCAGACGGGTTGGGATAGAGATTGGTTATTGACAACATATCGGTCCCAGTGCTGATCGATTGCTTTACGTTGAGAGTTCGTTAGTCTGCCAGATCTGATGACAAAGCTGCGAATTGGTCTGTGGCTTGTGGGATTTTTTGTAAACACCGAGAGACTGCTTTTCTAGGAGGGCCAGCCGGGTTATTAACCGCAATTTAAAAAAAGGTGCCGTCGATTGGCGAAGATGCGCTTGCGTAGAGCCGTCGCGGGATTCTTCCGGCCAGAAAAGCCTCCCTGCCTGACTCAACCGCTTTCTTCATAGCCGAAGCCATCAGGACAGGGTTCTTTGCTTCCGCTATTGCTGTATTCATAAGCACGCCGTCACAACCGAGCTCCATAGCGGTGCTGGCATCTGATGCGGTTCCTACTCCCGCGTCTACGATAATAGGCACTTTAGCATTTTCCAGGATTAACCGTATATTGTAGGGGTTCTGGATACCTAGGCCAGACCCAATTGGTGCGCCCAGTGGCATTACGGCAAGACAGCCAGCTTCTTCCAACCGCTTGGCCACCAGCGGGTCGTCACTGGTGTACACCATTACGTCAAATCCGTCTTTAACTAACTTTTCGGCAGCTACGAGGGTTTCACTGATATTGGGGTAAAGTGTTTTTTGATCGCCAAGCACTTCAAGTTTTACCAGCTTGTGCCCGTCTAATAGTTCTCTAGCCATACGACAGGTGCGAACAGCATCCTCAGCGGTATAGCAGCCTGCAGTATTGGGAAGGATTGTGTACTTCTCAGGTGAGACGACATCCAATAGGCTGGGCTCGTCACTGTTCTGACCTAAGTTAACACGCCGAATTGCCACAGTGATTATTTGAGCGCCACTCGTTTCGAGGGCAACTAGGTTTTCTTGGAAATTTTTGTATTTCCCACTACCGATGATTAGCCGTGAATTATAGGTTTTACCCGCGAAATAAAATGGTTTATCAATTACATTATTCATGGTTTCGGATCATCTTGCTAACAGGGCGGTGGTGGTTAGCCGCCGCCGATTGCCTGCACAATTTCAATTTTGTCTCCACTGCTAAGCTGTTGTTGATAAAATTGACTCTTGGGTACGATCTCGCCATTGAGCTCAATTGCAATGCGCCCTTTAGCAATTTTTAACCATTCTAACAATTGTTGGAGATTGGTATTGGTGTCGAGTTCATGGCAGGTGCCATTTACAATGATGTGCATGGTGCTCTCTCAAATATTTTTTCTAAAGACGTCGCCAGGTTTTACCGATCGCAAACCAAAACAAAACTCCCCATCCCGCTAGGAACAAGCCCCCCCCTATTGGCGCAGTTGCACCAAACCAGCTTATCTCGCTTAGGCTAAATATATAAAGGCTCCCTGAAAAAAACAGTATACCAAGCACGAACAGGCAAGCACTTAAACTCAGTAGTTTTTCGTTGGGATAATGTATTGAAAGTAATGCCGTTCCAAACAGGGCCAATGCGTGATACATGTGGTACTCGACAGCGGTGTTATAGGTGTTCAGTAAGCTCGGAGCTATAAGGCTTTCTAGGCTGTGGGCACCGAATGCCCCGAGGGCGACTGCAAGGAAGCCGTTGGCGCTGGCAATAGCGATTAATTGTTTTGTCATAGCTGCTGCATTGTGGAGCGGAAAGTTCGGGGATTCAAGTTCAGACTTGTCGGGGCAGAGGCAAAAAAAAGCCGCGATAAATTCGCGGCCGCCTTAGCTAATCCCTAATACTCATTGGGCTTTCATGTGAGCCTTGATTTTGTTCATGGCATTTTTTTCCAGTTGACGAATTCGTTCCGCTGAAATGCTGTATTTATCGGCTAGATTATGTAACGTCGCCTTGTCTTCACTTAACCAGCGACTTTGGAGAATATCTTTGCTGCGGTCATCTAGCTCGTTCATTGCTAGATTCAAGCTGGCATTGGTGACTTCCTCCCACTCCGTTTCCTCGAGGTTATGTGCCAAGTCGGAGCTCTGATCTTCGAGGTAGTAAGCGGGCGCTCTATAAATGGCATCGTCATCACTGTTAGCTTCGGCGTCAAATGGTGCATCATAGGCACTCATACGGCCTTCCATCTGGCGAACGACTTTTTCATCAACGCCTAGATCTTTTGCGACTGCTTGAGCCTCCTCGTTGTTTAGCCAACCAAGACGCTTCTTGGAACTACGCAGGTTGAAGAATAGTTTGCGTTGAGCCTTGGTGGTGGCGATCTTGACGATGCGCCAATTACGCAAGATGTACTCATGCATCTCTGCTTTGATCCAGTGTACGGCGAAGGAGACAAGGCGCACTCCTACCTCTGGATTGAATCGTTTAACAGCTTTCATCAACCCGACATTGCCTTCCTGGATAAGGTCTGCCTGTGAAAGTCCGTAGCCAGAATAGGTTCTAGCCATATGCACCACGAAGCGCAGGTGTGCCATTACTAGTTGACGGGCTGCATCAACGTTATCTTCGTAGTAATACTGGTTAGCGAGCTCACGCTCTTGGTCGGGAGTCAACATGGCGATACCATTAACAGACGTAATGTATGCTGTTAGATCGCGACCCGGAGTTATGGGGTCGAATACTTGTAAACCCTTTCCAGTGTTCATATTTGTTCGTACCTTTTTGTCGGCTCAACCGACCGGTCACTCGAGCGGCGCATTCTAACATCCATTAGTTTTCACTGCTATCTCATGGATGTTGTCAAAGCCATTGATCTACGGGCTTTAGAGACTTAATTTCTCTAATTCAATTAGATGGGATCAATTTTTCCATTGGAAACCACAATCCTCATTACACTAATCTTGGGGCTGTTTGTCTAGTTTTCAATGGTTAGCATCATATTCTATCAGTTTTAATGAAATATTTTAATACATTGATTATTAAAGATTTATTGTTGTATTCAGCAGCGCGTTTGCTTCCTGCTTAGTTATGATGGCAGAAA
>DFOV01000090.1:5032-5224 GCA_002376965.1 Gammaproteobacteria bacterium UBA3532
ACCTAACCCCGTATGTGAGCATTTACTTACATTTAGGTGCCGTTATTAAATAAGCTTTTTAAAAGGAATATAGAAATTCCTGCCTTGTTTACTAACTGAGTCGAACGTAGTCATTCCGCTTTACTCAACAAAAAGTGCTGCAACGAATTTTTGGGCTTCGAAGGGTCTGAGGTCGTCCACCTGTTCTCCTAC
>DFOV01000407.1 GCA_002376965.1 Gammaproteobacteria bacterium UBA3532
CGGGGCTCGCTCTAAACTCGAGTTCAATATACCAGTGAATTCAATAAAACACTGCGTTCCCCTTACGTAATCGACGCTATCCCGTCTATAATGTATTAAAATTCAAACTGTATTTTCGCAAAAAATGATTAAAATGCGATCTTCGACAATAAATACACTGGGTTAATTTATGAATGGAACATCAATAGACAGTTTATTGCGCATTGGTTTTACTGTTGCTCTGTTTGCGGCCTTGTTTATGATGGCTCCCACCCTCGATGGACTGAACAGTTCACTCCAGGTATTGATCGTTAATGCGACATACGTCTTTGCCGCTTTTGGTCTCATTCTAGCTTGGCGCTTCAACAAAAACCGCGAACTTATCACAACGATTTTTATTACTGCCTGTTACTGGTGTTACGATCAATTCGTATTAGGCCACTTAGCCAATGGCGAATGGACCTATCGCTATATCGTTCTTAAAGACTACCTGTGGCAGTATCGCTATGACGTCAATAGTGGCGAACTTGATCTAACAACCGAATTCGCATTGATCGCCGTTTGTGCCCTTACCCCACTCAATGTCATGATCGCTCAGTTTGCCAAACAAAGCGGCAAATTATTTTTACAAATTGCGCTAGCTATTGTTCTGATTGGACTCGAAGTTGGTGGTGTATATTATGTCATTACCAATCATATGATCGACATTCATCAAACTCTCACCCAGCCATTGTTTGGTAGCTGGGATCAGGAAAAATCCCCTCAGATCACATGGATAGTTATGGGAGTTGTCACCTTGCTCGCAATTTGGCAGCTTGCTCAGCATAAAATCAAACTCGACTATATCGCCACCTTAGGTGCCATCATCCTCGGCTGTATACTAGCCCCTAATGCAACTACATTTTCTATCTTTTTCTCGCTTAGTCTGCTGGTAATGACGGTTACCATGGTTAAACGCCTATCCTCACAAGCCTACCTGGATGAGCTAACCGGTATTTCATCGCGAAGAAAACTTATCGAAGACAGCGAATCATTGATGCCACCTTTCACAATCGCCATGCTCGATGTTGATCACTTTAAACAATTCAATGATCGCTATGGCCATAAAGTGGGCGATCAGGTGTTAAAGATGGTTGCCGGACAAATGAAACAGTCGGTTAAAAAAGGCCATGTTTATCGCTATGGCGGCGAAGAATTCACCGCTCTGTTCCCGCGCGCTTCAATCGAAGATGTTCGTTCAGAGCTGGAACATCTGCGCCAAGGTATCGAATCCTATCCCTTTATTGTTCGTAAACGCTCAAAACACAAGGTTGCTGATAGCAATGATCCATCAACCCAGGATCAACATGCCCGCGTAACCATCAGTATTGGTGTAGCCCAAGCATTAAGCGATATCGAAACAGTTGATCAGGTTATAGAAAATGCCGACCAGGCCCTCTACGAAGCGAAGAGTAACGGCCGAAACCGAATTGAATACTCCAGTGGAACCACCCACTCAACAGCGGCGGTAGAGCAAGAATAGGTAATGAAGGCTTAACCAAGCGTTGGCTGAGCCTGTCGAAGCCCCATTAAAAAAAGGCATCACTTGATGCCTTTTTTTAATGCTTGAAGTATAACCAATACTTAAGAGCGTGCAGTCACTTCCAACAGATGGTAACCAAACTGGGTTTTTACTGGCCCTTGTACAACACCTACATCGGCACTGAAAACCACGTCGTCAAATTCTTTAACCATCTGGCCGCGACCAAACTCACCGAGTTCTCCACCACGTTGTCCTGATGGGCAGCTTGAGAACTGCTTTGCTAGATCAGCAAAATCTGCTCCCTCTTCAATTTGTTTTTTCAGCTCTAAACATTTATCTTCAGTGCTTACCAAAATGTGGCGTGCGCTTGCTCTTGCCATAATAAAATCCCCTTGGTCTAGGTGGCTGGTGTTATACGTCGAGGTTTGCTACCTGCAACGCATTTTCTTCAATAAATTCGCGACGCGGTTCAACGTGATCGCCCATCAGCGTGGTAAACAGCTGATCTGCTCCAACAGCATCTTCTACCGTGACCTGCAGCATGCGTCGTGTTTCTGGGTCCATGGTGGTTTCCCAAAGCTGCTCTGGGTTCATCTCCCCTAATCCTTTATAGCGCTGGATATATTGCCCGCGGCTGGCTTCATTCATCAACCACTCGAGCATCTTGGCAAAGCTGGTTGTTTCGCATTTACGCTCACCACGCTGCATCCATGCCCCTTCAACGAGCAACTCTGCCAGCGTTTCACCCATAACAGTCATCTTGTTATAGTCATTTGACAGTAACAGCTCGCGATCAATAATGCGTAAACTATCCAGGCCGTGACGACGGATATTAATCGCCGGAAGGTAGATATCGTGCTCTTTATCATGATGTGTTTCAAACTGATAAATGACACTGTTGTCTGACTTGATATTTAACCGCTCAATCAGTTTTTCGCCCCACCCCATGACAGCCTCGGATGAAGCCAGCGCTTCACTATCCAGCTTGGGCAAGTAAATCATTTCATACAGCACTTCGAGTGGATAGCGACGCTGCTGACGTTCAATACGCCGATTAACATCGCGGTAATCTGTTACCAGCTTTTCCAATCCAGCACCACTAATGGCTGGAGAACCATCACCAGGGTTCAGGAAGGCTCCGTCAAGGGCCAATGCTGTTAAATAGCTTTCTAATGCAGCATCGTCTTTCAAATACTGCTCTTGCTTGCCGCGTTTAATTTTATATAACGGAGGCTGAGCGATATAAAGAAAACCACGTTCAATCAATTCAGGCATTTGCCGATAGAAAAAAGTCAGCAAGAGTGTACGAATATGCGCACCGTCAACGTCGGCGTCAGTCATAATAATAATGTTATGATAACGGCATTTGTCTGGGTCATATTCATCACGCCCGATACCACAACCGAGTGCGGTGATAAGGGTGCCGACTTCTTGAGAAGAAAGCATCTTATCAAAACGCGCTTTCTCAACATTCAATATTTTACCTTTCAGAGGTAAGATGGCCTGATTTTTACGATTACGACCTTGCTTGGCAGAGCCACCTGCGGAGTCACCCTCCACTATGTATACTTCAGAAAGCGCGGGGTCTTTCTCCTGACAGTCAGCCAGCTTTCCGGGCAACCCAGCAATATCAAGCGCTCCTTTACGGCGCGTCATTTCACGAGCTTTACGCGCCGCCTCACGCGCTCTGGCCGCATCAATGATTTTCTGGATAACAATCTTGGTCTCAGTCGGATTTTCGAGCAAAAAGTCACTGATGTATTCCGCAACCGATTGCTCAACCGCAGTTTTAACTTCAGAAGATACCAGTTTGTCTTTTGTTTGCGAAGAAAATTTCGGATCAGGCACCTTAACAGAAATAACGGCGGTCAACCCTTCCCGCGCATCGTCACCGGTGGTGGCAACTTTATTCTTCGATTTAATGCCTTCTTTCTCCATGAAAGAGTTCAACGTTCGGGTCAGCGCTGCTCGAAAGCCAGCGAGATGCGTTCCACCATCACGCTGAGGAATATTATTGGTAAAACAATAAATATTCTCCTGAAAGCCGTCATTCCATTGCATCGCTACTTCAACAGTAATCCCCTCATCCGCCTCTTTGCTTAAGTGGATAACTTGCTTATGAATAGGGGTTTTATTCTTATTAAGATATTCAACAAAGGCAGAAATCCCGCCTTCATACAAGAACGTCTCATCCTTACCCGAACGTTCATCGGTAAGACGAATACCAATACCAGAATTTAGGAAAGATAGCTCGCGTAGTCGTTTGGCCAGAATATCGTAGTGGTATTCGATATTAGTGAAGGTGTTGGCGCTGGCTTTGAATTTCACTTGAGTACCGGTTTTATCGGTTTCACCAACGACCTTGAGTGGCCCTTGTGGCACGCCATCCTTATAGATTTGTTCATGGACTTTTCCGGCACGCCGAATGGTCAGCAGCAACTCTTCTGACAGAGCATTGACCACCGAAACACCTACGCCATGCAGGCCACCAGAAACTTTATAGGAATTATCGTCAAACTTACCACCCGCATGCAGCACGGTCATAATAACTTCTGCTGCTGAAACGCCTTCTTCTTCATGCATTTCAGTAGGAATACCACGTCCGTTATCCGTGACACTGATGCTCTCATCGGGATGAATAATCACCTGAATTTCAGAACAATAGCCAGCTAAAGCCTCATCAATGGAATTATCCACAACCTCAAACACCATGTGGTGTAAGCCCGTGCCGTCATCCGTATCACCGATATACATCCCAGGTCGTTTGCGCACTGCATCAAGACCTTTTAACACTTTAATACTGGACGAATCGTAATTATTTTCTTCCGCCATAGATATTTCCTAACCTACTCTGTTACCAAAGTGACTTGACCTTGCGTCACTGAAAATTGGCGCGTGGCTACTTCAGCGGGAAAATCCAGAAGGATCCCCGATGAAGAGGTCAACCACACTTGGCTTTCAGACGCGATCAATGCCTGCCATACATGCCGCATGGACTGTTGATCCAGCTCTGATGGTAAATCATCGACAAGATAAATCGCTCTGCGACCTTTGTCTTCACTAATATATGCGCCCTGAGCGAGCTTTAGCGCATATACCAACAATTTTTGTTGCCCTCGCGATAACACCTCTTGCACTACACCTTGCTCACACCGAAACTTGATATCGGCTTTATGCGGTCCAACGGTGGTGTAGCCCAGCAGAAGATCACGGGCATAGTGTTGCTCAAGCTGCTCCAACAAGCCAACATCGTCGCGCCAACCGGGGTAATACAGAACGTCCAGCGCAACAACCTGACCAAGAAACTGCGTAAGCAACGGCTGGGCATATTCTAGCAGTTTCTGGATGTATTGGCTTCTCAAATAGCTTAATTGACCAGCCAATTGCGCATATTCCTGATCCCATGAAGCTAACTCACGATAGGGAGCCTTATTCTTAAGTGCCGAATTGCGCTGTTTTAGCAGTCGATTTAGTCGCTGCCACACATCATTCAAAGCTTGCTGACTATAAAAAACGCCCCAGTCCATAAAAGCACGCCGCACCTTCGGGCCTTCATGCAACAAGCCGATACTATCTGGGGTAATGGCAATGGTGGGTAGGTGGGTGGCAAATTCAGATAAGCGAGCCACATCGTCACCATTATAACGCATAGTTAGCTTGCCACTACGCTCACGCTCTATCCCCAACGATACCTCGGACTCGACGGTTTTTACTTTGGCAACAACACGAATCCAATCAGCCTGATGCTGGATCAGCGGCTTATAGCTTCGACTCCGAAACGAACGTCCGTAAGACAACAAATGAATGCCTTCAAGCACTGCGCTTTTACCACTGCCATTTCCACCAACCAATAGGTTCATTCGCGGAGACGGATCAATAGTTACCTGGGATAATATTCGGCAATGCTCAATAGATAATCTCGCCAGCTGAGTCATTCTTGCGTTAGAGCCTCACCGGCATAACTACATACTGTGGGCTTTGTTCTGATTCATCCTCAATCAACAAACTGGCATTACTATTATTCAGATACAACTGTATGGTTTCGGTTTTCAGGGCGCTCGCGGATTCCAGTAAGTAAGTTGCGTTAAATGCCGTTTCCATATCTGGCCCGCTATACTCTATTTCAAGCTCTTCCATGGCTTCTTCCTGTTCTGGATTATTCGCCTGAAGATGCAGCCGGTTCTCGGAAAATATCAGCCTGATCCCCTTTTGCTTCTCATTGGATAAAATAGAAGCTCGTGACACCGATTGACGAAACCAGTCTCGATCGACTTTGGCACAATAGGGATGATTTTTAGGAATAACCCGGTGGTAGTCGGGAAAAGCTCCATCGATAAGCTTGGTCAAAAATT
Source organism: Gammaproteobacteria bacterium UBA3532 (assembly GCA_002376965.1). Classification (GTDB taxonomy): domain Bacteria; phylum Pseudomonadota; class Gammaproteobacteria; order Enterobacterales; family UBA3532; genus UBA3532. The sequence continues at coordinate 5,854 of DFOV01000407.1, forward strand.
GAAAGTTTTCTCCAATAATTTGCAGGTGGTTTTCACCCAAAGCGACAGAAATCGACGATTCATTTTCCGCTGATAACAAGCGTAACAATTCTTGGACAGCCTTTCTTGGTACGATAACTGAGTTACGTGGAACATCAATTGACTGGCTGACTCGATACCAGGCTAGTCGATGGCCATCAGTGGCGACAGATACAACACCTTCGCTATCAATTTCGAGTAGGACACCGTTCAGGTAATAACGAACATCCTGAGCTGCCATGCAAAAATGTACCTGCTGCAACGAGTTAACCAGCTGCTTTTGGAGCAAAGAAAATGCCTGACCACTGAAATCTTCAACGACTTTAGGAAACCCTGTTGCAGCCAAGGTCAATAAACTGAATCGACTACGCCCCGAGCGCACCAGCATGCGATCACCATCAAACTCAAATCGGACCTGACTACCATCGGGCAGGCTACGGCAAATATCAAAGAGCTTTTTAGCAGGCACTGTTATTTGACCATCAGTATCCGCTGCTTGCTCGAGTGTAAGTTGAGCTGTTAGTTCTATCTCCAGATCAGTAGCCGTAACACTCAGCTGCTTTCCCTGAACACTGAGTAAGACATTACTCAATATTGCCAATGTATGCCGGCGTTCAACCGCACCAGAAACCAGTTGTAGTGCGGCTACAAAAGCTTCTCTATCTACAATAAATTGCATAGGTTCTTCCGCTACGAAAAGTGCTAACTCGACAAAATACGTAATAAGTTGGCGTAATCTTCTTTGATATCGTGGGTTTCTTCGCGTAATTCTTTAACTTTGCGGCACGCATGCAACACAGTTGTATGGTCACGCCCACCAAAAGACTCACCAATTTCAGGCAAACTGTGACTGGTTAACTCTTTAGCCAATGACATCGCCATTTGGCGTGGTCTGGCAACCGAACGACTGCGCCGTTTAGATAACAAGTCAGATACCTTGACCTTATAATATTCTGCAACGGTCTTTTGAATATTTTCGATGGTAATCAATTTATCTTGTGCCGCTAACAAATCTTTAAGCGCCTCACGAACAAAATCCAGTGTAATGGCACGACCGGTAAAATGAGCATTGGCGATGACTTTTTTCAAAGCACCTTCCAAATCCCTAACATTAGAACGAATGCGTTTGGCAATAAAAAAGGCGACCTCATTAGGCAGTTCGATTTTCGACTGCTCGGCCTTGCTCATTAAAATGGCAACTCGGGTTTCCAGCTCTGGCGGCTCTACGGCTACGGTTAATCCCCAGCCAAAGCGACTTTTTAATCGCTCTTCAACACCGCTGATTTCCTTAGGGAAGCGATCGCAGGTTAGGATCATTTGCTGATTCCCTTCTAACAACGCATTGAAAGTATGAAAAAACTCTTCCTGAGTACGCTCTTTACCAGCAAAAAATTGAATATCGTCGATTAATAAGGCATCAACCGAACGATAGTAGCGTTTAAAATCATCAATGACATTATTCTGCAATGCCTTGACCATGTCGGCGACAAAGCGATCGGAATGTAAATAGACCACCTTAGCGTCAGCTTTTTGTTCAATAATGGCGTTGCCTACCGCATGCATTAAATGGGTTTTCCCTAACCCTACACCACCATAAATAAACAATGGGTTGTAAGCTTGACCGGGATTGGTGCTGACTTGACGCGATGCAGCCAAACCAAGTTGATTCGATTTACCCTCAACAAAAGACTCGAACGTATAATTTGGATTTAAATTGCTGCGTACCGGAGCATTGGAAACCGGCCGCGATGGCTGCTCCCAAGCGGGCAATAATTTTTTACTATCAACTGGCTCAGGTGCTTGCGTTATTTTTTCCACCTGAGGTTGAGGCTTAACAATTTTCTTATCGCCAACCTCAAGCCGAACCTGCGGCGCATCTTTTCCAGCTAAGTCACTGATTATTTGCAAGATCCGGCGATAATATTTTTCCTTTACCCAATCCAGCACAAAGCGATTTGGTGCATAAAGACAAATAACCTGGGCGTCTTCTTCAGACTGTAATGGCCGTAACCAAGTTGCGAACTGCTGAGCCGGTAGCTCTTCCTGCAACGTCTGCAAACAATGCTGCCACAATGACACACGATACTCCTGTGGATAATAGATAAAAACAAACCAATTTATTCACATGCGAAGCATAGCAGGTTTCCAAATTTTGTCACACGCTTTCTACAAAAGTACTGAATAATATTTTTATATATTAAATATCAATAGGTTAAACAAAAAATCAACCTAAACACCTTATATAATAAAACTGTGTATAACCCTTAAGTATCTCTAGTAAAAAACTGTATATAAAAACAGAGCGGAGGTTTTACCCACCCATTATCCAGCACTACTTACCATGCCAAACAGTCTTTTTAAACAAGGTTGCTTCGAAAGTAAGTCATTATAATAAATAATAAAAAAAGACTTACGCACAGAAATCGCCATGACTAATAACCATCATAATTATATATATAAGATCTTATTAATTATTATTAGAGCTTGGTTGTCTTTCTTAACTACAGGGCAAGATATTTTGAAGCAAAAATTTTCTGTACAGATGCTGACTAAGCCATCCTTGATAAATTTTCGCCGTTTTAATTATTCCAGATGATCTGAATAAGTGAGGGATAACTATCGACTAATCTGTGAATAAAAATAAAGTTATTCACAGAGAGTAAAGTTATACGCAACAAGCACACCGAATGTTCCCTATCTATACCTCAGTTAATGACACGATTACCATGTGTCTATCTATATGTTTTATAATTAAAAAAATTGCTTATCAACAGAAAACAAGCCTACTAATAACCATCATTATCATTTAAATCTATTTAAATACTTATAATTATGACCCCTGTTAATATCCAGCTAATTTATTACCGCTAGGACAGAATGAATCGTAAGGTTCACTCACCTTGTTCAGAGATCGTACAAATAACACCCAAAAAAAGTTTGACTCTTGGGTCTTCGCTCTATAAAATTCAGCGTCCTTAATTTCAGGGTTTAGCGAAGTTAGCTGATAAGAATGGTGAAGCAATGAAAAGAACATTTCAGCCGAGCGTTTTAAAACGCAAACGTACTCACGGATTCCGTGCACGTATGGCAACAAAAAATGGCCGTATGGTCATCAAACGCCGTAGAGCAAAAGGTCGAGCTAAGTTAAGTGCCTGATCTGGCGTTTACACGTCAACGACGACTACTTAGTAAGGCAGATTATAAACGGGTGTTCGATAACGCTATCAAGTTATCAACGCCCGTTTTTACTATTCTCTTTCGACGAAACCAGTTAGAATACTCCCGCCTTGGCTTGGCCATTGCCAAAAAGCAGCTGCCAAAAGCAGTTCAACGAAATAGAGTTAAGCGCTTGGTTCGTGAAAGTTTCCGCCTTCACATGCATACTATCGAAGGTCTTGACTTCGTGGTAATGGCTCGAAAAGGCATTATTAAGTTAGATAATGCTGTCGTTGCAACCCAATTAAAGGGTTTGTGGGGAAAAGTTGAACAAGCGGAAAAACGGGCTCGTCGAAAAAGCGAGCACACTCGTTAACTACTCTCTGGTTGCTATTGTTCGCATATACCAGATATTCATCAGTCCGCTCATTGGTCAACGCTGTCGTTTTTATCCATCCTGCTCCCAGTATGCAATTGAAGCGATAGAACGTCATCCTCTGCATCATGCATTACTATTGATTACTAAACGTTTATCCAAGTGCCATCCTGGGCATGAAGGTGGCATCGATCCGGTTCCTGAACCGAAAAAAACAAGGCTTTAGCGATGGATTTAATACGTACGTTTTTGATTGCAATTTTAGCAATACTTTCGTTTCAATTGTGGATAGCTTGGGAAGAGGATTATGGTAAAAGTCCTACTCAGATTGCTGAAACCAGCGCGACTCCTCAAGCCCCTAGTCAGGTAAATTCAACCCCACCTCAAGTAAGCGATGATATACCTCGTGTACGTAAACCGTCTGAACAGGCGACCACATCCGCTCCAACTCCAATAACAACCAGCACAGCTACCTCGCAAAATATTGTGGTAACAACCGATGTATTAAAGGTTGTTATTGATAGCCGTGGCGGCGATATCGTTTATGCTGAACTGCTTGATTTTCCCGAAAGTCTTGGTTCAAAAAATAATGTTGTTTTGATGATGAAAGGCGATGGTCGAACCTATGTCGCCCAAAGTGGTTTCGTAGGTTCAGAGCAGTCACCGGATAGCCTGGAACAACGGGTTATCTACCAGTCAACCCAGCCAAGTTATCAATTACAGCAAGGCAAAGATTTTGTCGATGCAGTCTTTGGCTGGTCAAGCCCTGAAGGTGTTCACTATCAAAAAGTATTTCGTTTTTATCGTGGGAAATATTCGGTTGATATTCAACATGTAATCCAAAATGACTCGCCACAGCCTGTCGAAGAGCAAATTTTTGCTCAAATCAAGCGTGATCAGTTTAGCGAAAGTAGTGGTGGATTTGCCATGGCTACCTATACAGGCGCTGCTTTTGGTTCTAGTGAAGTTCGCTATGAAAAGGTAGATTTCGACGATATTAACGAAAAAAATATGGAAATTAAAACTCAGGGTGGCTGGGTTGGTATGTTGCAGCACTACTTTGTAACAGCCTTTATTCCAAACAAAGAAAAGTACAACGATCTCTATACTCAAAAAGGTGGTTCAGGTTTAGCCATTATCGGTTACCGTTCCGATAGTGTCGCAATTCAAGCTGGTCAGTCGCATCAGTTTACCAGTGTTTTCTATGTTGGGCCTAAGATTCAGGATGAGTTGGAGAAGTTGCATGAAGACTTAGATCTGGTTGTCGATTACGGCTTTTTATGGTGGTTGGCTCAACCACTATTTATGTTGCTGCAGTTCTATCACGGTATTGTCGCTAACTGGGGTGTTGCAATCATCCTGGTGACGGTAACGGTCAAAGCATTGTTTTATCGGTTATCAGCAGCGCAATATCGCTCAATGGCTAAAATGCGTCAGGTCCAACCTAAGTTGATGAAAATTCGGGAGCGCTATGCTAACGATCGGCAGAAGCTGTCTCAGGAAATGATGAACCTGTACAAGAAGGAAAAAGTTAATCCGCTTGGTGGTTGCTTACCCTTGTTGATTCAAATGCCGGTATTTATCGCTTTGTATTGGTGTTTAATGGAAAGTGTTGAATTGCGCCAAGCTCCTTTTGCTTTGTGGATTCAAGATCTGTCAATTCAGGACCCCTATTACATACTGCCAGTGTTAATGGGCTTAAGTATGTTTTTCATGCAGAAGCTTAGCCCACAAGCTTTTACTGATCCCATGCAGCAGCGTGTCATGCAGCTCATGCCAATTCTTATGACGGGTTTCTTCTTGTTCTTCCCTGCTGGCCTTGTTCTTTACTGGGTAGTGAATAACTGTCTTTCCATGTTGCAGCAATGGTACATAACTCGTGCTGTCGAAAATGAAGCCAGCCAGAAAAAATCCAGCTAAACCCTATGCAACATGAAACCATTGCAGCGATTGCCACGCCTTCTGGACGAGGAGGTGTGGGGATTGTGCGGGTTTCTGGCGTCAAAGCAGCCTCTATAGCGGCTGCTATCACCAAAAAATCGCTCAAACCTCGTTATGCTCACTATCTGCCCTTTTACGATGATACGGACTTGGTGTTGGATCATGGTATTGCGCTTTATTTTGAGGGCCCTAACTCCTTTACCGGCGAAGATGTTTTAGAACTCCAGGGACACGGTGGGCCGGTGGTGCTCGACTTGTTACTGCAACAGGTGGTTAAGTTAGGGGCCAGACTTGCGCATCCGGGCGAGTTTAGTGAGCGGGCTTTTCTCAACGATAAACTCGATTTGGCACAGGCAGAAGCTGTTGCTGATTTGATTGATGCGGCTACAGTTCAAGCAGCCCGTTCGGCGTTGCGTTCTCTGGAAGGCGATTTTTCTAAGCGTATTCATCAACTGGTTGAGTTATTGATTGAGCTACGTTTGTATGTTGAGGCTGCGATTGATTTTCCAGAAGAAGAAATTGATTTTCTCTCTGATGGCAAAGTGGCTAACGACCTGCAACATATCATGGGCTCGCTAACCCATTTGCTGAGTGAAGCACGTCAGGGATCTATCTTACGTGAAGGTATGCGGGTGGTAATTGCTGGTAAGCCTAATGCCGGTAAATCGAGCTTGCTCAATGCCCTTGCTGGCAAAGAATCCGCGATTGTGACGGATATTCCAGGAACCACGCGAGATGTTTTACGTGAGCAAATAACCATCGATGGCATGCCACTGCATATTATTGACACCGCTGGACTACGTGTTGCTACGGATAAGGTGGAACAAATAGGCATCGAGCGAGCGTGGCAAGAAATT
>DFOV01000256.1 GCA_002376965.1 Gammaproteobacteria bacterium UBA3532
TTCCTTCTCTCATCATGCTGGGCAGGTTATTTGATCATGCCCTAGTCTTGGATAGTTTCCGGCATAGTAATAGTTTTAGGCTTATTGAACCAGTCCTTTGTCGCTTCGACCATGGATTCGATCAACGACAATAGGGCTGGAATAACCAGTAGCACCAGCAGCGTGCCATAGGCCAAGCCAAATGAAATGGTGGCGGCCATCGGAATAAGAAACTGCGCTTGAAGTGAGGTTTCGAATAGTAGAGGCAATAGACCGGCTATTGTCGTTAATGATGTGAGTATGACGGCGCGCAGCCGCTGACAGGAAGCCTCGACAATGGCTTCGTCGCGCGTCAGGCCTTGTTTTCGCAGTTCTTTGTAGCGGGTGACCAGAATGATCGAGTCATTGATAACAATGCCTGATAGCCCGAAGAAACCAAACATCGATAGCAGGGTTAAGTCGAGCCCCATTACCAAATGGCCGATAATTGCGCCAGTCAGGCCAAATGGAATGGCCATCATCACCGCCAGTGGCCAGGCCCAAGATGCAAAGACCCAGGCCAAAATAATGTAAATCAGTACCACACCAATAACAGCCCCAACAAACATATCTTTAAGGGTGGCAGCCTGATCTTTTTGTCGGCCAGAGAATCCATAGCGAATACCGTACTTGGCGGTCAAGTCTGGCAGCACATCTTGTTTTAATTCGTCGACGATTTGATTCGCATTGCCTGCTTGGTCATCGACTTCTGCTTTGACATGCACCGCCAGCTCACCATCGGTATGCCGTAGCACTTGCAGTCCACGCTGAGAGTCAATATCAGCGACCGAAGCCAGTGAAACCATATTGCCATTTGGAGCCTTAATGCGCAGAGAGTCTATGGTATTAACGTCATAGCGCTCTTCATCGGTTAGCGAGAGTCGAACTTCCACTTCTTCGATATTTTCGTAATAGATTTGAATCAACTGTCCATCAAAAGCCGTTCTGATCTGGGAGGCAATATTTTCGATAGAAAAACCAAGGGCTAACCCCATTGGCGTGAGGCGAACAATCAATTGTTCCTGGCCGTAGGGTAGGTCATCTTCCGGGTTTAGGACACCGCTATAGCGTTGATAGTGTTCCAGCAGTTCAGCCGCTGCCGTTTTCAGCTCTTGGGCATTTTGACCAATAAGTTTGATGTCTATATCTGAGCCTGGTGGCCCTCCCCGTTGAGAGCGAATCACCAGCTTTTCAAGTCCTGGTGCAGGTGTGATTTTTGCGCGCCAGGCTTGTATAAACTCGGTATTGTTGATGTCGCGGCTGTCCGGTTGGGTTAGCGCCACGGTCATTCTGCCATACTGATCGCCTAGATCACGTTCATTTTCAGTGAAGCTGGCGATACCTTCGTATACAACATGGTTGGTTACCAGTGGCTGTTCAGATAGCTGCTTATCTGTCTCGACCAATTTGTCTTCCATATGACGCAGAAATCGGTGAACTTGTTCGGGGGGCGTGCCTGAAGCAAAGGCTACATTGACGCTGACAATATCGCCCTCTGGACTGGGAAAGAAGCTAAAGCCGAGTCTGCCGCTTTGCAATACTCCCATAATGACCAGGAATATAGCGATGGCTAAGCTGGCGGTTGCTGTTCGGTGGTGAATAGCGTAGTTAGCAATAGGGCGAAAGCGCTGTTCTTTAAAGCGCTCAAAACCATTGTCAAAGCGGTCTCGAAAAGAGCCTTTTTTCGCTTTGGCCATCTTCTCAAAACTATGACGCAAATGGCCTGGCAGAATAAAGAAGCACTCAACAATAGAAGCGACGATGACACAAATAACCACCAGTGGAATGGCAAACAGGATAGCCCCAAATATACCGCTAATCGCCATTAATGGCAGAAAGGCCGATATAGTAGTTAATGAGGATGACATGACAGGAGCTAACATACGTTTTGCTCCGCCTAGCGCCGAAACTATCGGTGGCTCACCACTCTGGTAGTGGGTGAGCGCGTCTTCTCCCACCACAATGGCGTCGTCAACAATGATGCCCAGGGCCATGATAAAGGCAAACAAGCTGACCATATTGATCGTGCCACCTGCCAGATAAAGAATGCCTAATGCGGCGGCAAAAGAAACAGGTATGCCAACGGTGACCCAAAAGGCCACGCGGCCATTTAGAAACAAAAATAAGATGGCAACTACCAACAGTAATCCACCGCCGCCATTTTTTACCAGCAGCATGATCCGGTCTTTGATCAGTGTCCATTTTTCATTAAATACATGCATCTCGACCGAAGGAGGCAAATTGGGACGAGTATCCTCGACCCATTGCTCCAATATGTTTGCAGCATCCAATGTATCAGCATTTTGGGTGCGCTTTAGCTGCAAAATGATGGCTGGTTTACCATGATAGAAGGTCTGGTACTCTCGCTCTTGAGGCTTTCTAACTAGCGTTGCTACATCACCAAGCGTTATAAGAGTACCATTGTTGTCAGTGATTAATGGCAGCGATTCAAAGGCATAAATATCTCGACGTTGTTCCAATGTTCGCACCTGTCGAGCTGTATCGGCACGCCCAATCGTTCCGGCAGGAATGTCCTGGCTGAGTTGGCGAATACGGGCAGCCAGCTCATTCAAGGTCATGCCCAGACGCTGAAGGCTCTCGCTGGTGATTTGAATAGCGATTTCTTCATCGGGGATACCCTCAACATCGATCTTGGATACGCCGCGACTAAGTAATTCGCGTTCATAATTTCGAGCGAGGTGCTGCAAGCTATCGTGGGAGGCTCCGACCAGCATGACCGACGCAATGTCTTCATAGCGTTCGATTTTGGTGACTACCGGCTCTTCACTACCCGACGGCAGATTGCGAACCTGAGCAACCTTTTCTTTTACTCGATCCAGGGCTATCCCCATTTCAGCGTCGGTCTCGAATTCCATCACTACGATGCCAAACCCCTGACCCGATGTTGAGGTCATTTCTTTGACATAGTCGATGTCTTTTAGCTCTTGTTCGAGGGGGATAATAATGGATTG
>DFOV01000190.1 GCA_002376965.1 Gammaproteobacteria bacterium UBA3532
ATGATAGATACCGGTGCCACCACCATGGCCCTAAGCAGCCGCCATGCTGATGCGATTAACCTTAATTTTCGTACCGCCCCCAAGAAATGGGTCGAGACCGCTTCAGGTGTGATCCCGGCCTACGCCGTCACACTAAAAACGGTAAGAGTCGGCAGCATCGAAGTGTCGAATGTTTCTGCAACCGTCGTCGACGGCAACCTCCCCTCTAAAGTTCTGATCGGTAATAGCTTTCTGCATAGCCTGACTATGGAACATCAGAGTAATATGCTGTTGTTGAAGCAGGCGAAATAAACAGACACCTGTTCTATCAAGTTGTCAAATTTTGCTAGAAAGAGCCGTGCAGAAAGGATGTTTAGCGGATTCTAGGCTTTGGTCGCTCTAAAATGGGAGCACGAGAGTCTTGCTGATAGAATAGGTTCCATGGCTCAGGCCCATTCAATATAGCTCGTAATTCTATGTTTATTCGCTGAACCGCTTCTTTTGGCAACGCATGATTCAATTCCAGCCAAATATTTTCTATTCCCCGCATATCCATCAGGTTTCTTATATCAGTCTCCACTATGTTTGAATCTCCGTTATCGTAAGTATGAAAGTTGTAAAGCTTACGATCCCATAGGGAAAAGTTCATATCTCCTATATTGATAATATGACCTTCTAACTCCCACGGATAATATTGGAAGCGATCAATTGCATCTAGAACGTGCAGGCCACAATCTTCTAATCCTGACCTGCCATCTTCTATCATGTGCGCTAAATCAATGAGAAAGTGGGTCTCTCTGTTGACCTCTCTAAACGGCATACAACTAGGCGCAATATATGTCCTTTTCCAATGAGTCAAAGCATCGAAGTAACCCTGACCAAAAACTGAAGCAACTTCAGCTTGAAACAAGCTAGCCAAATGATGCTCCGCTCGCCTAATATTCATAGAATAGAAATCAGCCTCTTGCCCCATAAACGTTGTATAAGCATTACGCGCGATATCAACAAGGCGTTCGAAAGAGTCAGGTTCTGGAAAGCGGGCATATCCAACGAACCCTTTAAAAGCATCATAGCTCAACATCCGGCATGTTGAGTGCCAGCTACGATCTTCATCCTCCAGCGCGCCATCAAGATATTCCATCACGTTTCCTATACAAGAAAAAAACCAGACATTTTCCTACAAAGATTTTATAAACTGCACTAACGCATTTTTCCCTTCAAAGGCGATAGCTATTGGGTAAACCGTTTCATATGTGTTATGTGCATGCAAGACTTGACCAAACATTATCTATCTCTGACCTATGTTTTGGACCATCAAAATATATTGCTATATGAATTTCCTGGCATTCGGTAAACCCATAGATGTAAGCCGAACTTTGTAGTTCACCATTTACTTCTTCATCCAGAAAATAACGAACTTTAATAAGGCCATCTGATTCAATTCTCTCTAAATCAGTCTTGTTTGGCGATGCTCTAGTTACTAGATCAGATGCCCTATCATTATAATTTGGATTGTCAGGAGTATAAGAAGTAAGCCAAATCGTGAACCCCGGACGCCAAATTACTAAGCTGCCATTGTCAAATCTTCTCAACATATAACTATTGACACTGAATTCCCAAAATTCAGTAATATTTACATGACCTTTTTCTACTGGAAGCATAAATACAATATCAGGACTTTCCGTGTTTTCTGAAATTACCTGAAGATTTCCATCCTCATTTCGTTCCACCTCTGTGCCTGGTGGATACATTAAAAACTCAATGATATCAGGATCATAATTAGCAAGCGTGTTCAGGCTGTAAACTGAAGTATTATTTGGATCGTCAATATATTCCTGCGTTTCGCCGCCACCGTAGAATATCCAACCACTGTCTTCTTCTCGGTCAGAATGCTCCCGGATCATATAATCCACTCTGTTTCCATCTACTGTAATTTTATCAGTTGCTAAGGCAAAACCTATGTCCGGTAAAATTCGCTTTATATCTGAAGGTTTTAACCTGAAACTCTTTTCCATTGCTTAGTTCTCGCTTTCTATTCTCATGCCAGTGGCAAAATTTCCGGTCAGCACATAGACATAATGACTCCCCACTAGGTGCTAGCCTCCAAATTCGTGGGTTAGCGAAGCCAGAGCCATAATTAGTTTGTTAAACACTTAAACATTGGAGGCTAGCATGACTAAACATAACATACTTTTCATCGGGCTAGATACGCACTTCGATTTTATCGAGGTCGCTTATATTGAAGACCCTCGTGGCAGTGAAGTGTTGACTCTTATAAGCTCGCCCATCTGATACGCGGCGGCAATTTTCCACAAGCATACGTTTACCCCAATTACCTTCGTGCAACTCGCGATTTGCTCAAACGGCGAACCAGCACTGTTCGCCATGGCGCAGACTTAAAAGCCCATGTCGCAAACACCACTAGCCAATATAATCTGCCTCCCAATAAGGTGAACCTGAAAAACCAGTGCGCTAGGGAGCAGCTTAAGCACACTTTCGATGGGCTAAGTGCACAGAAAAGTATTGATCTCGCTATGGCTAACCCATCAAAAAGATAACGATAGTCCTGTGCGTTGCTGAAAAAGTAACTCAGCATCGACATATTCAAAGTCTTACCAAATCGGCGTGGGCGAGGCAGTAAAGTGACCCTTGCGCCATGAATAATCTCTGCGATTAAAGGCGATTTATCGCAATAGACGCGAGATAAATCTGAAACCTTTCCCAACCACCCGTGTACTATACTCAAAACCACTTCTATTCGGTTAATTGCATCACCGAAAAAGTGGAAAACGCAA
>DFOV01000071.1 GCA_002376965.1 Gammaproteobacteria bacterium UBA3532
TCTAAGTGCGTAGTAGCCTCTATGAGGGAAGTGTGCCGAGATATCACGGAGATAGTTTCCATAGAAAGTGGCCAGCTTCAGTGGTTGATCATTCAAGTATTTCGGACTAAGAAAATCTCTAATGTCTTTACCGTCATATTCGGAAGTATTAGACCAGAGCCCATTATCCCAATACGTCGGTAGTCCTGCTTCAGCAGACATGCCTGCGCCAGCAGCGACAATAATTGCATCAGCAGCCAATAGTTGCGTCAGCGCCAATTCAAAAAGTTTTGGATCACTCATTGTGTTAAGCCTCCTGAGATAAGCAAACATTGTGGGCCTATCGAATAGAAATAAAAAACTTGGAGGCTGACGAGGGAAGGTGCGACCAAGATCAGCCTCTTCTATACGTTTAGAAACGAGTAGATGAGGTGCCCTAGGCCGTTTAAGCGCTTCTTTGGTTTAAACCGTGGATGTTTGGTATGAACCGTAGAAGTGCTGTTGCTGCTCTACAATTAAAGAATATAAGCTAACCGCTAAAATGTAAAGATTAGGAAAGCGAAAACGCAAGACAAGCTGCTCGATAGTCACCACTCCACTACCATTAATAGAGCTAATGAGCTACATTGAAAAGACCTACCTGATATTTGGCTTGGTATAAGAAGCAAGCCAGAAACAAAGATAACAAGCAGGAGCTATAGTGTATAAACAAAACGGACATATCAACTTTTCCCCATCTGATTTGACACGCTACATGGAGAGCCCTTTTGCCTCTTGGATGGAGCACTTTTCGATAGAACACCCAGAGCAAGCACCAGAAAAAGACTCGCCCGATCTACTGATGAATACTCTAGCAAAAAAAGGCTACGAGCATGAGGATGCTCTAGAGGCAGAATTTGTCGAACAAGGCCTCAAGCTAGTCAAGATAGAGGGCGGCTCAGCGAATGAGAGGCAGGCCAACACAATAACAGCGATGCGCCACGGTGTTGATGTTATTGTGCAGGCACGGCTGGAATGTGCGCCATTTGGCGGGTATGCTGACTTTCTTGTAAAAGTACCCCATCCAGAAGAGGCTAGTCCCAGCAAGCTCGGTCATTGGCATTACGAAGTATGGGACACCAAGCTTTCCAATAAGCTAAAGCCATCATTTGTAATCCAGCTGTGTTGCTATGCGCAAATGCTAGAGTCCATCCAGGGATGTTTACCGGAGTATATAACGGTTGCACTAGGCAATGGTAAAAATGAGCGCCTCAGAACAAACGACTACTATTACTATTATCAAACACTGAAAGATTCGTTTCTAGCTGAGCATGCTCGATTCTCTCCAGATACTCCCCCAGATCCCGCCGACTCGAAGAGCTGGGCAGACTGGAGCAACTACGCTACATCGTTAATGATCGAAAAAGACCATTTATTCCAAGTGGCAACCATCACTAAAAGCCAGATTAAAAAGCTAAATCAAGCCGGTATTATAACCATGCAAGAGCTGGCTGAAACCTCAATGAAAAGCGTGCCAGGCTTGAACAACGCAGTTTTTCAAAGGCTTCAGGCACAAGCAACAATTCAAAAGCAAAGTGCAGGCCTTTCTGTTCCTCGGTTCGAGATCATAAAGCCTACACCCAACGAAAAAACGGGGCTCGCGCTACTACCACCCCATTCACCACTGGATGTGTTTTTTGATATTGAAGGCTACCCGCTTGATGACGGGGGCTTGGAGTACCTTTGGGGCAACACTTATTTTGGTTCCCCACAACCTGGCCAAAGTCGCGGTGTCAGTTCGTTCATCGATTTCTGGGCCCATGACCAAGAGCAGGAAAAACAGTGTTTCCAAGATTTCATTCATTGGGTTTACCAGCGCTGGCAGAAAGATCCTTCGATGCATATTTACCATTACGCCAATTATGAAATCGCGGCTTGTCGCAAACTAATGGGACGCTACGGTGTATGTGAATACGAAGTTGATCAGCTACTTCGTAACGAGGTTTTTGTCGATCTGTACAAGATTGTCAAGGGCGGCGTTTTGTTAGGCGAGTCCCGCTACTCCATTAAGAATGTTGAGCACCTGTATCGCGGGAAGCGGGATAAAGAAGTCGGCAACGGTGGCGACTCTGTGGTCGTTTATGAACAATGGAGAGAATTGAACCAGCGGGGCGAGCAGGGTGACACTTGGCAAACCTCCAAGATCCTCAACGACATCAGGGATTATAATATTGATGACTGTGACTCGACTCAGAAACTGGTGGACTGGTTGCGACAGCAACAAGCTTCGCATGGTATTGCCTATTTAGGTAATACCGAGGTAACAGAGCCCGAAATCAAAGAAGAAATTACAGAGCGAACAAAACTTCGTGATTGCCTGCTTGAACGTGCGACATCTGAACAGAAAACCGACCCCAAAAAAGCGACATTAACAGAAAACTTGGCATGGGTGCTTGAGTTTCATAGACGGGAAGCAAAGCCGGTTTTCTGGCGCTTATTCGATCGACTGGGTTTGAGTCATGTGGAGTTGCTCGATGATCTTGATTGCCTGGCCTGCTGCAAAAGAACCGAGCGTGCCCCCTATAAACCAACACCACGCTCACGCAGCTTGGCCTACGAATATCGTTTTGATCCTACGCAAGAAATTAAAGGTCTACATAAACAGTTCTATCTCTTAGGCGTTGAATCAGAGGATGGAAGACCGGCGAAAGTTACTTCCATTCAAACTGACAGCGATCTGGAAAGCGGGCATATCGTTCTGCAGTCAAAAGAGCAGCCGCCTCCCCTTATCTCTCTCATACCTGATGAGTACGTAAACCCCAATCCAATTCCG
>DFOV01000019.1 GCA_002376965.1 Gammaproteobacteria bacterium UBA3532
GGCAATACCTATGTTAATCGCAATCAAGTAGGAGCAGTGGTAGGTGTGCAACCCTTTGGTGGCTGCGGCTTGTCAGGAACCGGGCCAAAAGCGGGTGGCCCGGCCTATCTGCAACGCTTTGCTATGGAGCGAACCTACACCATTAACAGTGCCGCTTTTGGTGGTGATACGTCGCTGTTATCGCTAGGTTAGGGGCGGGAAAGGTATCGCCGTCAATCTATAAGAAATTGTTATTTGTCCTTCATCAAAGTTTAATGAAACTCATGGAAAATTTGTCGGTCAATATTTCATTCTTGGCTCAATGTCAGTAAAATGTCGTCAGCTAGATGTTGACGGAATATCACAGACAAATATAAGGAACTCGCTTATGCAACTGCAAATACAGGCGCCTTCACCATCACTGTCGATTGAAATCAGACAGTTTATTGAACTCAGAATGGGTTATCTCATGGCTAGCTTGCGCCATCATATGCGCCGTTGTCGCGTTTTAATCAATGATGTTCGCGATACTCTCGGCAAGCAAAGCACCCAATGCCAACTCGTCATTGCCCTCGATACCAAAGACGAAATCGTGATAGAAGGCCAACACGAAGATTTATACGATGCGCTCAATGCTGCGCTACATAAAGCTCGGCGTATCGTGCAAAAGCGCCTGAAGCGTCAATAGTCCCCGATCATCTATTTTCCTCCATTGAATTCAAATAACCGGTAGCCAATCGCTGGATGCCGGTTTTTTTGTGCTTTCCTTTTCTTCCGAGTAATAAACACCGATAATTAGCGCGGTTTTACTTGCCGAATGGTTTTTCGGTGTTCTTTAATTCAGTAAAAGGCGATATAAAATGTCAGATAAAGATACTCTTGTTCAACGTTGTGGTGGTAGTTGTGAGTTGTGTGGTGCGAATACACCACTAGAAATTTACCCGCTGCCAGATTCTCCGAATCAACAAGAGGTGGAGATGATGCTTTGTTCTACCTGTTTGACACAACTGAGTCCTGGCACTGAATTGGACAGCAACCACTGGCGGTGTCTGAATGAAAGTATGTGGAGCACTGTACCAGCGGTTCAGGTATTGGCATGGCGATTACTTAAGCGCCTATCGAACGAAACCTGGGCTCAAGACCTGCTCGATATGCTGTACCTAGATGAGGAGATGCAAGCTTGGGCTGAGGCGGGGGCGAGCAATGACGACGATGCAGTCGTTCATCGAGATTGTAATGGCGCGGTGCTGCAGGCTGGGGATAGCGTAGTGATTATTAAAGATCTCAATGTAAAAGGCACTAGCTTTGTGGCCAAGCGCGGAACGGCGGTGCGAAATATTGCGTTAACGGATAATCCTGAGCATATTGAAGGGCGAGTGAACGGAACACGTATTGTGATTCTGACCTGCTTTGTGAAAAAATCGTAGTGTGGGTGTATCGCCGAGTGGCTGGGGGCAGCGATGGCTCTGTTGGCCCATTGATTATGGATGATATTGATGTGATTACCATTCCTTAGTCGATCATGACTAAATAGCCAGCCAAATGCCTTTGGTTGGCTGCTCCAAAGCAATAGCACTATTTTGTCGAATAGATTTTTTTAAATTTCCACCCATTTAAGTGTGCCAAAGACTGTCGCGTGTTTTTCACGGGCAATGAAGTTATTGAAGAGCAGGAGAGTGGCGTATTTTATCTCTATATTGCTCTGTTTGAAGCAGCGAATAAAGATGGCGCCTTGGTGGTTGAAATAGCATAGCAGAAAGCTAGTTTGAGCGAATAAATGGACATTATCGATAAGATTAAGAATGTAGATTGGGCGAGCTACAAAGGTCCAGATTGCTACGATCCTGACGAGCTGCTAGAGGCACTGTTGCATTTGTACGAGTACAACGAATCAAAAGCAAAAAACGGATTGGACAATAAAGTTCTATTCGCCATAGGAAATAATCATGCGGGGACTTACTATCCTGCGATAATCGAAGCAGCTGATCTGCTAATTGAAATAGAAAAATCAGCAAAATCTGAAGATGCTCGTAAATGTGCTAACGGGATACTTAATAATCTATATTATTTTGAGCCAGAGCTGGGTGGCTACATAGGTCATAGTTGTGAAGAACTTGCTATATTTGTAGAGAAAAAGTTGCGGGTGTATCGAGACGAAACATAACAGGTGAGAATAAGCGGCGTAGAGCCACGACCTGCCGCAACGTCAAAGGCGAATACCTTGAAAAACGCTTTGTAAGTATCTAGGCAGGTCATAATTATGCTATGTTTATTCACGCTAGCCACCAATATTTCAGTGTTTAACAAACAAAATATGGCTCTGGCTTTGCTAACCCACGGGTTTGGAGGCTAGCACACTCGTGGTGAGTCAATATGTCTATGTTTTAAGGAGGCAATTTGGGTAAAGTTGTTGGGAGATGGCGCATCAAATGGATGGAAGCGTGGGACCAGGACTTTGTTGATCTAGTCGAGCCTGGATATTTCCAGTTCGATAGAGGTGGCCTTGGATTTTTTGTGTTCGGAGCCGTCGAGGGCCAAATTGATTACCGCATTTCTGGTGATGAAAATCGAGTCGAGTTTTCTTGGTCTGGAAATGACGACGGCCGCGAGACATCCGGCCGTGGTTGGTTTCAGCTTCTATCTTCAGGATCAGCAAAAGGAGAGTTTTTCATTCATTGTGGAGATGAGTCGGCTGTGGAGATCGAATATCAAACATAACCAGGCCAGTTCTATGCGGAATCGACTGTTTAATCTAACGCGAAATTGATGGTTGAAACGGATTTTTACCACGATGCAGCATGCTGGTTTGTGGTGGGTTACGCTGTCGCTAACCGACCCTGCTGGGCCTACAATGATTGTTTCCGAGATCGTTAGGTGTTTTTATGGACAGAAGTCTTGAAGAACTAATCAAAGAATTAGCGGATGGTATCGATAAATATAACATCCCTGATTGGATTTCATTTAGCGCAATTTGTAGAGAAATAGATGACAGTAATGTTGGTCTGGTTGTTAGCTCAATACCCACAAAATATGCTGAAGCATTCTATTTATTCATTCAGGATAGCCCCAGAACCAATGCGGGTTGGGATAGTTATTCAATTGTTGGTGGTGAAGCTTCATTAGACACCCAAGAAGCAGTTTACAGAAAAGCTAAGTATCGAGAAGGTGTTGAGATTGTCCGTAAATACATTAAACGGAGCAAAACATAATATACAAGCGCGTAGGGTAATGGTATGGACCC
>DFOV01000444.1 GCA_002376965.1 Gammaproteobacteria bacterium UBA3532
TCTTGTTCAATAATTGCGAAGGCTTCATCCACCAGAGGAAAAGCATTTTTGCACTGACTACGATCAACATGGCGTTTGAGGCGATCATATACTGGCATAAATCGCCGGTATTTGACCTCGAACTGATAAATCAAGTATTCACTGCGACAACCGGCTTTCACCTCGATCGCCAAGACTCGAATTTTCACGATGGGCGGATGTGCCTCAAGCAGGCGTAATGCTGCCGGATACTGCTCTATGCAGCTTTGCCTGTTCTCTGTTAATAGCTGCCAATCTGCAGCCAAATCCGAATTGCCAGATTTCCACTTTGCGATAGCATAGCGCTCCTGACATTCTTGACGCATTAGCTCTAAACTCTGTAACAACCCATGCTTATCTGGCTCAGTGAACGAGCTTTTAAAGGCCTCAATAGCTGGCACCAACGCCAAACAATCCTCCTTTTTATACCATTGCTCAATCTGATGGTATTCGGCCAATAAGGATGGGTTGTCAGCTATAGCAAGTAACACATGCTGCTCGTCCAACCATTCTAAGCATGCCTCTTGCACCAAACGGCGTTGCTTGTAGATCGCCACCTCTGGCAACTCTGCTTCAGTGACTTGCAAACGCAGTTTGTGCCACATTGCCCCCAAATCAACACACCCATCACTGGGCTGCCAAGATTCAATGCGCTCCAGCGAGGCATAAATCGGCGGATATTGATATTTGATATATTGTTCTTGGGCAAAGGCGAGCAGGAAAATAAAACCGACGGCAAAAACGATGGTCCAAAAAAGTGTTTTCACTTAGCACTCCCTTCGCAATCACTCCAACTAAGTTCAGGCATACTCCACCAATGGCTATTTTCGGCATAAAGCCAGTCCACTGGATAGTCGGTTAACGCATTGTGAGGCATTTTGGCCAAAGAAATCCATTGCTGCATATAGTGGCATCGCACGGGTGACGGCTGCTGTTTTATGATGCCGAGTTGTTGAGCAAGCGCATGCTGACTGGTTGGGAAACTGTCTAATGATGAGCTTGTCGCCATACCCATCAAATGCTTCTCAAAAGTTTTGGGTAGCTCAGCAATACGCTTGGACCAGTGATACTTAAAGTTGGCGATCCAGTTTTCACATTCCGTTCCTTTTGCATCAATAGATATAGTCGATAGCGTCCAACCAGCCAGGCTCAACGTCTGTCTCTGCAGCGCCCGATTAAGCGAATCCAAAAAAGCTTTAGGCTCTGAAAATTCACAAGCATGCTGACTAACCGCCACGCTATTGTTTAGCGCCTTATGATAACCTTTACGCATCAGCTGTGGATACATTTCGGCCCACAGCACCGCCATCCAATTGAGAAGCCAGCTTTCAGAACTTTCATACTTGCCATACAAGCGTTGCAGATCCCTGTCACTTAACTGGCTGGCGATGAATTGTGCGTAGTCTCGGTAATCACTCTGGCACTGGTGAAATTGGGAGGCAAGCCTGGGCAAGTCGTCTTCGCTAACAAGAATCGCCTTATCCAAAGCCGATTTATTATTGGCGATCCACAGCCAGTTCAGAGCGGTGAAGCGAATCTGACACGATTGTGTCGAATCCATATAGAGTTCTTCCAGCCGTTTTTTTTGGGTTGACCAAGCAGTATCATCAACAAGGGTATTAAATAAACCAAAGCTGTTTTCGATGTCATCAAAGTTAACGCCAGGTCTGGTTAAGTGCTCTATGAACTCGCTAACGTAATAGCCAGCTCCGAGTGAGCCAATGGCATAGGCCTTTAGATTAGTTTTGGCAGGGCTTTGAGCACCACCCAACAAGATGACCAACACATATAGCAATACACAAACCCCAGCGGTAATCAGGGATGCAATTACTTTCGGGGAGTAGCGAAATTTGAATTCGTTGTGGCAATAAGCCAGACAATCGGCATAGATATAACGCGCAAAAAAAGCGCCGATCAAGATGCAACCTAAATACGGCAATCCGAACGGTGAAAGGATATATATAAAAGCAGCAACCGTCCCCAAGTCTATTAATCCGTTCAATACGCGGGATGATGAGTAACTCAATCTCTTAACACGTTTTTGCAGTGCCTTGTCCTGAGCCGAGTAACTGCTCGTTGCTATCGCTACCAGTAAAACTAAGCCAGACGATACAAGAATCCCTTCGAAACTCGCAACAAAAGGCAGCTCTTCAGCAAAAAATTGAGTGATGTGCTGCCAAGCCGATGTATAAAAGCCAGGCATAGGCTCGCTCTTAGTGCTAGCACCAAACACTTCAAGCCCATAGTAGAAAACCAGCATAAAGCCTGCGCCAGATAGAATTAGCAAGCAAATCCTTACCAACATAGCCGCGACCAACACCATAAACTTTGCGCGATATAGCTGATAAGGAGTGATCGGAAGCGTTAACTCATAAAAGCGACTTTCTGCACCACCGCTCGGTTTCCATACCTGCTCATGCTGCTTAAAGCCATACAATAAACCGATACCAGCTACAGTAAATAAGCCAAAGGGAACGATGTAGACAAGATAAAGATGCCCCGCATTACCCAACAGGCTTTCAGTTAAACCAAGCGCGGCCAACACAATAACAGCGCCTAACAAACAATAAATCGGTTTGACTAGCCCGCTAGACAAGCTCTGAATATCCTTTGCGATAACGTATTTAAGCACTTTTCTCTCCATCAAAGTGCGCAATAAAATAATCATCCCAATCGTCAGATTCGATGGTGCGGGTATCCAGTAAAGGGCTAAGTGATGCGTGGCGTAAGAACACCAGATGAGATGCAAAGCCTTTCATCGAGCTGACCAGGTTGGTCGCAAATAATATGGTTGTTCCATGCTCCGAAGCTTCGCTTTTTAATAAGGCTAAACATTGCTTACGCACGATGGGGTCCATGCCTGCGGTAATTTCATCGAGCAAGATCAGCTCAGGATGATGACTTAGTGTTGCAACTAGGCCAAAACGCAGTTTCTGCCCACGAGATAAATCGCGATAGCATTGCTTGGTATCCAATTGCAGTGTGTCGATCAACCTATCTGCGTAAGGTTGTTCCCAACGGGGGTAGAACTGACGATGAAAGCGTATGATGCGTTCTAATGTCCAGTCACCAAAAAATGGGATCGTTTCACTAAGAAAGCCCATCCGCTGCCGCACAGCGGGGTTATCTACCGCCCCATCTTGGCCAAAAATGCAAATCGTTCCAGAATCAGCCAAACGCAGATTCATAATGATTTCCAGCAACGTTGTTTTACCCGCGCCATTTTCACCAACCAGCGCGACAATATCGCCAGCGGCAATATCAAGGCACAGGTTATCCAGCACGACCTTGCTATCATATGACTTGTTGAGATTATTGATCGTTAACATGGTTGCCTTTCACTCCTGGCTTGTTACGCTTTTCTGTCATTCTTTTTAGCTCAGCGCTCGCCTGGTCTTCCCATACATCTAGCGGAACCAAGTCACGCAGCATTTTTGCTGAAATGCGTTCGATTGTATTGACCTGGGTATCTTCGATGTGCTGACTCATTTGCTTCACCGCTCGCTCGGAACTGAAAGGGTAAAAAAGGTAGCCACCAGTCAAAATTGACAGCCCAGACTGAGGGATAAAGAATAAATAACCAGCAATCACGCCACCTACCAAATGAGAAGAAATAATTGCTTTCATCGGCGACATTGCTTCCGCCTTTTTTTCGTCAATTGAGGGATATACAAAGCTCCACTTTGAGACAGCTATAAGCTTGGGGCTACCATAGGCCATCGCGAAAAAAACCAAAGCTGGTAGAAAAGGTATAAAGATACAACAGATAAAAATCGCTAGCGACAGCAGCCCCCAAATAAACCGCAGCGGGCTCTTGTGATACGCATGTAGTAAGCCACCGGTAATAACGGCATCGGAAGCTACATCGTCCCTGCTTCCCAAAGCGCCAATAAACCCCAGCATAAAATAGGCTAGGCCAAATAAAAACAGCAGCTCAAACCACAAGGCATCAAGCCGGGTATTTTCTATGCCAGACTTTGGTAGAGCGCTACTCCATAACCAAAAACATCCAGCAACAAAGAAAAATACAAGGAGAGACAGAGTAATTTTGGCATAGAAATAGTGGACTTTATGCACAGGGAGCAGGCGCCAATACAATTCACGCGTATTGCTCCCCCATACACACTTAGCCCCCAAAACAAGTGCAGTAATACTGAACACAACCATCAAAAGAAAAGTGAGCGCCATAATCAGTTTATGAGCTTTTTCGTTATCGGTTTGGATAGACAGCCATTGGCTGGCCGCCAACATCCCCAAAGACAGGACAATATAGCCGCCAAGCAGCTTAGCAAGGCCCCTTAAATCATGAGCCTTGAGTAATATAAGCAGGTGAGAAAGTGGTGAACTCACGATGAAAGACCTCCCTGTTTGAGTCACCACTTAGGTTATAACATTATTTGCCTATAACTCAATCAAAGGTCTCCCCCCCTTCTACTAACTAAATACAGAAAGGAATTTTTGCTCAAACTGCCACTCTAACTATTTATTAGACAAGAACCTTGGACACTGTATGCCACTACTTCCATACAACATTTGCTTTGCGTTTGCATCCGGCGCGCCCATGGCTGAGGTCCGTGATGGGCCGCTTCGCATAGCTTATCGGCTGCTCCCCCACTCCTTGACGCATATCATTCATTCTCCTCTCGCCAATAAGAGGCAGGGATTAACAAAGGGCATAAAAAGGCTTGCCCAGTCGGTATCGAAACAACTTCAGCGATATCCCAAAGTGCTGATCTTTGGCGGCGATCATAGCTGCGCTATTGGAACCTGGTCTGGTGTAAGAAAAGCCTACCCACAGGCGCGAATCGGCCTGCTCTGGTTAGACGCCCACCTGGATTCACACTCACCACTCACCAGTCCCTCAGGAAATATTCATGGCATGCCCGTCGCATGCCTGCTCGGCAACAAACACTCTTTATTTCAACACATGATTGGCTATCAAGCCGTCATCCACCCTAAAGACTGCATCATCATCGGCGTTCGCAGCTACGAACCACAAGAAGCTCACTGGCTCAACAGCCAAGGCGTTGAATGGCATCCATTAAGCTCAACACCCCACCCTGCAACATCGCTTGATATCGCTCTACGAAAACTATGCCGTCAGTGTGATATTGTCGGCATTAGTATCGATCTGGATGCTTTTGATCCAACATTCGCACCCGGCGTAGAAACGCCCGCAGCCAATGGTGTTGATCCCAGGCCGATACTGCCAGTAATCAAACGCTGGTTAACACACTCTAAACTGCGCTGCGTTGAAATAGCCGAATATACGCCAGTGAATGATCGGGAAGATAGGACATTTTGCTTGATCAAGCGGCTGATTAGTTAACCAGCCCAACATACAGATCTTTAGGATCGCCCAACTCTGGGATCATATCAATGCTCTGCCCAATCCCATATTCCTCACACAGCCGATAGGTCAAACATAAAGCTGAATAATCTTCTAATGCAAAACCAACACTGTCAAACAGCGTAATATCTTGCTCATCCGTTCGACCAGGACGTGCCTTTGTAATGACCTTCCATAGTTCCACAACCGATGAATGATCGGTGAGTTGCTGAATGTCGCCCTCTTCTCGGGTTTGTTCCAAATATTCGACAAATATTTTTGACGCATCCAAAGCGCAGCGGCTAATTTCAGTTTTACCAGGGCAGTCTCCCCCCATGGCATGAATATGCATGCCAGGACGCAAATTGGCGCTGGTAATTAATTGCTGGCGAGACTTGCAGGCTGTTGCTGTTACCACCACATCAGCCTCCTCCAAGCAGCTATCAATAGACGAAGCGGGGATCAACGTCAGCCTAGGTAATTGCATGGTGGCGACATTTTTCTCAAACTTACGCATCGCGGCGCTGGCAATATCAAAATAGTAAACCGTTGTTACAGGCAGGACGCTGGCCAACGCAATGAGCTGAAACTCAGCCTGAGCACCACACCCAACAATAGCCAACTTTTTGCTATCTGCACGAGCAAGATACTTAGCTCCCAAGGCTGCAGTGGCAGCCGTTCGGATAGCCGTTAGCCACGTCATTTCGCTTAGCATTAACGGATACCCCGAACTCACTTCGGAGAGCTGACCGATTGCCGCTACACACAGCTTATTCACCTCTGTATTCGGTGGGTGACCATTGACATACTTGAAGCTGTAATAGACGTCATCAGCACAAGGCATCAGCTCGATGACGCCATGTGGATAGTGAGTTGCGTGACGTGGTGATTTTTTAAAGGTATCCCAGCGGGAAAAGTCTTTTTCTAATTGATTAATGAGTTGTGAGGTAAATTGTGACAATCCGATTTGTTGAATCAGTTGCTTAAACTCATGAGTTGTGACCAGCAGCATAATGCCTCCTCTCACTTTACGTGAAGAATTCGCACATCTCACTGTATGACTAACAAATCAATAAACCGGTTCAATCAGCCAAAAAACCAATAGCCTAGCCCTATCGCTGCAACAATACCCGTCGCATCGGCTAGCAAGCCACAGACAATAGCATGCCGACCATGCTTGATCCCAACCACACCGAAATAAACCGCCAGCACATAAAAGGTCGTTTCAGTGCTGCCCTGAACAATGGAAACCAGCCTTCCGGTAAAGGAATCAGGCCCGTAAGTCGCCATTGCGTCCAGCATCATGGCCCGCGCTCCAGAGCCGCTAAAGGGCTTCATTAGCGCTGTGGGTAACGCTTGAGTGAAAGAGGTATCACCACCCAATAAGCCAACCAAAGCACCTATCGCATCGACAATCATATCAAGCCCGCCACTGGCTCTTAACACGCCAATAGCAACGAGCATGGCAACTAGATAAGGAATCAGAGATACTGCCGTATCGAATCCACTTTTCGCTCCATCAATAAAGGTGTCGTAGACAGCTACCTTACGAAAATAGGCCGTCGTGATAAACACCAAGATGGTTGCAAATAAAATCAGGTTGGCCCAAAGGCTGCTTTTCTCCTGCATCTCAATGGATGACAGACCACTAAAGCCCCAAACGATCAGACTTACTAGTAAACAAATCGCCACCAGATACGCCAAAACCACCGGCTGAAACAGTTTGATTTTTTGCACCAGACAAACGCAAGCAATACCAACTAGGGTTGATGCGGTGGTTGCCAGAATAATGGGGATAAAAACATCGGTCGGATTCGCTGCGCCTTGCTGTGCTCGATACATAAAGATGGTGACAGGTAATAAAGTCACCGACGATGTATTGATCACTAAAAACAATATCTGGGCATTGGTCGCGGTATCTGGCGTGGAGTTATGGCGCTGTAAATCTTTCATAGCCTGTAACCCGAGGGGCGTTGCCGCGTTATCAAGCCCAAGCATATTCGCGGCGATATTCATAGTCATTGAACCATAAGCAGGATCGTTCGCTGGAACACCAGGCATTAAGCGCGTTAACAAAGGCGACAACAACCAAGCCAGTTTATCAACCAAGCCCGATTTTTCTGCCAGTCGAAATAGGCCCATCCAAAAACACAAAACGCCAATCAAGCCCAAGCCAATCTCTGCCGAGAGTTTGGCCATATCAAATACAGCCTGTACCAGATGGGTAAATATTGCAGTGTTGTCGAGAACTAACCATTGATAACATGCCGCCAAACCGGCAAACCAGAAAAACCCGACCCAAAGCCTATTTAGCATGTAATTTCCCTACTTGGTTTCGATTCAGTATAATCCACGCCCAACGCTACTTTGAGCATATGACAAAAAGCTATGACACCGCAGCACTATATCGATTTTATTACGCCATTCTTGCCTAAGGATACTAGCATAGACCAGCTGATCGCGATTAACCGGCAGCCGCTGCGAAAAAGTATTCGCATTAATACCTTAAAAACCGATATAGACAGCTGTGTCGAGACGCTTCGCGCTCAGGGATATCAGCTGACACCTATTCCTTGGTGTAGCAATGGATTTTGGATTGACGAAAGTCAGTGCCATCATAGTACAGCGCTTGGCAACACCGCCGAACATTTACAGGGCAAAATATACATTCAGGAAGCCAGCTCGATGCTCCCCGTTGAGGCGCTGCTGTATAACAACGAGGTGCCTCATTTGGCGATGGATATGGCTGCCGCGCCAGGCTCAAAAACAACGCAATTGGCTGCCGCAATGAACAACCAAGGCTTGTTACTTGCCAACGAATATTCAGCTTCGCGCATTAAGGGGCTGTTTTCCAATATTCAGCGCTGCGGCAATATCAACGTTGTACTCAGCCACTTTGCTGGCCAACAACTTGGCAAACCGCTTGAAGGCACATTTGATGCGGTGTTACTGGATGCGCCATGCAGCGGCGAAGGAACGGTCAGAAAAGATCCTGATGCATTCGCT
The DNA here is from genome assembly GCA_002376965.1 of Gammaproteobacteria bacterium UBA3532. Classification (GTDB taxonomy): domain Bacteria; phylum Pseudomonadota; class Gammaproteobacteria; order Enterobacterales; family UBA3532; genus UBA3532. Next base: position 8,354 of record DFOV01000444.1, read on the forward strand.
AACTGGTCGGAATCCAGCGTTCATGCTATTGCTGATATGCAAAAGGAGCTGATCACCGCCGCTTTTCAAGCACTAAAACAAAATGGCACACTGATTTACTCGACATGCACCCTAAACCCCATTGAAAACCAATCGGTATGCCAGCATCTACTCGACACCTTTGGCGATGAGGTCATAACGGAGTCGTTAACCAACTTGTTTCCCGGAGCAAATAAAGCAGCAACCTCTGAAGGCTATCTACATGTGTGGCCTCATTATTACGATAGTGAAGGCTTCTTCATCGCCCGATTTAAAAAGCAAGTGGCTACTACAGCAGCTAAACCCCACCCAATGCTACTGGCCAAGTTTCCATTTTCACCACTAGCAAAGAAGACGGCTGCTTCGTTCATTGGTGATGTAAAAAGCCGCCTTGGCATTGACCTCAGTGAACACCAACAGCAACTGTGGTCGCGCAAAGACGAACTATGGTATTTTCCTCAATCTATCGACGCATTAATCGGTAAAGTGAAAATGGATCGCCTCGGCATAAAGCTGGCCAATGAGCATCGAACAGGCTGGCGTTTTTGCCATGAGCTGGCGGTACACTTCGGTACAGACGCAACGAACACCTACTGCCTAGATCACGAACAGGCGAGTCATTACCTACAAGGAAAAGATCTGACCGATATAGAGTTGCCCCACAATGCCAAAGAATGGATTGTGGACTACCAGGATTCACCTTTAGGGTTGGCTAAGTCGGTTAACAAGAAGTTAAAAAATCAGTTGCCGCGCGAGCTTGTGCGCGACAACGCTTATATCAGCCACTAGGTCTACCGGAGTTTATTGCATGCCTAAAAAGCAAAAACCGCCAGTCACCACACTCTGGGCATTAGCGCTACCTAAATACTGGTTGTTGAGCCTTGGGCTTGCGGTAATTTGGCTACTCTCCTTACTGCCTTATCCCATCATTTGCCGCATCACCAGAGGTATAGGCTGGCTAACCTATTACGCAGTGCCTAGACGCCGCAAGATCATTCAGAAAAATATCGCATTATGTTTTCCACAGTTACCGACGGCAGAGCAACACAATATGGTCAAGCGGATCCATCGCGCAACAGGACAAACACTGGCCGATATGGCGGCATCCTGGTGGTTTTCTGATAGACGTTTTAATCGCCTGTTTCAAATTAAGGGGCTGGAAAATCTCGACAATGCTCTGGAACAAGGGCATGGCGCGATTTTATGTAGCGCGCATATGATGTGCCTGGAGCCAGCGGGACGCTATCTGGCTCAATTCCGTCGTTCGTATTTTATGTATCGCCCTCATGGCAATCCGGCATTTGACTATGTGCAAAGATTGCGCCGTGATCACTACACAGCAGGCACCATCCATCGCAGTGACATTCGCACCTGTATACGCGTATTAAGAGGCGGGAATTCGATATGGTATGCTCCCGATCAGGACTATGGCCGTAAGGTCAGCACCTTTGCGCCGCTGTTTGGCGTGCAAGCCGCCAGTATCACGGCCACTGGTAAACTCGCCAAACTGAGTAAATCTCCCATCGTCCCCTTTCTTTTCTATCGCAGGCCAAACGATCAGGGCTATCAAATAGAGCTTTGGGAAGCGCTTGAGAACTTCCCAACTGGCGATGAAGTAGCAGATGCCACGCGGATCAATCAGCTGATAGAAGCTATGATCATGACGGCTCCTGAGCAATACCTTTGGGCACACCGGCGTTTCAAGACCCGTCCGCCAGGTGAAGCCAAGTTTTACTAGAACTGGCTTTCGATGGGCAATTGGCTTATCTTAAATAAAAGATCCAATAACAATGACAACATAAAAATTGTACCTTATGAAACCGATTCTATGGCTAGTACCTTTTCTCATTTTTGCTTTTCCATCCGCACATGGAAAGATTTATAAATGCACCAACGCAAAAGGAAAAATCGAATACACCGACTCGCCTTGCGCCAATGAGCTACATCAGCAAACCTATGACAATGCCCGAGAAGCCATATTTGATGAAAAAAAGTCAACGCCAGTCACAGCCAGCGCTTTACGCAGCGACGATATAACACTAGACGCATTTATTGAAGCGGTAAAAAAGCAGGCCTTCAATGACGTGCGCTTTATGCTCAGCAAAAATTCAGGTCTTGTCGTTGCTCAAGATAAAAATGGGCTGACACCTTTGCATCATGCAGCCAAGCACGCACTATTAGAGATGACCCGTTTGCTGATTAAAAATGGAGCCGTTGTTGATGCTATTACCCATGCTGGCCGCACTCCGCTAATGCTTGTAACGATGAATGGTGAAAACCAGAAAGAAGAGATGTACCACAAAGCGGCTGAAGTCGCCGATTACCTTATTGAACAAGGTGCCAATATCCGTGCGGTTGATAACAATGGCCAACCTGTACTTTATTATACGGCTTTCTACGGCAACTCTCTCGTTTTAGAGAAATTAATCGCCAAAGGCGTTACGGCATCTACACCATTAAAGAAAAGTACCGCACTGCACGTCGCCGCTTGGACAGGGCATATCAATGTTATGGAGCTTCTTATTGAAAACGGTGCCAACGTTAATAAATCAGATGCGAATGGCCAGTCGCCCATCTACGGCGCCGCTTGGACCAACAAACTAGACGTTGCCAAGTTTCTCTACAATAAAGGTGCAAAACTACGTAAATGGGGAATCACACCACTACACGTCGCAGCCAAACACGGTCATAAAGAAGTTTCCGAATTTTTCATACAAGAAGGCATCAAAGTCAATGCCATGGCGGAAAATGGAGGCCCTATTCACCAAGCCGCCTGGACTGGTAAAGCCGATTACATTCACTGGCTGATTGGAAAAGGGGCCGACGTCAACTTGCAGGACGAGCGCGGCAACACAGCGCTCCATACAGCGGCATCGTGGAACCAGGCCAAAGTCATCCGTATCCTGCTAAATATGCGAGCCAATAAAGGCCTAAAAAATGAGCAAGGACAAACCGCACTAGATATTGCGAAACTAAGACAATATAAAGATATTGTAGCTATTTTGAAGTAATGCTTCGCTTAAATAATAGAGCTGCTTTTCTGGCACCCTGCCGGAAAATATTAATATAGATACGACGGTCAAGCGCTCAATAGAGTGCCTGTGTACGAGGACTAAAACATGAAATGGTGGCCCCACTAGGACTTGAACCTAGGACCTACCGATTATGAGTCGGGCGCTCTAACCAGCTGAGCTATAGGGCCATTTAGGGAAAATGCTTAATGAAAGCGGCGGGAATTATACACCGCCGCTTTTGAAAATAAAACCGATTTTTAGAATGAACTGTCTTCCAAATCGTTTTCTAAAAAGCTTTTCAGCTTCTCAGAGCGCGATGGATGACGCAGCTTACGCAGTGCCTTGGCTTCAATCTGACGAATACGCTCACGTGTGACATCAAACTGCTTACCAACCTCTTCTAGCGTATGGTCAGTATTCATATCGATGCCAAAGCGCATTCGTAGCACCTTAGCTTCACGAGCCGTTAGGCTGTTAAGCACTTCGCGTGTAGTACCAGACAACGCGCCTGAAGTCGCAGAGTCGATGGGCGACTCGCTATTGCCATCCTCTATAAAATCACCTAAGTGCGAGTCTTCATCGTCACCTATGGGCGTTTCCATTGAAATCGGCTCTTTGGCAATTTTCAATACTTTACGGATCTTATCTTCCGGCATTTCCATCTTTTCAGCCAGCTCTTCAGGAGTCGGTTCTCGTCCCATTTCTTGAAGCATCTGACGCGAAATACGGTTAAGTTTGTTGATCGTTTCAATCATATGCACCGGAATTCGGATTGTACGCGCTTGATCAGCGATAGAGCGAGTGATCGCCTGCCGAATCCACCACGTGGCGTAAGTCGAGAACTTGTAGCCTCGTCTATATTCAAACTTGTCGACAGCCTTCATTAAGCCAATGTTTCCTTCTTGGATTAAATCAAGGAACTGCAATCCGCGGTTGGTGTATTTCTTGGCAATAGAAATAACCAAGCGCAGGTTAGCCTCAACCATTTCTTTCTTGGCACGGCGAGCCTTGGCTTCGCCAATTGACATGTGGCGAACCAGATCTTTAATATGCGGAATATCGGTAGCACAGTCATGCTCTACCGTAACCATCTTGCGCTGAGCACGAACAATATCCTGTTCCAAGGAAGCCAGTCTACTGCCATAGTCGGGTGAAGTTTCGAGTAACGATTGAACCCAATCCATATTCGTTTCATTGCCAGGGAATTTACGAATAAATTCACGACGAGGCATTTTGGCCCGTTCGACACATAGTTTGGTTATCAACCGTTCCTGGGTACGAATACGATCATGCAAAGCACGCACACGCTTAACCAAGCGGTCAAATTGACGTGGCGTCAGCTTGAATTGAACAAATATTTCCGCCAGATCCTCACAAAGCTGCCGTGTTTCATCGGCTTGAAGTCCCTTTTCTTCTGCTGAGGCTAGAACTTGTTCATACTTAGTCCGTAGCTCACCAAAGCGAATGCGGGCTTCTTCTGGATCAGGGCCATTGTCGGTTTCGTCGTCGTCATCAGAATCGGAGTCGCGCTCATTGTCATCTTCATCAATGTCATTATCGGAAATATCGCTTTCATTTAACTGCGAACCGATATTTGTACCCATCAGTTCCTGCTCATCCTCATTGGGATCAGCAAAACGTGTCACAAGATCACTCAATCGAAGGGTCTCGGCCTCGACTTTATCGAACTGCTCTAGAACATAGGCAATGGCATAGGGAAAATGAGATACTGCGCCAAGTACTCCGCGGATGCCTTCCTCGATGCGTCGAGCGATATCAATTTCACCCTCTCGGGTAAGCAGTTCAACCGTTCCCATTTCACGCATGTACATACGCACGGGATCAGTGGTTCGCCCAATTTCGTTTTCTACTGACGCAAGCGCTGCTGCCGCGGCTTCTGCCGCTTCTTCATCAGCTGCCACCTGACTCATCAGCAGACTGTCGTCGTCGGGAGCGGTCTCACATACAGCGATTCCCATGTCGCCAATCATGCGTATGATATCTTCAACCTGTTCAGGGTCTGCTATATCTGGGGGCAAGTGGTCGTTGACCTCGGAATAGGTTAAATATCCTTGCTCTTTACCACGTTGTATGAGAAGTTTGAGTCTAGATTGCTTACTGGGCTCCATTAAGCTCCACCCGTTGAAAATTAGTTAGTAAAAATAAGACATAACCAACAAAGTATATCAGCTGAGTAGCTATGTCGCTAATGCAATATGGGATTATTCTGCCTGCGCCACCAGCAGCTGACGATAACGACTTTTCTCGTCATCTGTTAACGCCCTGGTTGCGGCCACAGCATTCAGTTGTTCTATCTCTTTTTTGGCACCATCTTTTATTAAGCGTCTCACCGCATCGCGAAATTCCGCCTCAATTCCCTCTTCTGGAACAAGGTGCTCCCATAATGCCAGTCTTTCAATGGTCGCCCTGTCAGCGTGTTCTCGCCAATGTTCAAGCAACTGTCCAGCATTGAGGTGGGGGTGCGTGGCAAGAATTTCAAGTAGGTGCTTTAATATTTCCGCGCCAGGGCCTGCATACGTATTCAGCCCTGCGACCTCTGGAACCGCATTATATAGCGGTGGATATTGCAACAATAGCGCTATCACCAACCGAACCGGCGTCACTTGCTGGGCTTTTTTCTGTTGCGGGCGTTTTGGTACTGGTCGGCGCTCTCCCACGGCAGTATCAGGATCGACCAATGACTTATCAATACCTGTAACCCGCACAATTTCCGCCACAAGCAATGGGCGGAAAATACCTTTGGGTATTTTCGCTAACAATGGTTGAAGCAAGTGAATGAAGCGTGAACGTCCATCAACAGTCGCAACATCTGTTTGCTTTTTTAGCTCGTCTATAAGATAGGTTGAAAGGCTAGGAGAATTAAACAGCACCTGTTCAAAAGCATCTTTACCGAACGCTTTAATGTAAGAATCGGGATCATGACCATCAGGTAAAAAGCAGAAATAAAGAGCATGCTTGCCTTCCAGTGTTGGAAGCGCTGTCTCTAATGCCTTCCAAGCGGCGGCTCTTCCGGCCCTATCGCCATCAAAGCAGAAATACAGATTTTCAGTCACTCTGGCTAACTGCGCGATATGCTCCTGTGACGTTGCAGTCCCCAGAGTAGCGACGGCATTGGTAACCCCATATTGTGCTAAGGCGACCACATCCATATAGCCTTCAACAATAACCACATGCGCTAGATGGCGATGCTGCTTTCGAGCTTGATAGAGTCCATATAGCTCTCGCCCCTTATGGAATATATCCGTTTCTGGAGAATTGAGGTATTTTGGCTGCTCATCGCCAAGAACACGCCCGCCAAAACCAATCACCCGTCCACGTTTATCCCTAATTGGAAACATGAGCCGCTGACGAAAGCGATCATAAACTCGACCACGCTCGTTTTCAGCCAACATACCGGTTGCGAGCAGCTGCTCTTTATCTTTGAATTTCTCGAGCAGCGTATTGAAACCATCAGGGGCATAGCCAAGCTCAAACTGACGAGCAATGTCTCCAGTTAAGCCTCTTTGTTTCATATATACGATGGCTTTATTGCCATCCTCGTTTTGCTTGAGTTGCTGGCGATAAAATTGGGCCACCTGTTCAAGTAAGTGGTATTGATCGCGTGAGCGTGACAGGTCTTTTGAATCACCACTATCCCTGGGGACAGAAAGCCCATGCATGTTTGCCAGCTCTTCAATGGCGGCGACGAACTCTAGGCGCTCAAACTCCATGAGGAAAGTTATTGCATTGCCATTCATGCCGCAGCCAAAGCAATGAAAGAATTGCTTTTGACCACTGACAGAGAATGACGGGGTCTTTTCGCTATGAAATGGGCAGCAAGCCGAGTAGTTTCTTCCGCTTTTCTTTAACGGAACATGGCTATCAATTAGTTCAACAATATCGGTTCGCGCCAACAAGTCATCAATAAATGCCTGTGGTATTCTTCCCGCCATGCAACCTGAACCCCTTATATTCAAACGAAAAAAGCAGCCCTATCGAGAAGATAGTGCTGCTTTTCTGCCTGAGGTGACTCTGCCTTAGTTTAGCTTTGCTTTTACCAAGCTGCTAATTTTACCCGGATCGGCTCGACCTTGAATCTGGGGCTTAAGAATCGCCATCACTTTGCCCATATCACGCATGGACTCCGCTTGAACTTCCTCTACAGCAGCGTTAACTAATGCATCTATTTCAGCATCCGTCAGAGGCTGTGGCATGTATGCCTGTAATACATCGGCTTCGGAAAGCTCTTTACTGGCTAACTCTTCTCGACCCGCATCTTTGAACTGGGCCGCCGCATCTTGACGTTGTTTAATCAACTTGGTCAACGTAGCAATGACGATCTCATCGGTGATTTCTATTCTATCATCGACTTCACGCTGTTTGAGTGCAGCCAGTGCCATTCTTATTGTCGCTAAACGCTCTTTTTCTTTAGCGCGCATAGCCGACTTCATGTCTTGTTTTAGTTGCTCATTTAGCAAAGACATAATATATCCAATAAAAAACGGAGAAAATTAGTACAAGCGAATACGACGAGCTTGCTCGCGGTTTACCTTTTTCAAGTGACGCTTAACAGCCGCTGCACGTTTGCGTTTGCGAACTGAAGTTGGCTTTTCATAGAACTCACGACGACGAACTTCTGCTAGCACTCCAGCTTTTTCACATGAACGCTTAAAACGACGTAATGCTACGTCAAACGGCTCGTTATCTTTAACTCGTACACTTGGCATTAAATCACCTCTGAAAAAATTATAGAATATGACACTAATCTAAGGGTGGCAAATTCTAATCAGAATCGCCACAAAAAGCAAAGCATAGTTTCGAGTTTTTACTTAATTCTGGCGAATTTTTAGTGTACATTACCGACCTCGCTTAAGCCTTCGGTAATTTTATGCTTGTTTTAGGAATAGAAAGCTCCTGTGATGAAACCGGCGTGGCCCTTTATGATACTAATAAGGGGTTAATTGGTCATGAGCTCTATAGCCAGGTTAAACTTCACGAAGAATATGGTGGCGTTGTACCAGAATTAGCATCACGCGATCATGTTAGAAAGCTTATACCACTGACTGAAAAGTTGCTTGATGGGCATGGCCTATCTAAGAAATCGCTGAATGCCATTGCCTACACATCAGGGCCAGGCTTGATCGGTGCGCTGATGGTTGGCGCAAGTTTTGGCCGGAGCCTGGCGTTTGCCCTAAATATTCCTGCGATTGAAGTCCACCATATGGAAGGCCACCTGCTCGCCCCCATGCTGGACAACCAGCCGCCACAACCTCCTTTTGTTGCATTGCTTGTATCAGGTGGGCACACCCAGCTCATTCACGTGAAAAGCATTGGTGACTACACACTGTTAGGTGAATCAATAGACGATGCTGCTGGCGAAGCCTTTGATAAAACAGCAAAACTACTCGATCTAGGCTATCCAGGTGGGCCGCGTTTAGCCGCTCTAGCAGAAAACGGCACCCCCGGACGCTACACCTTCCCACGTCCGATGACTGACCGGCCAGGTTGTGACTTTAGCTTTAGCGGCCTTAAGACCTTTGCTGCAAACCACATTAAGGCGGCCGAAAGTGAACAAGACAAAGCCGATATAGCCTACGCTTTTCAAGAAGCAGTGGTTGATACGCTGTTAATTAAATGCAAACGCGCACTGAAGGCCGCGCAATGCCAGTCACTGGTATTGGCCGGTGGGGTTAGTGCCAATACATTGCTAAGAGAAAAGTTCGAGGAATACGGTAAGAGCAAGCAAGTCAACATAGCCTATCCATCATTGGCTTTTTGCACTGACAACGGTGCGATGATTGCTTTGGCGGGTGCACTACGTTTACAGAATGCATCCCCCGAACTAACCCAGGATTTAAGTATACGAACACGCGCCCGCTGGCCACTGACTGAACTAGAGCCCGTAAACTAAGACCTTTCAGACTTTGTTTTCCGTGCCTGTTTGTAATCTTGTAATGTTTTCTCTGTGGCGATGGAATACAACCAGCGCTAAAAGCATGTAGGCAGGAGCTATTTCTGGAACCAGAAACCAGGATTGAACCGGCGACAATCCAATTGAAACCAGCGCAGCTAACGACGAATAGCGCGTAGCTTTTACGATTACCACCCATAAAACGACAGCAACAGCACCAATGACAGGGGTCGCAGCCAGCAATATACCGATAGTGGTCGCTACTCCTTTCCCCCCCTTAAAGCGATGATATACCGGAAAGGCATGGCCTAGTACGGTCGCAAAGCCAATCCATCCAAGTTGATTAATGGCAACACCAGACCACTTCGCGGCAAAAACAACCAGAGCGCCTTTCAGCATATCGCCAATCAATGTCAGCATAGCGGCTTTTTTCCCGCCGGTACGCAGTACATTGGTTGCGCCAGGGTTATGCGATCCCTGTTCTCGCGGATCTGGCAGGCTAAGCCATTTCGAACAAAGCAGTGCAAAAGATAAAGAGCCGACCAGATATGCTCCACACAGCCATATGGCAAAAACCATTAACTACTCGACCGTGACTGACTTAGCTAAGTTTCTCGGCTTATCAACATCCGTACCTTTAATCAGTGCCACATGATATGACAATAGCTGTAAAGGGAGGGTGTAAACGATCGGAGCAATGATATCTTCAACATGAGGAAGATCAATAACCCGCATAGTATCGCTGGCAGTGAAGTGATTATCGGCATCAGAAAAGACATAAAGTATACCTCCTCGCGCCTTAACTTCTTCAACATTTGACTTGAGCTTTTCCAGCAAATCATTGTTCGGAGCAACGACAATGATAGGCATGTCTTCATCAATTAAAGCCAGCGGCCCATGCTTCAACTCACCAGCGGCATATGCCTCAGCGTGAATATACGAAATTTCTTTTAGCTTGAGTGCCCCTTCCATAGCGATGGGATACTGCTCTCCTCGCCCAAGGAACAGACTGTGCTCTTTGTCAGCAAACTCGCTAGCCAAAGCTTTGATAGGTTCATCAAGTGCCAATACTTTTTGACAAGCATCAGACAAGCCGGAAAGCCCTTCAGCGATGCGCGTTTTGATGCTTGCATCTCCTGCCAGCTCACCAACCAAAGTAAGTAATGCCGCCAGCTGCGTTGTAAAAGCTTTGGTCGACGCCACACCAATTTCGGCTCCAGCTCGCGTCATCAAAGCGATATCTGACTCGCGAACCAAAGATGACCCCGGAACATTACAAATCGTGAGGGTCGACAAGAACCCTTGTTCTTTCGCCAAACGCAGTGCAGCAAGGGTATCGGCGGTTTCCCCAGACTGGGAAATCGTGATCAGCAGTCCATTTTTCGAAGCGACAGATCGACGATAACGATACTCAGAAGCGATTTCAACATTGCACCGAATGCCAGCCAGCCCTTCCAGCCAATAGCGAGCAACCAGCCCCGCGTGGTACGATGTACCACAAGCAACGATTTGCACAAACTCAACTTGTCTCAACACTGCCAAAGCTTCTTCGCCAAGCGAGTTAAGGTGTACCGACTGTTGGTCAACTCGCCCAGCAATGGTATCCATAATTGCCTTAGGCTGCTCGAATATCTCTTTTTGCATGAAGTGACGAAATCCTGCTAACTCCCCCGCATCATGCACCACATCCGACTCAGACCATTCGCGTACGACTTCATGCCCATCGCTATCAACGATATTGACTTCTCGACGCGTAACGCGCGCCACATCGCCCTCTTCCAAGAAAAGGAATTGACGGGTCACCGGCAAAAGCGCCAATTGATCAGAGGCGATAAAATGTTCTCCAACCCCTTTACCAACGACCAAAGGGCTTCCAGAGCGGGCGACAATCAACTCGTCTGGGCAGGTTTTATCCAACACCACCATTCCGTAGGCGCCTTCCAGCAGAGGCACCACTTGGCGCACCGCAACGAACAGCGATTCCCCACCCTGAACATGCTGATGAATCAGATGAACAATAACCTCAGTATCTGTCTCTGAAGAAAAGGTATAACCAGACTGCTCCAGCCTTTCACGCAATGCTTGGTGGTTTTCAATGATACCGTTGTGGACGATGGCAAATCGTTCATGACTAACGTGGGGATGGGCATTGGCTTCTGAAGGCGCACCGTGTGTTGCCCAGCGGGTATGGGCAATGCCCGTACCG
>DFOV01000417.1 GCA_002376965.1 Gammaproteobacteria bacterium UBA3532
AGCATTTATTCGAGCAATCGGCATCTATCCAACAGGCACTTTGGTTGAGCTGAACGATGAGCGTATTGGCATTGTTACATCACAAACCTATGAAAAGCGCCTAAGAGCGACCGTATTGCCTCTTACGACTAGCCAGCTTCAATTCGACACCGAAGCACTACCGGTAGACCTGAATATGCTCGCCGGAAAAGGGAAAGCCAAAGCCAGCGAGCCCTTATTTATTACCAAAGGGCTGCCAGCCAACCGCATTCCAGAGTCTATATTGCTTGGCGCCCATCAAAGACTTTATGAACAGCCCCAAGGATGGTGGCAAAAAATGAAGCGCCAGCTTAACTGGTAGCGCTACTAGCCTAAGGCGTTTTGAACTGTCGACTATCGATAGCATACTTTTTTATTCGGGAGGCTAATGTGGTCGGCTTCATGCCCAATAGAGCCGCAGCCCCATCGTCACCAAAAACTTTGCCATGACAGGCTTTCAGGGCCTTCATGATGTTGGTTTTATCTCGTTGACGCTGTTGCTCTTGAGTCAACACCGCACTAGAAACTGTCACCGCCTCCTCGATGGTCGGCGACATATTGCCAGAATTAAGCAAGCCATCAAATACCAAGCTATCCCCTTTGGCCAAGATAACCTGGCGCTCCAGAACGTTTTCCAGCTCACGGATATTGCCTGGCCAATGATAGTGTTTCAGGACATCCAGTTGAGTCATAGGGATCTTAAGGCCAGGCTTATTAGCGCGGCGACAGGCTTTCTGCAGGAAATGCTGTACCAACAGCGGAATATCTTCACTACGTTGGCGTAACGGCACCGAAACAATGGGAAAAACATTGAGCCGAAAATATAAGTCCTCACGAAACTTCCCCTGCTGAACAACAGCAGCTAAATCTCGGTTGGTCGCCGTGATAATGCGCACATCAACGTGACGGGTTCGAGAGTCGCCAACGCGTTCAAACTGCTGCTCCTGTAGCACGCGTAATAATTTACCCTGTAAATGCAGCGGGATTTCACCGACCTCATCCAAAAATAAGGTGCCACCATCCGCCAGTTCAAAGCGTCCAGGTCGATCGCTGGTCGCGCCAGTAAATGCCCCTTTGGTATGACCAAAAAACTCGCTTTCAAACAAATCTTCGGGAATGGCGGCACAATTGACTCGAATCAGCGGCCGTTCTGATCGCTGACTCATGTCGTGGATCGCTCGAGCAATAAGCTCTTTGCCTGTTCCAGACTCGCCATGAATCAACACCGTCGCATCCGTTGGAGCCACCAGTTCAATCTGGCGGATAACGTTTTGAATGGCACCGCTTTTACCAATAATCTGATGGTGATTAAATTCCTGATTTAACTCTTCTTGCAGATAAGCATTCTCCATTTCCAAACGTTGTTTTAAACGCTCAACCTCCTCCAGCGCTTCAACCAATCGCTGATGGTCGGCTTTCTTCTGTGAAACATCGCGAAAAACCACAACAGCACCAACAACAAATCCATTATCTTCAATTGGTGTGCTGGTGTATTCAACGTCGATCGGCTGTCCTGACTTGCTCCAAAAGATATCGTCATCAACCTGGCGAACAGCACCATCGTGAAAAGCCTTAAATATCGGACACTCACCAACACGATAATGACTACCATCACGATGGGAGTGATGCACCATACTATGCATATTGCGACCGGCCAGCTCCTCAGCGCTATACCCCAAAATGTGCTGTGCTGCCTGATTAACAAAGGTTGTCAACCCATTGGCATCGACACCATATATGCCTTCACCGGCCGCTTCGAGCAGCAAATGGTTTTCACGTTCAAATTCCTGAAAGACGCGGGATACGCGATCCCAGTGACCAATGCCTGACAAATAATGGCGCTGCGCATCGGAACGGGTACGCAGCCTATCCAGCTCTTCGGCAGGCTGCAGGCTCAAATGCAACAGCTGCTCTTCGCCTGAAGTAGAACACCTTCCAACCACCTCAAGCCGGACCACGTCGCCAGCGATGTTCATTAACAGATGATCACACCAGCCACGCCCCATCTCTAATAACTCCTGAGTAAACACAATCAAATCCGGCAAGCTGGCGCTAAATAGCCCACTCAAACGTTGCGACTGAATTTGCAACGCATCCATTTGCAATAGCCGGCACGCTTCCTGGTTGGCATCAAGGATCTGATCAACATATGGGTCAACCACCAATAGGGGTACGGCAGCAAAACTGAATCGACGATCGATGGACACAGGCAAATCTCCTCGCATCAACAAAACGGTAACACATGCTATTCAAAAAGGCGGCCAACTACGAAAAATCGTCATCGTTGATACGAAATTTCGTTATTTACGATATTTCGTAACTTTAAAAAATCATCATTCTTATTTATTCACATACAAATCAGACAGTTAAAGACAGCTCATCGATTGGCACTGACTTTGCCATATAGAAAATAAACTTGCGAAATAGCCGATGCGTTATCGAACACTGTTTTGGTTCTCCTACAGTGGATGCACCAAACAATGATTGGATGCCCGAGGAATGTGCAATGCCCAGGTACACCTTGTAGCCCTATTCGCTAAACATATAGTCCGTCAAACGTAGAGTCCGTCAAACATAGAATCGTCCTTTAATTAAAGATAGGTGCCCCATGAGTACAAAAAGTTTAGGAAATCCTTTTGATGAAAAATCCCGACTTCAACACACCACTGGATGCCGCTGTGAAACCTGTACCAGTCAACTCAATATAGGCGATGCCTCAAGCGAAAAAGCACAGCGTCAGGCATTTGAGCGTCAAGCAGAGAAAATGGACACCTC
>DFOV01000412.1 GCA_002376965.1 Gammaproteobacteria bacterium UBA3532
TGACTTTGAGCGACCAAATAGACCAAAAAACGATCGTTTTTGCTTTGACTCGGGCATACTAAATATTCTTTGACTAGGAAAAAGTTAGGTGGTCGCATCTTACGCAATGCCATGCAAAAAGTCCATGTGTAGCAAGGGGAAGTCCATATACTTACCCTGCCTGTTTACCAGGCTTAAATTAGCTGTTTAGGCTTATATAACGTAAAATGGCAAGGCCTGAAAAAATAAGGAGTCCCGATTGAAAGCCCAGTCAAATAATCAACGCACAGGTCAAATCCGGATCATTGGCGGACAGTGGCGTGGCCGCAAGTTACCGGTATTAACAGCGGAGGGGTTGCGCCCCACAACCGACAGAGTAAGAGAAACCCTGTTTAACTGGCTAGCAGGCTATGTCAACCACGCCCGTTGCCTGGACTTGTTTGCAGGTAGTGGTGCTTTAGGGCTGGAGGCCTTATCGCGTGGTGCCGAGCATGTTTCGTTTATTGAAAAAGAACCAGCAGTATACCGCCAGCTAAGCAATAACCTGAAAACACTTGACGCAACTCACCGCTCCGCGCTCTATCAGGCAGATGCCTTCAAGTGGCTCGAACAACAGCACACAACGTTTGATATCGTGTTTATCGATCCGCCCTTTCATCACCAATACGCCGCTAAAGCACTACAGCATCTCGTTGATGCCTCTTGCCTAGCCCCAGAGGCCCGAGTGTATTTGGAACAAGAAAAATCGGCTCCCCTCCCAGCGCTCCCTGGAGTTTCGCTTGAGAAGGAAAAAACCGCTGGAGAAGTACGCTATATGCTCTATCACTGCACATCAATCTAACTTGCGTTCTCAGCCTAATAGTGCGGAGGCGGCACCTCATCTTTTAGCGATGCAATATCAGACGTTCGACCAGCTTTAAGCAACTCAAGGACTTGACGGTGATGCTTTTCTAGCAACATCAAGCGCTTTTGCTGCTCGGTAATCACCTCATTCAACTGTTCAATCACCTGCTCTTGCTCCATGTAGCGATATTCCAGATCCATTAATCGTTGTTCCAACGCATCCATCCTCTACTCTCCTGTCCAAAACTGCACTCAGCTGATGGCTGAGCCACAATATAGATTTTTTCGATGTATGATTATGACGTATATCAAAGTGCACCGCCCTTCTATTCGCTATAAATACAAGCCTATGATGCAGCGCACAAATTAAATGTTTATTTTTTGACCGTTTCTATATTATAATCCGCCGCTGCTGCTAATACATTAAATAATAAGGAAACCACATGTTATCACTTCGCAATATTGTCACGGGGATTTCTTTAGTTATATGCTCTTCGAGCTGCTGGGCCAATTATTCTGTATCTATTCTGAAGTTTGAACCCGTAGCTGTAGAAGAAAACGGGCAAACGATAAATACATTTAATATAGAGGTTGCGGCTCAAGGTGAAGAGCTAGACAAAGAAATCTATATTGTTGGCCATAGTCAGTCCACCCAACGCTGGATCGAGCTTCCGCTGGAATACCTGTACGACAACCTGAATGACCAGGAAGTTTGGGGCCTCAACCATCCAACTCCCAATGGAAGCCCTCTCGACTTTACCGAAATTGCAGTAAAATACCAAACGCCAGAATCCGAAGTCTGGGACAATAACGCTGGTAAAAACTACCCTATCTCATCATTCAACCCTTTTTCACTCGCGCCTGAACAGCAAATTAAGCTGGTAAAAGTCGAGCTTGTTAATAAACGTGAGCGCTTGCGGATTCACCTCGTTGCCCGCAAATCTCTTCAGGCCAAAGCACTAGGCGTACAATGGACCCAAAATAACTGGGCATCCAAAAAAGATATCGCTGGCGTCATCAATCAAAATGCTATTCTCAATGGCGATGATATCGAAGCCTGGTATGTTGATTTACCATTAAATAACCAATCAGCAACCTTTTCATTTAAGCTTTTTGCCGATACCGATGACAACCCAACCCAGTGGTTGTGGCATGACAACCATGGTGATAATTACGCCGTTACCACTGAATGTCGCCCAGAAAACTGCATACTTAGTTTCTAAACTATACCCCCAAACGACTTGTAGAAAAATGCTCAGCGATACATGAAGCGCTGAGCATTAACACGCTTTCTCGACCAGTCTCAGCCTTCCTAAATCAATATAGTCCTAGTAAACTTAGCCCCTGCAACCACTCAGGTCACAACTTGCTAATTTCACAGTAAAAGGAAGTCTGTCATGCTAACGTCATTTCGAGCCAGGCTCATCGAGCCCATATCTGCTGAGTCCCTTGCTGTATTTCGGATGATGTTCGGCGGCCTGCTACTGGTTGACTGGTTTCGGTACACCTTTTTTGGCTGGATAGACCGCTTTTTTGTCGAACCGGTATTCATGTTTAAGTACTATGGCTTTGAATGGGTTCAAACACTGCCGGAGCCTTGGATTCATATCCACTTTGCACTCTGGGGCTTAACAGCGCTGGCAGTCACCTTGGGCTTGTTCTATCGCATCGCCATTGTCGCTCATCTGATTATATTTACCTGGCTGTTCCTGCTCGACCAAGCACTTTACCTCAATCACTTCTATTTTGTTATTCTACTGAATATTGTGCTGTGCCTGGTTCCAGCACACGCATGCTGGTCAATCGATGCTAAGCGCAAGCCGTTAGCCCACAAAGGGTTTATTGCCCGATGGCACTTGCTGGCGTTTTTATACCTGCTGGAGATATTTTTGCTTTATGCCGGCATCGTCAAAATAAACCATGACTGGCTTAATCTTCAGCCACTGACCATGTGGCTCGGAATTCATAGTGACTGGCCAATACTTGGAGAGCTGTTCCAGAAAACCTGGGTTGTAGCCGTTGCCAGTTATGGCACCGTGATACTCCATTGCCTGGGAGCGCCGCTGCTTCTTTATCGCCGCACACGGATGCTGGCTTTTATCATGTATTGCTCCTTTCATACCATGAATCATTTTCTGTTCCAAATAGGCATTTTCCCTTGGCTTACGATCGGAGCGACTTTACTATTTTTTGATCCTGACTGGCCCTCCCAATTTGGTCGCTGGTTAGCAGCAAAATTCTCATTATCACTAAACTTCATCAAACCCACGCCAACAGGCTCGCCGTTTAGAGAAACCCGAGCAATCCAGTTTACCTGGGCTTTTCTGGCACTATTTCTATTGGCCAATGTATTAGTTCCGCTTCGGCATTGGGTGTATCCTGGAGAAGTAGCCTGGAACGAGCAAGGTCACCGCTTTTCCTGGAGAATGAAACTTCGCGATAAGCGCGGTCGCAGCTATTTTGTGGTTAAAGATCCGCAAACCAACGAAACCTGGAAGGTTCGACCCCATCACTACCTGAGCCACAAACAGTCGCATAAAATGAATATATCCCCCGATATGATTCTACAGTTTGCGCACTTCCTGGCAGAAGAGTATCGAAGTAAAGGAGTGCAGAGCCCGGAGGTTTATGCCCACGTTCGAATGTCGCTAAATGGACGCCGTCCTTCTTTACTTATTGATCCCGAACGCAATTTAAGCCAGGTCACTCGTCACCTTGGGCACAATGATTGGATTCTGCCACTCAAATGGCCGCTGCGTCGAGAGTATCTATGACAACACCCAACCACCCACCGATCATTCTATTTGATGGGGTATGTAATCTGTGTAGTCGCTCGGTGCAATACGTTATTGCCCGCGATCCCCAACAACGTTTTCGATTCGCCAGCTTGCAATCAGAAATTGGTCGAGCCTTACTGAGTGCATACAGACCCGACTCATCAATAGACACTGTCGATCTTGGTTCGGTCATACTGATACAAAATGGAACCTTGCATCAAAAATCGTCTGCAGCACTGCGTGTGGCCGCTCAATTGCGAGGGCCTTCGTGCCTGTTGGCCGCCTTTCTTATCTTACCGCCGTTTATTCGCGACTGGGG
>DFOV01000269.1 GCA_002376965.1 Gammaproteobacteria bacterium UBA3532
GTGCGCTCGCTCTAAACTCGAGGTCAGTTAGAATGATATCGAATTCTCTACATAACTTTTGAGACAAAACTCACAAAACAATGCTTTAGCTACTTTATTTCGTTAAACATCAAGAAAGAACACAAAGATCGTATCAAGCCACAAGCCTCAAATACCGCAATGCAGCATTCACAAGACCGATACCGGTTAGTTGAAACGCAGAATAAGCATCACACATCCCCTCAGATTCCTTCTCTCACATAGGTTTGAGCGATATCTACATGTGACAGTTTGAATAAATTTTTGACCTGTACTGGACGTTTGGCGCTCGATCACTAATACTACTACGCTACAAAAATTCGTATATTGCTTGAGCAAGTCTTTCGGACCTGGGCTCACCCTGGGTCAACATTTGTCTATGGAGAGGAAGAATGAAGTTCCTAAACGCATGTATCATCGCCGCCGCGATCAGCAGCCCTGCACTGGCTGGCGACGAAGTGGCCATTAAATATATTCACAAAAGCAGCAATGAAAATCAGGTTGATCTGCAAGTCGCGGTGACCAATCTGACCGGCAGCGACATTTCCGCTGTTTCGCTGCGCGCCGTATCAGACCCAAATATTCACCTGTCTTTCACTCAAATCAAACTCGGTGAAACAGCCTACGCAGACCTTACGCTAATGCGTGACCAAGGCGTCGAACCCGATGCGTTTTTCTGGGATGTCGATTACATCACCGCCAGCAATGCGCCGGTTAGCGAAATTATCGAATAAGCAAACCTACATCTTGAAATAGCCAGCCCCACTGTTTATCGACACGCATTTGGCGTAAATCGACCCTCAAGAGCAGCGGGCGTGGTGATGATTGAATAAAGGATTTTAGTATGTTGAAGGCTCTAAAAAATTATCGGGCGACCATGAGTTCACTGATGTTTCTCGCCGCATCAGGAACCGCGATAGCTCAAACCGACTTAGTATTCGTAATGGATGGCTCAGGCAGTATTGATGCCAATGATTTCTCTGTTCAAAAAACCGGTATTCAGGCGGCGTTGGCTAACCCACTGATTATCCCACGCGACGGTAGCGTGGGGGTGTCGATTGTCCAGTTTGCAGGCTCTTCCACCCGCACAGAAATGAACTATCTACTCATTGATGAAGATGCTGATGTGAATACTGCTCAGGCCGCAGTTGGCGCGATTAGCCAGCTGGGCGGCGGAACCAATCCTGGCGATGGCGTCAATACGGCGTCGGGCATCCTTGCTGGTAACGCACGCGACACCGCTCAACAAACGATCTGTTTATCTACCGATGGAACACCTAATTCTGGAGCAGATATTGGCACAGCCATAAATGGCGCCAAAGGTGCCGCATATGGTCTAGACGTATTTGGCGTATTGGCCATTGAAGATCCCCCGTTCTTTTTCCGTGCCGATGCTGAGTCGACTTATGGCCCATTAACCTTCGGTGGTGGTAGTGTTTTTGTGGTAGCCAACTCAATCGAGTTTGCTAACGTTGTTGGAACCGTGTGCTTCCCAGATGACAAAAAACTGGTTGGTCTGGAAGTCACTCAATCAGCGCAAGATCTCAAAAACAGCGTTAAGCTAATCAAGGATAAAACCACTTTGGTGCGTGCTTACCTTGAACCAAAAGAAGAAGATAAAGAACTATTTGCAACCGCGCGCCTTATCGGTCGCCGTGGCGGAAGTGAAATTGGTCGCTTAACGCCGATTAATCCTGGCGGCTCGATCAAAATAAAAAAAGACGTCAAAGCCCGTCGTGGCGATAAAAACGCCACCCTTAACTTCCAACTGCCTAAGTCTTGGTTAAACGGCACCGTCGAGCTTGAAGTTGAAGGCGTTGGCGGAACACTGGAGTGTATGGAAGCGGCAGGGCCTTCAGCTAACGACTGTAAAGCCACTGTTACCTTCGATGCTGATAAGAAGCTTGAAGTGAAGTTTGTCGGCGTTAAATTCCAAAAGGATGGCGCAGGCGACTCCAATCCAACCAATGCCCAATCAACTACCCTTGGTCAACGTATGTTAGCCATCGCGCCAACTGCAACACTCGACGTACAAAAAGGTGTTTTAGATTTAGGTGATATTGGTGCTTCACCTCGCGCTCAGGTTAACACCATCCTAACTCGACTAGAGCGTATGCGGGCGTTAGATGGCTGTGGCAACAGCTGTAAGCGCTTTTACTACGGCTATATCACTCCAAGCGCTGCCGCTTTAGGTAATGGTCGAGGTGGACTCACCGGTGGTCGCGCTAAAGGTATACCAGGCAAAGTATCCGCTGGCCGCATGGTCGATGGTGATAACTACGGCTACAACCGCCATGTGCATGAAATCGGCCACACTATGGGTCGCCATCATGCGGTTGCCGCCAACAAATCAGGCCCTTGCGGTTCAGGTGCTGGCGATGCTGCGCCAACCTTCCCTTACATCAGTGGAGGCAAGGCACGTTTAGGGCCAATGAACCCTGTTGATGACATGGTCTATGGCTACGACTCGCTACGCGACAAAATACTCGATCCAAATACCTACTACGAGTTGATGTCATACTGTAAACCGAAGTCTCGCTGGATTTCCAAGTTCACCTACGAAGGTATGTATGGTGCGATTCCTGCGGCCTCTCCGGCTCAAACAAGTGCCCAAATGGCAATGATGGGTGATAGCTGGCTTGTCAGTGGTCTAATCGATCTGGATTCAGGTTCAGCAACATTTGACCCAATTCTAAAAGCTGAAAATCAGGAAGCCATTGTTGATGGTCCAACGCCAACCGAATATGTGCTGGAAGTATTAGATGGCAACGATGCCGTGCTTAGCACCTACAACCTTGAAGTAGTTGAACTACATGACGATGTTGAAGCGGATCAAGACGCCAGCGTTGAGCCAAACATGGCCATGTTTATTCGCCCCATCGCGGTTGACGCAATGGCACGCAGCGTGCGCATCATGCACAACGGCAATCCGATTGGTTCAATGGCTGCCAGCAGCAATGCACCAGCAGTAGCCGTAACCTTCCCGAATGGTGGTGAGACGCTAAGCGGCGATACAGCCACCATTACTTGGACAGGCTCAGATAGTGATGGCGACAATCTGTCTTACAGCATCCTGTTCTCAGCCGATAACGGCGCAACTTGGACAGCGCTAACCACCGACTATCAAGGCACTTCTATTGAGATCAACCTCAACCAATTGACCCAAACCAACCAAGGTTTGATTCAGGTGGTTGCCTCCGATGGATTCAATACCACAGTTGATATGTCAGACGCGCCATTCACTGCGCCAAACAACCTGCCTGACACCATGGTCACAGGCCCTGGCGATGACAGCAGCTTCTTCGGCGTTCAACCGATTAATCTGAGCGTTTTGGCCAGCGATACTGAAGATGGCAACATTCCAGATGCCAATATCAGCTGGAGTTCTGATATCGACGGCCT
>DFOV01000367.1 GCA_002376965.1 Gammaproteobacteria bacterium UBA3532
GCGGTCAACGTCATATCAATATTGACGCATTTGCTGGCTTGGTCGATGCTGACTTTATATATCAAACCAAGGTTTACCAAATCGACCGGGATTTCTGGATCATAGACGGTAGATAGCGCATACCATACCTGATCTTCGTGGATCAAATCATCGGTTTGGGGTTTGAATTCCAGCTCTTGCCGCTTCATGCCCAGTGCATCAGCATCGGTACCATCGACCCTGGCCATGTTGCCATTGTAGACAATGGTGTAGTTTCCCCCCAACGACTGGGTGATGGTGACAAAGGTGTGCGCCGGTATGGTAATTTTATCGCCTACGGGCACCAGCCGTGCTGGACACTCTCTAAGGGTTGAAACGAGCTTTTTTTCCGCCATACCTACCTCAGCTAACACTGAAACTTTCCCCACAGCCACATTCATCTGTCACATTGGGGTTGTTAAATTTAATCGAGCGGTTAACACCTTCCTGAACCAGATCGATGTCCATGCCCTTAACCGCAGATAGCGCTTTAGGGTCAATATAAAATTCGACGCCATTCTCAAGCACGAGTTTGATATCGTCGCTTTCGATCGTTTCCACCATATCCACGACATACTTAAATCCGGTACACCCCGCTTCTTTTAAACTAAGGCGTACAGCTTTTGCTCCGGTTTTTTCAAGATGGCTAGCAAAGTGCTTAGCCGCCTTAGCAGTTACCGAGATGTAATCATTGATACTAAAGGTTTCAACACTCATAAATCACCCTAGACTAAAAAGCCCTTAACCTTTTCAAGCGCACTAAACAGCCGGTCGATGTCTTCTTTGGTATTGTATAACGCCAAAGATGCCCGCACTGTACCTGGAATTTTATATTGAGCCATGATGGGCTGGGCACAATGGTGACCGGTTCGCACAGCAACGCCTTGCTGATCTAACAACATACCAACATCTGCGGGGTGCGCCCCTTCTAGCAGGAAGCTGAATACCCCAGCCACTTTCTCTGCCTGCCCTACTCGCTTCAGCCCCCCCACTGAGTCAGCCTTATTCCACATATAATGCAATAACTGGTCTTCATGCTTAGCAGCAGCTTGACGATCGAGCCGAGCTAAATATTCAATGGCCGCACGCAAGCCAATAACGCCAGCGATATCAGGGGTACCCGCTTCGAATTTAAACGGCAAACCATTAAACGTGGTCCCATCGAAACTAACTTGTTCAATCATTTCACCACCG
Organism: Gammaproteobacteria bacterium UBA3532; assembly: GCA_002376965.1. Taxonomy (GTDB): domain Bacteria; phylum Pseudomonadota; class Gammaproteobacteria; order Enterobacterales; family UBA3532; genus UBA3532. The sequence goes on from DFOV01000367.1 coordinate 1,213, forward strand.
CCGTGATACGGCGGCATGGAATTCAGTAAATCTTCTCGTCCCCATAACGCACCAATACCCGTAGGGCCGAATACTTTATGGCCAGAAAACGCATAGAAATCACAACCCAACGCCTGAACATCAACATTCCAATGAGCTACTGCTTGAGCACCATCGATCATCACCAGCGAACCCGCCGCCTTAGCCAAGCCAATGATTTTTTCAATAGGATTAACGGTGCCGAGTGCATTGGAAACATGAGCGACGGAAACCATCTTCACTCGCTCATCCAGCATTGATTCGAGCGCATCCAGCTGGATGTCGCCAAGGTCGGTGACAGGTATTGGCTCTACCGTCGCGTCTTTCTCTGCCGCTATCAGCTGCCACGGTACGATATTGGAATGATGCTCCAATGCAGAAACCAGAATACGATCGCCAGCTTGCAGGTTTGCTCGTCCCCAGCTGGAAGCCACCAGATTAATCCCTTCTGTGGTTCCCCGCGTCCAGATAACTTGCTTGGTAGATGGGCTATTTAGAAAACCAGCAACCGCTTCTCGCCCTTGCTCAAAGGCTAGCGTTGCTCGATCGCTAAGGCTATGAGCACCACGATGCACATTCGAGTTATAGCCACGGTAATAATCGCTAATCGCATCAATCACCGCATTGGGCTTTTGCGTGGTAGCAGCATTATCTAGATAAACCAGCGGGTGCCCATTAACCTCTTGGGCCAGGATAGGAAAATCCTTTCGAATACTATCGGCGTCAAAGCTTAGATGATTGGTCATACCAGGTGCCTCATCAACTCAGGATCACGAGCAAAAAGCCCAGCCATGATCGGTCTTAGATATTGGCTTATGGCATCGTGCTTGACCTTATCGATGATTTCATTGATAAAACCAAAGCTCAACATAACTTCGGCTTCTTTACGCGAAATGCCTCGGGTCATTAAATAGTGCATCGATTCCGCTTCTAGCTGAGCAACGGTCGCTCCATGCGCGCATTGAACATCATCGGCATAAATTTCGAGCTCTGGCTTGGTATCCACTTCAGCTTTATTGCTGGTAAGCAAATTTTTATTGCTCAGCATAGCCAGAGTTTTCTGAGCCTGAGGGTGAATGTGAATTCGGCCGTTAAACACAGCTTTAGCCTGATCTGCCACTATACCGCGAAATACTTCGTTGGTAGTGCAATGAGGGACCGCATGCTCGATAGTGGTGTGATAATCGATTAGCTGTTTGTGACGAGGCAAATATACGCCATTAAGCTCACAGTGAGCCCCCTCACCACAATGGTTTATTACAACATCTATGCGCTTGACCTCACTGCCCATTCCTAGATGAAAGCTATTCAGGGTTGAGCTGCGTGCCAAGTTTGCATGAACACCACCAATATGAATGGTCGCTTCTTGCTCCATATGTAAACGATAGTGAAACAACTGTGCATTGTCGTCCAAAGCTATCTCTGTCAGGCCATTCACAAAGTGTTTGTCGCCACTATCGGCGCTGACGAAATGCTCAACCACTGTCGCTTGAGCGTTAGCTTCAACATCGATAAACAAGCGTTGCTGTGTTAGCAAAGGCAATTCAGCTTCTGTACTAAGATAAACGATTTGAATCGGCTGCTGGCAGAGCGCATTTTTCTCGAAATGCAGATACAGTCCACCGATTAATAACGCATCGCTCAAGGCACTAAAAAGATGGCGATCTGATCGCGTTATTGAGCCTATTTTCCGACTCAGACGCTCTGCTTGCTCGTCGGTTGCGTCATTAAAGTGAATCAAAGATACGCCGTTCTCAAACTCGCTATCAGACAGTTCAGAGCTAATTCGACCATCAATAAAAACAAGGCGCTTAGCCCCTAAATTATCGATCAAAGCCAACTTATCTAAAAGCTCTTGCGAACAAGGCTGTTCAGCAAGATTGCCAGTTAGAAAGTCGCCCTTCTCGAGGCTACGCAAGCTGGTATATTTCCAATCTTCAGTTTTGCGGCCGGGAAACTGGTGAGCTTCCAACGCCGCCTGGCCAGACGAGCGAAGTTTAGCCACCCAAGATGGCTGTCCGCCATCACCTTGTTTAGAGAGGGTTAGGGCCTGTTGAATAAAATCGCTCATTACACTGCCTCGTTTTCAAGCCAAGCGTAACCTTTATCTTCCAGCTCGAGTGCCAGAGATTTATCACCAGACTTAACAATTTTCCCTCCGGCCAAAACATGAACATAATCCGGCTCAATGTAGTTAAGTAAACGCTGGTAATGTGTCACAACAATAAACGAGCGTTCAGGGCTACGCAAAGAATTTACCCCATCAGCCACCACTTGCAGAGCGTCAATGTCTAGACCAGAATCAGTTTCATCCAGAATAGCCAGCTTTGGCTGCAGCAACATCATTTGCATGATTTCGTTACGCTTCTTTTCACCGCCAGAAAAGCCTTCGTTGACGCCACGCTTTAGAAAGTCCTGCTTCAGATTCACCGCTTTACAGGCTTCACGCGCCATTTTCATAAAAGAAACCGAGTCATAGGCTTCTTC
>DFOV01000274.1:0-2803 GCA_002376965.1 Gammaproteobacteria bacterium UBA3532
CAATGATCGCGAAGATCAAAACAGTACATCGGATACGCTGCATTCACACTTAATGTGGCAAATGCAACTCACGCCTTTCAGCGAAACAGACTTACTCATTGCAGAGGCCATTATTGAAGCCATTGATGAGCGAGGCTACCTGACCTGTGAAGTCGAAGACATTCTGGACACCCTGCCAGAAGACTTACGAACAGCAGAAGAAATTGAAATTGAAGAAGTGAATGCCGTTTTGCATCGGATCCAGCAATTTGATCCTCCAGGGGTCGGCGCGCGCAACTTGCCAGAGTGCCTATCCATTCAACTAAAGCAGGACTTTAGCGAACACCCGTTACTTACCAAAGCACTGGAGCTATTGGCTACGCACTCAGATTTGTTAAGAACTCGCGACTACAAAACACTTATTCGCAAGTTGCGCATAAAAGAAAGCGACCTCAAAGAAATATTAGTATTGATTCAGGGACTACAACCCCATCCTGGAGAGAGCATTCAGTCGGAATCAACGTCCTACGTTATCCCAGATGTTGTTGCTCAAAAATACAAAGGGAAGTGGGTCGTCACCCTCAATCCAGATAGTATGCCTCGACTACGCATTAACAGCAGTTATTCGTCTTTGGTCAATCAGGGACGCAACTCCAGTGACAGTCAGTTCATCCGTGGACAGCTTCAAGAAGCCAAATGGTTTATTAAAAGCCTGCAAAGCCGCAACGAAACGCTATTAAAAGTGTCACAATGCATAGTTGACCATCAAAGTGATTTCCTGGATTATGGAGATGAGGCCATGCGCCCACTGGTTTTGGCTACAGTAGCCGACCAGGTGGAAATGCATGAATCGACCATTTCTCGCGTCACTACACAAAAGTTTATTCATACCCCGCGAGGTATATTTGAATTAAAGTATTTCTTCTCTAGCCATGTTAGTACAATGACTGGTGGGGAATGTTCGTCTACTGCAATTCGAGCCCTAATCAAAAAGCTTGTTGCTGCAGAAGACACAAGAAAACCCTTGAGTGACAGTAAAATCACGGCGATTTTAGCTGATCAGGGAATCAAGGTGGCTCGCCGCACCATCGCGAAATATCGCGAAGCAATGGCGATTCCACCCTCTAATGAACGTAAATCTATCCTGTAACCAACGAGGACAAAGCCTATGCAAATCAATCTAACAGGCCATCATGTTGAAGTGACTGAATCATTACGGGAGTTTGTTAAAACCAAGTTTGAGCGCTTAGAACGCCATTATGATCACATCACTAACGTCCACGTCATCCTCAATGTACAAAAGTTAAGGCAGATTGCCGAAGCAAAAGTCCATGTAGCTGGAGGTGAAATTTTTGCGAATGCAGAGCATGAAGATATGTATGCCGCCATTGATTCGCTCATTGACAAGTTGGATCGGCAAGTTATTAAATACAAAGAGAAACTCATAAAGCACTAAGCACTGATTATTTATGCTTAATCCAGAAACCCTAGTAACCACCGATCGCACCCTCTGTGGTGTGGTCGGAACCAGCAAAAAGCGTTGTCTTGAAATGGCTGCAGAGCAATTAGCTGCGGCCATTCCTGGTTGCGAAGCACTCGAAGTATTTGAATCGCTGCTTGGCCGCGAAAGGTTAGGCAGTACTGCTTTTGGTAATGGCATTGCCCTGCCCCACGGCCGTCTCCCCAATGCGACAACAATCGTTGGTACATTAATTAAACTGGCCGAGCCTATTGAGTTCGACGCCATTGACGGTGAGCCGGTTGATATTATTTTTGGGCTTGCTGTTCCGCAAGAAGCCAACGATGATCATGTTCGTACGCTTGCTTTTCTTGCTGAACTGTTTGAACAACCCGAAGTTCTTGAGCAACTCAGAGAAGCCAATACCAGCGAGCTACTTCACCAGACCTTTATCGACATAGCCAAATCATAGCCAGTAGCCCCCGGCCTGGGAATGGAGGGATGTACCTATGAAGCTGTATATCGTCAGCGGCCGTTCCGGTGCAGGAAAAACCATCGCACTCAACACCTTTGAAGATCTGGGCTATTACTGCGTTGATAACCTGCCTTTGTCACTATTAAGTACGCTAGTGCAAGAAATACGCAGGGAACGCCCTACCGTCGCAGTCAGTATTGATGCGAGAAACAACCACAATGTCCTGAAAGAGTTTCGCCGATCGCTAGATGAACTGCGAGCGAATTCAGTCGATGCCAAGATCGTCTTTCTTGATGCCGATGACGATGAACTGGTAAAGCGTTATAGCGAAACGCGTCGTCAACACCCATTGGGCATGCAAGGACTCTCGCTTCCAGAAGCAATTCATCGCGAAGGCGAGCTATTATTAGACATTGCAGAAAATGCGGACATTTGCATTGATACTACCCAGCTAAGCTTGTACGACTTGCGCGATGTCATTCGTGAAAACCTGATGCTTGATAAGCCCAAGGTCATACTGCAACTCAAATCATTTGGGTTTAAACACGGGCCAGCCAAAGATGCAGATCTATTGTTTGATGTACGCTGCCTCCCCAACCCTTATTGGAAACAGGAGTTGAGGGGCTACTCAGGAAAAGACCAGCCTGTTCAGAATTTTTTTGCCGAGTCAAATAAAACAGAACAGATGATTGAACACATCTGCCAATTTTTAAAGACCTGGCTCCCCGAGTATATCCAGTCTAACCGAGCCTACCTGACAGTAGGTATTGGCTGTACCGGCGGCAAGCATCGTTCGGTTTTTGTCACTGATCAGGTAGCAGAGCGCCTAAAAGACGAACAAGTCATTATGCGGGTTAAACACCGCGAACTATAATGGAACTAGGTAAAAC
>DFOV01000274.1:3117-4930 GCA_002376965.1 Gammaproteobacteria bacterium UBA3532
ACTATAATGGAACTAGGTAAAACTCTAATGGAATCCGGTAAAACTATAATTGAACCCGATAAGGTAGCGCTGTCTCGGCTATCTAGTTAATACCTATTTAATACCTATTGAGGTATACTCTCGCCCCATCAGCTTAGCGACATCAGGAGAGTTACGTGGTAGAAAAAGAGCTGACCATTATTAACAAGCTAGGCTTGCATGCGCGCGCGGCCGCCAAACTGGTCAATGTTGCCAGAAGTTACGAAAGCACCATTCTCATAAATGTTGGAGAAAAATCTGCTCGAGCCGATAGCATTATGGGATTAATGACTCTGTGTGCCACCAAAGGCACAGATATTTCAGTATCGGCAGAAGGTGAAGACGAAGAGCTAGCTCTCGCCGCTGTAGATACTCTGATTAATAATCGTTTCGATGAACCTGACTAGGCATGTCTGACAGTGAATTGAAGCATATCCAACCGATAGAACAACATATCCAGGGCTTAGCTGAGGCCCTGGATAGCGGCATGTTTGTTCATGTCCGCAAAATACTTAATACCCTACCGGCAGCCGACGTTGCCCATATTTTCGAATCAAGCCCTCCCGCTACACGCCAAGTACTTTGGAAGCTTATCAATGAAGAGCACCAAGGCGATGTACTGCTCTATATGGTCGAAGACGTGCGCACGTCCTTTATGGAGCAAATGGCGCCCGAAGCCCTGGCAAATGCCACTGAAGGGCTAGAAATAGATGATGTTACCGACTTGCTACGCGATTTGCCGGAGCAGGTTTACGAACAGGTTCTAAGCCTGCTCGATCATCAGGATAAGCTGCGTATTCAAAAAGCCATGGCTTATCCTGAGGACTCGGCGGGCGGCTTGATGAATACCGACACCATTACGGTACGAGAGCACGTTTCGCTGGATGTAGTACTCAGGTATCTTAGAACCAAAGAGTCGTTACCTAATACGACTGATGCGCTATACGTGGTTGACCAAGATGACAAACTTATCGGCCAGCTGGCGCTAACCACCTTGGTCACTTCTGCAGCTGAGATGCAGGTCGGTGAGTTAATGGATACGGATATCATTCGTATGCGGGTTGATATAACCAGTACCGAAGTTGCAAATCTGTTCGAACGCCACGATATCGTATCGGCACCGGTTGTCGACGACGAGCACCGCTTACTTGGTCGAATCACCATTGACGACGTGGTTGATGTTATTCGCGACGAAGCTGAGCACTCCTTGATGGGTATGGCAGGGATGGATGAAGACGAAGATACCTTCGCTCCTGTCTTGATGAGTACTAAAAGCAGAGCGATCTGGCTAGGCCTGAATCTGGTTACAGCTTTTACAGCCGCCTTTGTCAGCAATTTGTTCGAAGACACCCTGGAAAAGCTGGTTTCGTTAGCCATTTTAATGACCATAGTGCCAAGTATGGGTGGCGTTGCTGGTAGCCAAACCCTGACACTAGTGATCCGCGGCCTGGCTTTAGGCCATATCGGCAAAAACAATACGCGATGGCTGGTAGGAAAAGAGCTGGCAGTTGGATTTTTGAACGGCCTGCTATGGGCCGCAGTGGTTGCTATCATCGCGACTGTCTGGAAAGGCGATTGGAAAGTCGGCTTAATCATTGCCGCTGCAATGACAGCCAACCTGATTGTCGCTGCACTATCCGGCGTTGGCATCCCCCTATTAATGAAAAAAGTAGGAATCGATCCGGCACTGGCCGGTGCCGTGGTGTTAACTACCATCACCGACGTTGTTGGACTGCTCGCTTTTCTGGGGCTGGCTACTGTATTTTTGTAGCCTTAAATGTCATGCATAAGGCGG
>DFOV01000274.1:5348-6776 GCA_002376965.1 Gammaproteobacteria bacterium UBA3532
GCTTAATTTCCTGCGACCATCATGCTTTTAATTAACACCGAACCACTCCGAATACTCTTTCGAACATCGATATCATTCCCTATTGCCACAACATCACTGAACATCGTCGCCAGGTTGCTGGCAATGGTAATGCCCGAAACCGGATAGCTAATCTCGCCATTTTCGATCCAAAACCCAGCCGCACCTCGCGAATAGTCACCGTTTACCATATTGACTCCATGGCCCATCATTTCCGTGACCAATAATCCGGTTCCCACTTGTTTGACCAGTTCGTCAAGGCCCTCCCCAGAATCAGAAACGACCAAGTTATGGACACCACCAGCATTGCCCGTGGTTTTCATCTTTAAGCGTCGGGCAGAATAGGCATCTAGCAGGTAACTTTCCAGTCGTCCGGCAGCCACAATATCTTTTTCATATGTAGCGACACCATCATTATCGAAACAGGCACTCCCCAACCAACCAGGCTCGTGAGGACGTTCTTGCAACGACACCCATTGGGGCAAGATTTGTTCACCCAGCTTATCCAACAGAAACGAACTCCGACGATAAAGAGCGCTGCCACGCAATCCAGCCAACAAGTGCCCCCACAATGAACTAGCTACGTCAGCACTAAACAAGACAGGGTAAGCCCCCGTTTTAACTTGGCGAGCATCCAAACGACCTACCGCTTTTTTTGCAGCGTCCACACCAATCTGCTCTGGCGTCCACAGTTCAGGGTAGCGTCGGCTTACCGAATAAGAATAGTCCCGCTCCATACCGCCTTCACTTTGTGCAATCATAGAGCAACTCAAACTATGGCGTGAACTGAGAAAGCCTTCAACAAAGCCATGGCTATTGGCATACACCTTCATCGCATCATGTGAGTTCAAATTAGCACCTTCTGAATTTACGATCCCAGGAATAGCTAATCCAGCAGCCTCAGTAGCAATAGCGACATCTTTGGCCTGCTCAGGTGATAGCTCCGCAGGATGGTATAAATCCAAGTCCACACAAGATTCTGGCATTAATTCAGCATCGGCAAGGCCTGAATACGGATCTTCAGTGGTGTATTTGGCAATGGCGTAGGCAGCGTCCAACGCCTTTTCGATCGATTCAGGCGAAGTATCGTTGGTAGAGGCCGAGCCTTTCGTTTTTCCTAGATACAGGTTAATACCAAAGGCCCCATCCTGATTAAACTCTAATACTTCTATGTCTTTATTACGCGTAGACACGGAAAGACCGCACTCCTTGGTAACGGCAACCTCCGCAGCAGACGCGCCTTTTTTCAGCGCCTTTGCAACAATCGCTTTTAGTAGCGACTTGGTCTCTTCCAATGCAAATTGATTATTACTGATTTCAGACATGAAGATTCGGTCCTTTCAAGAGAGTTGATATTATCGATATACGTGAGGAGATCTGTTACCATTCCCACGCTCCGGCGCGGGTAAC
>DFOV01000055.1 GCA_002376965.1 Gammaproteobacteria bacterium UBA3532
ACAGTTGAGTACTTGATATTGGCATTATCCAACGCGACAAGTTCGACCACAGCAGCATGCAGCTGATTTTCGTCTCGCATCGGCGCAGTACAGCCTTCAAGGTAGCTTACGTGACTGCCTTCATCAGCGATAATCAAAGTGCGCTCGAACTGGCCTGTTTTGGCCTCATTGATACGGAAATAGGTAGACAGCTCCATTGGGCAGCGCACCCCTTTAGGGATATACACAAACGAGCCATCACTGAATACAGCACTGTTTAGCGCCGCATAAAAATTATCTTTTTGGGGGACGACGCTACCAAGATACTTTTGAACAAGTTCAGGATATTCATGGACCGCTTCGGAAATCGAACAGAATATAACACCCGCGTCTTTTAACTTCTCACGAAACGTTGTTGCGACAGAAACCGAATCGAAAACCGCATCAACGGCTACCCCTGCCAACATTTCCTGCTCATGTAATGGGATACCGAGCTTTTCGTAGGTAGCCAGTAACTCAGGGTCGACTTCATCCAGGCTTTTTGGTTTGTCCGCCATACTTTTGGGCGCAGAAAAATAGGAAACCGCATTGAAATCCACTTTGGGATAGCTCACGTGGGCCCACTCAGGTTCAACCATCTCCAGCCAGCTGCGATAAGCCTTCAAGCGCCAGTCAAGCATCCACTCGGGCTCTCCTTTCTTAGTAGAAATAAAGCGAATAACATCTTCATTAAGCCCTGGAGGAAGGGTGTCTGCATCGATATCGGTAATAAAACCGGCAGCGTATTCTTTTTCGATGAGTTGGTCTATCTGGTCTTGTGACATAACGTTGTAAAGCCTTCAATACAGCGATGGTAGTGTGCCAATCAACTACCACGAATTAATGAGATACTCACCCACACCCACTTGGCTTATCAATGAGCAGCTTTCCAGAGGAGCCGGTGCAACACCGGCTAGATAATGAAGATCTTGCCAAACCCTAGTAAAACAGTCAAGTATATACCCTAGTAAAACGCTAAGGTTTTATCTGCTAGGGTTGCGCGACAAACGCGATATGGATTGAGAGCGCCGATTATACGCTAAAACCTGATGAAAGGCGAAGACATGACCAAAGGTGAGCGCCTAACGCTGACGGACCGCTTCAAATAAGGTAACGCCTGTGGCGACAGAAACATTGAGGCTCGATACCGCACCATCAGCCATAGGTAATTTGACTAACAAATCACAAGCCTCTCGCGTTAATCTGCGCAAGCCTTTACCTTCAGCCCCCATCACTACAGCAATGGGGCCACGCAAATCAGCATCAAAAACACAAGTTTCCGCTTCACCAGCCGTTCCGACAATCCAAACGCCCCGCTGCTGTAGATCGGAAATCAAACGCTTTAGGTTGGTCACGATGAAGAAAGGCACATGCTCGGCCGCACCACAAGCGACTTTGCGTACAGTGGCATTCAGACCCACCGCTTTGTCTTTGGTTGTGATCACGCCATGCACACCAGCAGCATCTGCTGTGCGTATACAAGCACCAAGATTATGTGGATCGGTCACGCCATCAAGTATTAAAAGAAATGGCGGCTCCTGCAGACGATCAAGCATATCAAACAGGTGATTTTCCCCCTGAGCCTGTTTAGCTCGGTAAGTCGCGATAACACCTTGGTGGTTACCCTCTTTAGCCATTTCATTCAGGCGCTGCTTGGACAGGTATCTCACACGGATATCTTTTTTCTGAGCTCGCCGTAACAATTGAGCTACCTTGTGATCGTTACGCCCTTCAAGCACAGATAGCAGTTCAATTGTTTCTGGAGCAGAATCCAACAACGCCTCAACCGCATGAATACCAAATGCTAGTTCTGACACGACTAGAAGTCCTGATCGAGGGGGTGAACACAAAGCTCATCGACGAGCTGATAGCCTGGTTGAGTAAGTACCTGGGCGATCAAATCCGCCAGTTCACTGGGCTGAAGCGACCAGTTGGCATCCTTTGAGCCTTCTTCGCCATTGTTAAAGTGTGTATCGATAATGCCAGGATTGACAAGCGAAACTTTGACACCATCACCTTTTACTTCACGCAATAGACTCAACGTAAATCCGCGAGCAGCAAACTTGGTCGCTGAATAGACAGCCATATTGGCAATCGGGTTTAACCCAACATCTGAACCAATGGTGATGATGTGGCCTGTTTTGCGCTCGCGCATGTTTGGAACGACGCGATAACACCAATCCACTAAAGCACGAAAGTTCAAGTCAATGATTTGATTATGCTGATCAGAGCTATGTTCCAAAAATGGTTTGTAATATCCCATGCCAGCGTTGTTAATCAGAATATCAATATGACCATGCTCAGCGAGAATTTTATTCACTGTGGTCTCGGTCGCCTCGGATGATGTGATATCACAGGGATAAACCGTCGCCCGCTGCAGCTCAGATGCTACCTGATTCAGCTCATTTTCATTGCGAGCGACCAAACAAACCTTAGCCTGAAGTTGATCCAGCCTTCTTGCAATCGCTTTACCCAAGCCACGGCTGGCTCCGGTAATGACAACTACTTTATCATTTAACATAAGTCACCTTTATTAACTTTACTATTTGCGTTTTAGCGCTTGTCTGTCTTTGCGCCGTGTCGCCTTTTTCTTTTGAATGGTCGAGCTTTTCTTTTTCTTAGCTTTGGCTTTTAGCTTGGTTTTCTCTTTTTTCGGTAAACCGTGCTTGAGCTGTTCACGCACGCTTGGTTTAGTTCGATTGTCGCTTGAGCGACTTTCCGCTCTTTTAGCTGACGCAGGTTTTCTCGATGACCTACGCTTTTTTGATGGTCGTCCAACGCTGTCAGCCAACAGCAATTCAATTTTGTAATCATCCATGTCGACTTGCGCAACGACAATTTCCATCTCATCGCCTAACGACCAACGCCGCCCTGTTCGCTCGCCAACCAACATTTGGCGGGTATTATCATAAACAAAGTAATCGTCACCAAGCTGGCTGATGTGCAACATACCTTCTATCGAATAGTCGCCAATACGCACGAACATGCCAAACCCCGTTATCGAGGTCACCACGCCCGGAAAAACTTCGCCGACTTTATCATGCATAAAGTCACATTTCACCCAGGCTTCCACCCTCCGGCTGGCATCTTCGGCATTCCGCTCGGTCATCGAACATTGTTCACCTAACTGCTGAAGCTGCTCAAACTCATAGTGCCAAGCCCCTTCATCACCATCAACGCCGATAACCTGCTTAATCGCTCGATGAATAGATAAATCGGGATAACGCCGGATTGGTGAGGTGAAATGGGCATATTCGGTGAGCGCCAATCCAAAATGACCACCTTTTCCAGGCGCGTAAACCGCCTGATTCATCGAGCGTAGCAATAAGGTAAAAAGCACATCGCTGTCTGGACGATCTTTGATCAGATTGGCAATTTTAGCGTAAAAATGCGGTGACACTTTATCCGATAAGGGCACTCGAATACCTAGCCGCGCCAAGTTGCCAACTAACTCATCGACTTTTTGCTGCTTTGGTGGTTCGTGCATACGCAGCAGGCCTGGTTGGCCAGCCTGACGCAAAAATCGGGCTGCAGCAACATTCGCACAAATCATGCACTCTTCAATCAGCTTATGCGCATCATTTCTTACCACAGGTACAATTTCTCGCACTCGCCCATCAGCGCCGAATTCAAACTTCGGCTCTTGTGACTCAAACTCGAGCGCACCACGCATCTCGCGAGCAGATCGCAATGCCAAATAAAGATGGTGTAACTGGCGCACATGTGGCCAAACACTTTGGTAATGCTCAATCAGTTCGTCGTCACCATCTAGCATCTTGCCAACTTTGGTGTAAGTAAGGCGAGCTTTTGAGCGTATAACCGACTGGTAGAATGTGAAACCCGACAAGCGCCCTTTTTGACTGATGGTCATTTCACAAACCATAGCAAAACGATCAACATCAGGGTTGAGTGAGCATAACCCGTTAGAAAGCTGCTCTGGTAACATTGGAACTACGCGCTGAGGGAAATACACGGATGTACCGCGCTTTACTGCTTCCTGATCTAACGCAGAATTGGGACGAACATAATAAGATACATCAGCAATAGCCACCCACAGTCGCCAGCCACCACTTTTCTTAGATTCGCAATAGACCGCGTCATCAAAGTCACGCGCATCTTCACCATCAATAGTCACAAATGGCATATCTCGAAGATCGACACGCTTATCGCTCCAGGTGTTTGGAATACCATCGCCGTAGGCCTTGGCTTCATCGACAACAGCTCGGGTAAACTTGTCTGGTAAATGGTGGTGGCGAATCACTGCCTCAACTGCGGAATAAAGGTTTTTTTCGGTACTCAATATCTGGGTAATTCGGCCAGTTACTGGGGTATGGGCATTTGCTTGCCTGGCAATGCGAACAACCACCATTTGGCCCATTGCAATATCCAGCTTACCCCAGTCATCGATTAGAACATCTTTGGCTATGCGCGAGTCGTCGGGCATGACATAAACCTCACCATGCTCCATAAAGACTCGGCCAACAATTTCATCAAGGCCATGCTCAAGTACTTTTATGACTTTGGCTTCAGCCTTTCCACCACCAGTATTGCGAAATACTTGCACAGCCACCCGATCGCCATGCATCACTTTTTTCATCTCACGCTGAGTCAGAAACAGATCTTTGTCATCGCTATTATCCAGATTGACAAAGCCGTAGCCGTCTCGATGACCTATAACTACACCGGTTTGCTGCTCCAGCTCGTCCACAAGGGCGTACCCTCCCCCACGGTGTCTATGTAGCTGGTTATCTCTTAGCATAGCCTTAAGCCGAAACAGCAAGGCATCAATGCGATCAGGTTCTGTTATATCTAGCGCTTTGCATAGCCGAGTATGGGTCATCGGCGTCTTGCTGTTGGCAATCGTAGCCATGATCATCTCACGGCTAGGAATGGGATTATCGTATTTTTCCGCTTCTCGTTTGGCGTGCGGATCGTTGTTTGTTTTCTTATTCAAATAATTCTTCTTTTACATCAATGGTCGAAGCAACAAAGCACCAGTGTTTTCGCACTAGTAATTTGATGCTTTCGACACTATTTCAAATACATCTTTGCTCACACCTGGCAGCTCCAGGATTTGCTTCAGATTCGTTTTCATTAATTCTTGCCGCTCGCTATCAAAGCGCTTCCACTGATTGAAAGCACCAACCAGTCGAGCAGCAATTTGGGGATTAACTGGGTCTAATTGCTTAATCATATCAGTTAAAAAGCGATAGCCTTCGCCGCTACGATGATGAAATACATGTGGATTATTCATCGCAAACGCACCGATCAATGAGCGTACACGGTTTGGGTTTTTAAGATTAAATGCTTCGTGCTTGGTTAAATTCGTCACAGATTGCATTGCTGTCGCCAACTTGCAACGAGCCAAGGTTGCAAACCACTTATCAATGACCAATGCCTCATGCTTCCAATGCTCATAGAAGTGGGCAATGACCTCTTCTCGCTCGGCAATAGGGCTGTTAACAATCTCTTCAAATGCAGCGATGCGATCCGTCATATTGTTTGCAAGATAGTACTGCTCAACAACCAGTTCTGCATGCATAACAGGATCACAAGCCATTAAATAGTGTAGTGCCGTGTTTTTTAAACTACGTTTACCTATTTGCTCCTGCGAAGGATGGTAGTTCCCTTGAATGACATTATCATGATACATGTCATGCCACTGAGCTTTAAACCGCTCCCCTAGCTGCTGTAAAAATGCTTCTCTTGTCGAGTGAATCGCTTCCACATGAATTTCACTGCTATTTTCAGCAATATACAGCTCATTAGGCAACGTCAGCAACATCGACTTAATCATGGGCTCACAATCAGCGGCTAAGACCTGCTGAAAGCTTTCGATATAATGTTGAGACAAACACGGCTCTATGCCTTGAATACAGTCACTGACTCCGCGATCAATTTGTGCCAACGCAAATCGCTGGCACGCCTCCCATTGAGCAAATGCATTGTTGTCGCTGCGCATCAACACTGCAAAGTCTTTTTCGGTATAAGCGGCATTGAGTTTTACTGGCGCGCTAAAATCACGCAATAATGAAAGAGTCGAGAATGAATGGACACCATCAAAAATAAAAGCCTGTGATGGTTCTTTGATCTCCAGGCAGATACTCGTTTCACCTCCCTCTTGGCATACTTGAAATTGCTCACTGGCTAACGACTGGAATGGAACCTCTTTCTCGTCGCTTCCCAGTATTGCCATTTTCAATGGAATGTGGAATGGCGCTTTTTCCGACTGTTCGGGCGTCGAGGGGCAAGATTGTTGCACTTGAACCCGCAACTGCTGCATCGCTGAGTTATATTGCCAGTCTATTGTCAATTCTGGTGTGCCCGCCTGCTCATACCAGCGCCTGAACAAGGATAAGTCTACACCGTTTGCATCTTCCATGCTCTGAACAAAGTCATCCGTCGTCACAGCGCAGCCATCGTGACGCTCAAAATACAAGTCCATGCCACGCTTGAAGCCATCCTCTCCCACCAATGTATGGATCATTCGGATAACCTCAGCGCCTTTATTATATACCGTCAAAGTATAAAAATTATTCATTTCTATATATGACGACGGTCTGACCGGATGGCTCATTGGGCCCGCATCTTCGGCAAACTGTCGCGTTCTTAGAATATTGACATCTTCTATTCGCTTGACCGGTCTGGAATGTAAGTCGGAAGTAAACTCCTGATCACGAAACACAGTCAGCCCTTCTTTAAGGCTTAACTGAAACCAGTCTCGACATGTCACACGGTTGCCTGTCCAGTTATGAAAATATTCATGACCAATCACGCTTTCAACGTCTATGAAATCCATATCGGTAGCAGTATCGGAGCTGGCAAGGACATATTTGGTATTGAAAATATTGAGTCCCTTGTTTTCCATCGCTCCCATATTAAAGTCAGAAACGGCGACAATCATATACTGATCAAGGTCGTATTCTAAATTAAATACCTCCTCATCCCATTTCATGGCACGCTTCAATGACTCCATGGCATAACCTGCTTGTGCTTTCTTACCCTTTTCAACATAAAGCTGTAACAAAACACTACGACCAGACTTAGTCGTGAACTGGTCAAACAACGTGTCGAAGTCCCCGGCAACTAAAGCAAATAGATAGCAAGGTTTCTTGAACGGATCTTCCCATATTGCCCAATGTCGGTTTTCGTCAACCTCTCCCTGCTCAACCAGATTTCCATTACTCAGCAAATAGGGGTAATCATTTTTATCTGCC
>DFOV01000091.1 GCA_002376965.1 Gammaproteobacteria bacterium UBA3532
GGCTTATTGAGGACTTCATCGGGAATGGCCAACTTCCCAACATCATGCAATGGAGTAGCATATTTTAATACCTGGACATCCTCGTCTGACAAGCCAAAATACTTGGCTAATAGCTCGCAATACATCGATACCCGGCGAATATGATTACTACTATGCTTATTGCGCTTTTCAACTGCCTCGGTGAGCCGATAAATAATTTCTTGCTGGTTATCCTGGATCAGGTGTTTAAGGTAGACGCTGTGCAACGCTGAGTTAATCGATCCGGTAAACACATTAAGCAGCTCCATATCGACATGATCGAGCGGGGCTGGATAATTGATTAAAAACAGTGTGACAATTTTTTCATTGGAACAATAGATCACGCCTTGCCGATCTCTAAATATATTTTTTTGCTTCTGAACACTTTCGATCAGTAGCTCCTGGGTATGTTGTGGTAGCTCTTGAATATCGATGTGAGAGGCATGGGCGTTGCCATGGTCGAGGGTGATAACATCCAAGCCTTTGGAGCGAAGGGTAAAAGCTTCCGCTTCGTCAGACAGTACAAAGCTACCATCCTTCAGTGGTAACAGATTGGCCAGTTGTTTAAGTGTACCCTGAATAAATTCGTCCAGCTCATGCTGAGTGTATATGCCACGGCAGGCCTGGATCACCTGTTTTAGCCCTTTTTTGCTGCGCTCAAGGGCTACTATGTCTCGATATGCTCTCAAGTTGGCATACATCAGCGTATGAATTTTTTGAGAGGTCAGCTCGGTTTTGGATTTGTAGTCGTTGATGTCATAGTCTTTTACCACCGAGTCTTCAGGTGCCTGGCCGGGCTGTCCAGTTCTTAGGACAATTCGGACTCGCAGGTTTTCCAGCTCATCCCGAATCCATTTCACCAGGTTCAGTCCGGCATTTTCCGACTCCATCACCACGTCTAGCAGTATCATCGCGATATCATGATGCTGATAGAGAACCTCTTGTGCTTCTTCCGCGCTGTGAGCATGGATTAACTCAAGTGGATGTTCGTAAAATTCGAAATCGCGTAGAATTAACTTGGTCACGGTGTGGATCTCTTCATCGTCATCCACTACCAGTACTTTATATGCCGAGGGGGCATCCCCACCATCGCTTGATGAGCCGTCTCCGTCTTCCGGCGCAAACATATCATCCTCATCAGCAAACAATTGGTCGTCATCCATTAGCTAATTCCTCTAAGCTTATTTTCTGATTTTATTGAAGCGTAGCCTAATTTCGGCTAAAAAGCAGCTATAGCGTTTCGGGCCTGGTAAAATTACGAGGCAATATGCCTGGCCTGGCGCGCCTGCGAAGAACTGGCTTTAGCCGACTGGTGAGTGCGCGAGCCCTGTTCGGCTGAGATATAGCTTGGCCAGCCCTTGAGCCCGGAAGCTTGATAGTCCTGCCAAAGCGAAGCTGCAGCCGTAGTGGTATCAATGGCCAATACTGTGGTCATGCCTTCATAGAGCAGTTCAAATAAGCGTTTTAAGGCGATTCGATGGGTTTGGTCTGTCATCGCATAAAGCCAGTCTGATAGCCGACTAAAGCGCTCGTAGGGGGTATCGCCAAGAATCAGGGGGCGAGAATGCGAAAACCGGCCACTGTTACCAATCATATCCCAGTATCGAGCAAAGCGATTAAGCATCTGCAGCTGAGAAAATGAAAGTGTGCTATTGCTGAGAATATTGTAGGGTGGCAGCGGGTTATAAACCATTTCATAGTTTTCTGTGTGTGCGACCAATGGCGTACCTTTGAGGCGCTTTAGAATACCTACCTGGATTTCATGCGGATTCAGTGCCACTAATTGATCAAAGCCTTGGGCAAAGCTTTCCAGGGTTTCGCCCGGCAACCCGACAATCAAATCGGTGTGCAGATGTGCCTGGCTATTCTGACGCAACCAGTTGATATTTTCTATGGTGCGTTGGTGGTGCTGTTTGCGACTAATAGTCTCTTGCACTTGGGGGTTAAATGATTGAATACCGATTTCAAATTGCAAGTGGCCAGGCGGAAATCGCGCAATCCATTCTTTGAGCGCCTCGGGCAGGTGATCCGGAATGATTTCAAAGTGTAAAAACAGGTCGTCATCCAGGCGTTCCAGAAAAAAAGACAGGATGGCTATGCCGGTTTTAGCTTTCAAATTGAAAGTGCGATCCACGAATTTGAAGTGGCGAGTTCCCCGCTGATATAAGCATTCCATTTGCTCAAGGAAGTCATCCAATGAAAAGGGGGTTGCCGTTTTGTCCAGTGAGGATAAGCAAAATTCACACTTGAACGGACAACCTCTGGAGGCCTCAACGTAAATAATTCTGTTTTTAATGTCCTCATCCGTTAGAACAGAATAAGGGAAAGTCAGTTCACTGAGCTTAAAAGGCGTTGGCTGGACTACTCTGGTTAAAGGGGCCTTACCATCCAGTATCGCTTGACACAGTTCAGGAAAGCTTTTATCTGCTTGGCCAGGGAGAATATAATTGACTTGTTTAAGCCAGTCTTGACTTTCCCACTCATAGCTCACTTCCGGGCCACCGACGATAACCTGGATTTCTGGTGCAATGGCTTTTAGCAACATGACGACATGGCTAGTTAGTTCTACGTTCCAGATGTATACGCCGAAGCCAATAATTTTCGGCTCCTCATTGAGAAGCGATTCAACGATATCGATGGCTCTAGCTTCCAGAGTAAACTCTTGCATCGCGGTGCTGGATTGCAGTGCTCCCATGTTGGCATATAGGTAGCGGAGTCCCAGCGAGGCATGGATGTATTTAGCGTTGATTGTGGATAAGAGAATATCTGGCATAGGGGAGTATAGTAACAAAAAAGCCGCTCATAAGAGCGGCTTTTTTAACAGCAGGAAGGAGGTTATTGGCCTACCATCACTGTAGTTTCTACGACAGCAACAACGCGGCGGTTTTGCTTACGACCTTGAGCGGTTGAGTTGTCGGCAACAGGTTTAGCTTCACCGTGACCAATTGAGCTAACTCGGCTGGCATCAATTCCGCCATTTTTAACCAGGAAGTTCGCAACACTTTTCGCACGACGCTCAGACAAGCGTTGATTGAAAGCTGCACTGCCTTGTGAATCAGTGTGGCCTTCGATGACAACTTTCGTATCTGGGTAAAGTGTCATGAATTTAGCAACGCGAATAACTTCAGGATAAAATTGAGGAGTTAGCTTATCGGAGCCACTGGCAAAAGTGATAGCTACGTCAATGGCCACTTTCTGTTCAAGCATGATGCGGCAGCCTTTTGCATCGACCTTAGCACCCATAGGCGTATTAGCACATTCATCTACGTGATCTGCTACACCATCTTTGTCTGAGTCAAGTGGACAGCCAACTTTGTCAACCTCTGCATTTTCTGGTGTTGCAGGGCATTGATCCAAGTGGTCAGCAACACCATCTTTGTCTGAATCCAGAGGGCATCCTTTAGCGTCTACTTTAGCGCCGGCTGGCGTTGCTGGGCAGGCATCAAGGCGGTTAAATACACCATCTTTATCATCATCCAGCTCACAGCCTCGGCTATCGACAGGTTCACCAGCAGGTGTGCCTGGGCATTTGTCTTGTGAGTCAAGTACGCCATCACCATCAGAATCGGTTGGTTTTTTGTCACCGCCGAATAGATAAGCCAGACCAATGGTCGCCATTGCGTCTGTGCTGTCTCCAGCAAGTGCTGCTATGGTGCCGCGAACAGCGATGTGGTCAAAAAATACTTTTTCAACACCGCCACCAATAGATAGCATGGTGTCATCGTCGTCATCGGCTTCATGCTCCAGGCCGAGGTAGTTTAAGCCAACCTGAACAAACGGACGAATGTCATCAGGCTCGCCAAAGTGGTAAAGGCCATTCAAGCTAAATAGCTCTCCTTCCATGTCATAGTCTTTATCATCACGATCAACCTGTGAGGTCGTGAACATTGAGTAGGCCCCTTCGATACTCATATTCTTATCGAAAGCGTATCCACCACCCAGTCCAAATAAGGCAACATCATCCTCAAGGTTGCGGTCGCTATCATAAGTATAACCACCACCAAAGCCGAGAACGCGATACGGTTGCGGTGCTTTATCGGCCGCTACAGCTGCGGTCGCACAGGCCGCAATTGCCGTGCTCAATAGAAGTTTGCGAAAAAGCATAATTGACTCCATTAAATTATTTTTGAAACTAATCCAAGATTGTGCGCTCAATTATCTACCAACCTCCGTTAATAAACAACCAACCGTTAATAAACATCGGCACACATCATTTATTCACCACCACGACGCATATTATAGCAGTCTTTTCATCGATGCTATGTTCAGACGCTGTTTTTGCCACATTTTTCAGTACAGGCGTGAAGCCACAGTAACGATTTGTTAGACGTTATCCCCTACACTCA
>DFOV01000089.1:0-200 GCA_002376965.1 Gammaproteobacteria bacterium UBA3532
AAAGCTTGGCCAGCTTAAGCTCGACAAGGTACGGAAAGTCAGTCAAGCCATATTCACCATTAAAACGCGCATTGAGCAGTTGCTAGCCGAACGCAGTGTGTTGGATGGTAAACTGCAGAGCAAAGACGATATTCAGGTTGTCGTCCAAAAAATGTTGTATCCCAATGTGTTGCTATCGATTAACGGTGCACAGTGGCGGG
>DFOV01000089.1:502-1148 GCA_002376965.1 Gammaproteobacteria bacterium UBA3532
TTAACGGTGCACAGTGGCGGGTAAAAGAAGAACACCGCGCCAGTGTTTGGGTACGCCGTGGTCAACGAATTATCGACAAAAACAAGCAAAAATAGGGGAGTGGCAGTTATGTTTGTTGAAGAGATCATGAGTAAGCAGGTTCACTGTGTTTCTCGCGAGGATTCTGTCGGCCACTGCCGTGATATTTTCCGCGAGGTTCAATACCACCACCTAGTAGTGGCAGAAAGCAATAAAGCCATTGGTATTGTTTCTGATCGCGACGTGTTAGCCAACCTTAGCCCCTATATAGACACCGCTGAAACCACCGAACATGACCAGCAACTACTGGCTCGCCACGTCGCTGATATAATGTCAAACAAAGTCATCAGCGCCCGCCCCGACACCCTCATAGACACCGCCGCCATCCTACTCCTGGAAAATGGCATTTCCTGCTTACCAGTGGTCGACGACAACGAAGAGCTGGTAGGTATCATCACCTGGAAGGACATGTTGAAGTATTATGTTTATGCGGGATAATCGCGCTTCCCTTGTAGGTTAGGTTAGCGACAGCGTAACCTAACAATAACAGCTAGCCATTGGTGGTGATAACTTCCGCTCAAAGAGCTATAGTTATTGGCGCGCGAGCGATTTTTGGTTAATGGCGGGG